>JAPEVH010000087.1 GCA_026645415.1 Candidatus Electronema sp.
CGGCGAACAGTGCGCGGGAAATGAGCTGCCAAGCCAGCTCTTCGGGTTTCTTGCTCACGCCAAGGGCGGCAAGGGCATCCACGGCAGCCGAGCCAACGTCGCTCCAGTCTTGGCACACACCCTCGACGACCATCTTGCCAAGACTGACAAAGAATTTCCTTGGTTCAACCTTGATTGCTTTGTTCCAAGCAGAAACCGGTTTGCTGATGTTCAGCTCATTAGGAGAAAGCATTTCAGTATTCCAGTAGCTTATTAAGCGGTTTCTTCGATAAAACGACAGATCGCTGGGCTGAGATTTAAGGCTGCGCCCAACTCATCCAGCCACTGCCGCTCACTGTCCGTATCCACGACAATTGCCGACAGTGCCACTGCATACATGGCCTGTGCCAAGCGAAGATCGTTAATGCCTTGGGTTAGCTCGGCAATGGTACGGGGATGGTGCAGCTCATTCAGCAAAAACATCTTCTCTTCTTGGGAAAGCTCAACACCTCGTAGACGATCAAGAATTGCTTTTTCCTCATCAGCATCCATAGTCCCGTCAGCATACGCAGCCGCAATCATCACTCTGATCAAGCGGCAGGCTAGTTCTTGATCATCTGAAATAGCAGAAGTCGCAGGCATTACCGGCGCAGGTACTGAAGAAGGTGGCGGGGGAGGTGGCGGAGGACTTGCAGGCATTCCCGAAGCCGAAGCCCAGTTCTGCGGGGCGGCTGTTGCCTGTGGCTGTGCTTGGCCATTGTTACGGAATATCTCATACGCACCAACGCCAAGACCAATAGCGGTCATCAGTCCTTTGCCAGAACTGAGTTGACTGGTCAGGCTACCAAGCAACGAGCCTGTGACGGATTGATTTTGATACGTCTTCTTTTTGCCGTAAGAGTTGCTTGTTCTGCCAAGGAGCTGGCCTCCGCTAGAACCCACAGCTTCTTCAAGCAACTTACCAAGTAGTTTCTCAATATTCATAGTCTGTTCCTTCCGAGAGTATTAGCAGTAAAGTCTGGTCTAAGCATATCCTCTGACCTAATGAAGGGAAAGTATTTTTTAGAGATATGTCATGAACGAGGCTGACTTTAACCTTGCAGCATTGCATAGAGAAAGCTAGGATAAGGCGGATTCAGTTGAATTTTTCATTATAGGTTTCTATGACCAACTGCAACATCGGCGCGGCCTTGCATGAGGCTGCTGCAACGCGGGGCGATGCGCTCGCCCTTGTCACCGGCAAGAATGGCCAGTACCAGCAATGGAGCTTCCGCGAGCTGCTGGCTACAAGTTGCCGTCATGCCAATGCCCTGCAAGCCCAAGGAGTGCAGCGCGGCGACCGAGTCATGCTCATGGTGCGGCCCTCGTTAGACTTCATCAGCCTGACCTTTGCTCTGTTCCAGCTCGGCGCAGTGGTGATTCTGATTGATCCGGGCATGGGCTACAAGAATCTGCTCCGCTGCATTGGTACGGTTAAGCCTGCTGTGCTGATCGCCATTCCACCGGTGCAGCTTGTCGCCTGCCTGTTCCACAAGCCTTTTGCCAGCGTCCGCAGCCGCATCTGCATTGGCCCTTCGTTGGCTGGTTTGTTGGGAGTCAACTTAGACAAGAACGCAGCCGAGGATTTCACTGCCGTAAGCACTAGCGAGGACGAGCTGGCCGCAGTCATCTTCACCACTGGCTCGACTGGCCCGCCCAAGGGTGTGCAGTACACGCACGGCATCTTTTACAACCAGCTTCAGTTCATTCGCGACTACTACGGCATTGGCCCCGGCGATATTGACCAGCCTGGCTTCCCGCTCTTTGGCCTCTTTGCCACTGCTCTTGGTGCGGCCGCAGTGATTCCTGACATGGATCCGACCCGGCCAGCCAAGGTTGACCCAGCCAAGTTTGTCCGCTCGATTCAGGACTGGCAAGTGACCTATTCCTTTGGCTCGCCCGCAATCTGGAACGTGGTCAGTCGCCATTGTATTGAACAGAAGATTACCTTGCCAGTACGTAAGATACTGATGGCAGGTGCGCCAGTTCCGGGTGAGCTGATTGAGCGGGTACAGGCTATCATTCCGCCAGATGGCACGGTTTATACGCCTTATGGTGCGACCGAAAGTCTGCCCTCAGCCTCTATTACTGGCCAAGAGATTCTCAGTGAAACATGGGAGCAGACCCGCCTTGGCAAAGGCACTTGCGTGGGCCGTCCGCTGCCCGGCATGACGATTGAGATCATCATGCCGCTTGACTGCCCGCTGGCAGACTGGCGCGAGGCCGAACCGCTGCCAGCAGAGAGCATTGGGGAGATTGCGGTCAAAGGGCCGGTGGTGACACGGGCTTATGACCAGAATGAGCAGGAGACCAAGCTGGCCAAAGTCTCGGATGAGAGCGGTTTCTGGCACCGGATGGGTGACATGGGCTATTTTGATCAGCAGGGTAGGCTCTGGTTTTGTGGCCGCAAGGCGCACCGCGTGCTGACTGCCAATGGCCCGCTCTACAGTGTCTGCTGCGAGGCCATCTTTAACGAGCACCCGCAGGTCTTTCGTTCTGCCTTGGTCGGTATTGGCCAAGCGGGAGCACAACAGCCTGTCCTGATTGTCGAGTTATACGAAAAGACAGCAAACGAGCAGCAGCTCTTTGCCGAACTGCGCCAGCTCGCTCTAGCCAATCCGCTTACTGCTAAGATCGATACCTTCCTCATTCATCCAGCCTTTCCAGTGGACATCCGCCACAATGCCAAGATCTTCCGCGAGAAGTTGGCTGTCTGGGCCGCAGGAATATGCTGTCGATGTTGCGCTTGATCTGCTTTCCCCTTCCCAACAACTACAAGCTATGAATACCAACCCACAAGCCGACTTCGGCGTTATTATCCCTGCGGCCGGGTTTGGCAGCCGCATGGGCGCGCAGCAGCCCAAGCAGTTTCTTTCCTTGGCTGGAATGCCTATCTTGGTGCATACCCTGCGCGTTTTTCTTGATCATCCTTTGCTGAGTGTGCTTGTCGTTGTTCTGCCGCCAGACCAGCTCCAGTTTGGTCAAGACGTGCTTCGTCCTTATCTTAGCTCGGAGAAGCTGCTTTTCACCACCGGCGGCCCGACACGGCAGGACTCGGTTTACAATGGTTTGCAGACCCTACCCGCTACTGTTGCGCGCCTTTTAGTGCATGACGGTGCCCGCCCCTTGGTCAGTGCTGCGATTATTGACCGCTGCTTGGCTGGCATAGAACAGCACGGGGCCGTGATAGCGGCGGTGCCGGTCAAGGACACCCTGAAAGAAGTTGCGGATAATCTCATCAGCCGCACCATTGACCGTGCCCAGCTCTGGCAAGCCCAGACGCCGCAAGGTATGCAACGGGAGCTACTGGAACAAGCATACAAGCAGGCCAGCAGCTTTTGTGGTACAGACGAAGCATCCTTGCTGCAACACGCGGGCATTCCTGTGGCCGTGGTCATGGGCAGTGAGGAAAACATCAAGATTACCCGACCCGCTGATCTACGGATTGCGGCCGGGCTGCTGCGGCAGAAGGAAGAGATTATGCGCATTGGTCAGGGCTTTGATGCCCACCGGTTGGTTGCAGGAAGGAAGCTGATTCTTGGCGGAGTGGAGTTGCCCTATCATCTTGGCTTGGCAGGGCACTCAGACGCGGATGTATTAACACACGCCTTAATGGATGCGCTGCTGGGCGCACTGGGCGAAGGCGATATCGGCCGTCACTTTCCAGACACGGACGAGCAGTACCTAGGCGCGGACAGCCTTAAACTCCTAGAACTGGTCATGGACTTGGTTAAAGCGCGTAAGATGCGTATCATCAACGCAGACATCACCCTGATTTGCCAGCAACCCAAGCTGGCCCCGCACATTCCGGCTATGCAGACCAATCTCAACGCTGTCTGTGGCGCAGAGCAGATCAATATCAAGGCGACAACAACAGAGCGTATGGGGTATACTGGCCGTGGCGAAGGCATTAGTGCCCAAGCAGTTGTACTGCTCCGCACAATCTGTTGAACAAAAAGACAACCAGTTATGGAAAAGCCTCCTTGCGACTTCACGATCTTTGGTGTGTTGGGCGACCTGTCCCAGCGCAACCTGCTACCCTCCCTCTACCAACTGGAAAAGGTTGCCCTGCTTCATCCAGAAACACGCATCATTGGCGTGGCCCGGCATGACCTCAGCCAAGAAGCCTTTTTGGAGGAGGTGCGGCACAAACTCCAGAGCTTTATCAGTGAACCGCTGGAGAGCGAGACGGTCGAGCGGCTCTTGGCCCGAATGCACTATGTGCTAATCAACCTTGATGTGCCAGAGGAATACATCCGCTTGCTGGAGGTGGTCAATCCACAGGAGCGGGTCTTTGTCAGCTACTTCTCCGTTGCGCCCTCGCTCTTTGGCCCGATCTGTACTGGCTTGGCCCAGGCCGGGCTGGTGACTCCAACAACCAGAGTAGTGCTAGAAAAGCCGATTGGCCGCAACTTGGCTACCTCACAAGAGATCAACGACTTGGTGGCCACGGTCTTTAGCGAGAATCAGGTCTATCGTATTGACCACTACTTGGGCAAAGAGACGGTCATGAATCTGCTGGCCCTGCGCTTTGCCAACTCGATCTTCACCACCAACTGGGATCACAACACCATTGACCATGTCCAGATCACGGTGGCGGAAGAGGTCGCCATTGGCAGTCGTTGGGGCTATTTTGATCAGGCAGGCCAGCTCCGTGACATGGTGCAGAATCATCTGATGCAGATCCTCACTCTTGTGGCCATGGAGCCGCCCGTCAACCTGAACGATGACAGCCTGCGCACTGAGAAGCTCAAGGTGCTCAAGGCATTACGGCCCATCACGGCCAAAAACGTGGATAAGCGGGTGGTGCGCGGCCAGTACGGGCCAGGCTTTATCAAGGGCAAGGCAGTGCCTGGCTACTTGGAAGAGCAGGGCGGGCATCCTGCCTCTATCACCGAGACCTTTGTGGCGATTCGGGTGGATATAGACAACTGGCGGTGGGCCGGAGTGCCGTTCTATCTGCGCACTGGCAAGGCAATGGCCTGCAAACGCTCTGAGGTGGTAATCAACTACAAGCCGTTGCCGCACAACATCTTTACTGGTAACTGCCGCAAGCTGCCAGCCAACAAGCTGATTATCCGCCTCCAGCCAGACGAGGGCGTGGAGATTGAGATGCTCAACAAGGTGCCGGGCCTGAGTGACGGCCTGCATCTCAAGCGGTCTATGCTTGACCTGAGCTTCTCGGAAGCCTTTGGCAAGGAACGGATTGCCGGGGCTTATGAGCGGCTCATTCTGGAGGTCATGCAAGGCAAGCAGGCCCTGTTTATCTGCCGCGACGAGGTGGAACGCTCGTGGCAGTGGATTGACTCCATTCAAGAGGCATGGGCGCGAACCAGCGAGCCGCTCAAGCCCTATCCTGCCGGAAGCTGGGGGCCAGTGGCTTCAGTAGCTCTCTTGGCACGGGACGAGCGCGAGTGGGAGGAGTAGTCCCTGCCTACGTAGTCTTTATATCCAGCAAGCTAAAGAAATCTGCGACCGGCGGGCAGGGAGATGACATGATCGAGTGATCTTCGGAATAGATGACCGAGTGATAGTCTTATAGATCATCGAGTGATGATCAAAACGATGATCGAGTGATGGTCTTATAGATCATCGAGTGATCCTCCATAAGACTATCGAGTGATGATCTGGGGAGATGACCGAGCGGTCTTCTCTTTGCGCATCGCGTGATGATCTGGTGACCATCTGTTTCGGGGGGCATATACAAACAGCGTAAAGAGCAGCGACTGCCTTATCAATTGATTTATGCAGCGGAGCGGCAACAAGGAATAACTATCTATGTCGAGCTTGAATACTATGACCCTGCCTAAGCACATTGCAGTGGAACAAGTCGTGGCTTTGTTCCCACCTGCTTTACTCGATCAGCTGGCCACAGTGCAGCGTGAGCTGGGTGGCGAAATCTACTTGGTTGGCGGCACAGTCCGCGATCTGTTCTTAGGGCGCAAGCCCGGTGATATAGACCTGACTGTTGCCAGTCAACCAAAGCAATGGGCCGAGCGACTCCGGCAACTCACTGGTGGTGCCTGTGTAGAGCTGGGCCGAGAAGAAGAGACCTTCCGCATTGTTACACCACAGAACATCGTGCTGGACTTCTCGGCCTTTCGGCAGGGTGCAGCCTGTATTGAAGATGACCTGCGCCGCCGTGACCTTACCGTCAATGCCTTGGCAGCGCCATTGCATACGCTCCTGCATGAACACAGCGTGCCCTTCCTGCCCGTCTTTGATCCTACTGCGGGCCTCACTGATCTTGAAGAACAGCGCATCCGGGTGGCTTCAGCCAAGAGTTTCACAGATGACCCCTTGCGCCTGCTGCGTGTCTTCCGCTTTGCTGCGGCTCTTGGCTTTGCCGTAGAACAAGAGACCCTAGCGCAGGTGCAGCAGTATGCTCCGTTCATCAACAAGGTGTCTAAGGAACGGGTTGCGTATGAGCTAGATGCAATCATGGCCACGAACCGGGCACACGCTGCCTTTCTTGGTCTGCGCGATTGCGGCCTGCTCTGGGAACTCTTGCCAGAGCTACAGGACGGCGTTGGTATGGCTCAACCTGCCAGCCATCACTTGGATGTCTTTGAGCACTGCTTAGAGGCCCTGCGGCAGATTGAGCTGGCATTAGCTGACCTACCCGGTTATTTTGCGGCAAGCAGTCCGGTCATGCAGGACTATTTAACTGAACAGCCTAAGCGATTGATACAGGTAAAGTGGGCCGCCTTGCTCCATGATGTTGGTAAGCCGGTTTGCTTTGGCACGAAGGAAGAAGGGCAGGGCGAGCGTATCACCTTTTATAACCACGACCTGCGCGGCGCAAAGCTCTTCACTGCCATCTCCCGTCGCCTGCGTCGCTCACGAGAAGACACCGAAGCTACAGCCAGCCTGATTGTTTGGCACATGCGCCCCTTTTTCCTTGCTAATAATCAGCGACAAGGCAAACTCACCCTGCGGGCCTGCCTGCGCTTGCTTCGTGAGGTGGGCGAACAGCTTCCGGCTCTGTTCTTGCTGGCAATGGCTGATGCCTTGGCAGGCAAGGGCGAGACCAGCCCAGAAGCCATTGAAGAGGAGGTTTCTGGCCTCTTTGCTCATCTGCTGCACATTCAGCAAGAGCATGTCAGGCCAGTGCAGACTGCGCCACCACTGCTCACGGGTCATGATCTGATCAATGAGCTGGGCCTTGTGCCGAGTCCGCTGTTCCGCACCATCTTAGAGAGTATCGAAGAGGCGCAGATGGAACAGACAATCAGCACCCGTGCCGATGCTCTGGCCTTGGCCTCTACCATTGCTGCTAACCCCAATTCGTGAGTCCTTCTCATGCGTAAAGAACAAGACTATTACTTTCATAAGGCCAAAAAGGAAAACTACCCAGCCCGCTCCGTTTACAAACTAGAGGAGGCCCAGAAGAAGCACAAGTTCCTCAAGCAGAAGCAGCGCGTTTTAGACTTAGGCTGTCATCCAGGAAGCTGGAGTTTATACGCAGCCAAGACCATTGGCAGTGCTGGCTTAGTGGTTGGTGTGGACATTCAATACACGGATATTCCCACGCCAAAGGATCATGCTGAGATCCACTGGCTGTGCCAAGATGTCTATTCTGATGAATTGATTATTGAGTTGCGCAAGCAGTGGCCGGGCTTTCATGTGCTGATCAGCGACATGGCCCCTGCTACTACTGGCAATCGCTTTGCTGATCACCAGCACTCCTTGCGGCTGGTGCGCCGCGCTTTGGAACTGGCCGGGCTACTTCTGCACGAGAACGGCAGCTTCTACTGCAAGGTCTTTCAGGGAGAAGATTTCCCTGCCTTTGTTCAGGAATGCAAACCGCTCTTTGCGGATGTGCGGGTGATGAAGCCGCAAAGTTCTCGCACTGAGAGCCGCGAGGTCTTTGTCTTAGGAACAGGATTTAAGAGACTATCCAAGAAGATACCTGCTGCTTAAACAGGTGCCTTTGTTTTGCAAATAAAGTTATTCGTTGCTGTCAAGATGTTTTGTCTTCACTTCGCTAATATATATCTACTTTAGATTTGCCTACTGTTATGTTTTAGGGTATATTCTTGCATCCTACGTCAATGTTGACGTGATACTTTATGAATCCCTCTTAATTAATGGAGCTTTAAAATGAAGTCTTTAGCAAGTGGTTTGTTTGCGATTGCTGCTCTTGGTATGTTCCTTGCCTCAAATGCTGCTGCGGCAGACATCAAAGATTTTGATGCGGCCAAGCAGCTCATGACCGATAAGGGCGTTGCTTGTGTAGCTTGTCATCAGCTTGACAAGAAGGCAATGGGTCCATCCTTCAACGCAATCGGCTTGTTTTACAAAGATAAGGCAGATGGTGCTGCTACTTTGGAAAAGAACATTGTCGAAGGCGTTAAAGGTACTTGGGGTGCTGGTATGATGCCTCCTCAAGCTGGGGCAAAAGATATCGCAGCTGATTTGGCCAAATGGATTCTGTCCCTGAATCCAGAAGGCGATGCTAAGACTGCTGCTGAAGCAGAAATAGCCGCAATGCCTGCGAAGTAAGAGGATCTACTTCATTCCCAGATCGTAACTGAATCTGGGAATGAAGCTCATTGAAGCAGCAGTTGTATTGCTGGAAGCACGTCTCTCTGTTGACACTCACCTGTCACTGTCAAGCTGTTCATCGCGCAGTTATTGTTCTGATCAGATTCAACATTCCCTCCCGGATTGATACACACAGCCAAGAAGTAGTCTCCTGTCTTGCAAGGAGCATTGATGCCCATTGTCCGCGCCAGTGTTTGATTGACCGCCAGCGCAGGAATATTTTCATAATGGACAGAACTGGTTGTTTGCGCTGCAATATTCATATAATAGACATTGGCTGAAGTTTGCAGCGCGTTTGCAGCACCCTGATTCTTGAATTGCGCTGTGATGCTCAACGGTTCTCTGGATTCGACTGTTGCCGGAGAGGTAATGCTCGTCACGGTCAAATCTGGCTTTTCGGTTGTTGCTACGGTGAGTTGGACACCAGTAGAACAGTTATTCGTGGAGCTGGCCTCACCAATGACCGCATCAACGCAAGCACCGAGCCAGTACGTTCCTATTGTGGCAGGAGCAGTCAAGGTCGCGCTCAGAGCTGAAGTCTGGTTTGCGCTCAAAGCACCAACAGCCTTGCTGGTGAGCTGAGTGTCCGCAGTGCTGATGGTCGAATCTGTTGAACGGTACCAATGCAGAGTGCTTGCAGCGGCAGAGGCGGTGCCGCTGTTCTTGACTGTGGCAGAAAACGTAAAGCTCTCGCTTGGCACAAGATCAGTCTTGCTGGCTGATGGACTGATCACGGTCAAGTCCGGCTTTGCAGTTGCTGCTACGGTAATTTGGACTCCTGTAGAGCAGTTATTTGTGGTGCTTGCCTCACCACTGACTGCATCAACGCAGGCTCCAAGCCAGTACGTTCCAGTTGCAGCAGGAGCAATCAAGGTTGCGCTTTGTGCTGAAGTTTGGTTTGCGCCCAATATTCCTACTACTTTGCTGGTGAGCTGAGTGTCCGCAGTGCTGATTGTTGCATCGCTGGAACGGTACCAGCGCAGGATGCTGGCGGAGGCAAAGGCGGTGCCGCTGTTCTTCACCGTAGCAGAAAACGTAAAACTCTCGCTTGGTGCAAGATTGGTCTTGCTGGCTGACGGACTGATCACGGTCAGGTCGTTTATTGGGCTGCATTGAATTGATTTTGGACTGTTGGTCAGCAGGGGATTGGTGCCGCCCTGATCATCAATGGCATAGACATAAATCTGATGCGTCTGCCCATCCTTCAGGTTAAAAGGTGTGGCAAAGGAAAAACCATGATTTTTGTCGGTGTAGGAAAGATCAGCCCGATAAATATTTGCTGTTGTGCTGCCAAGAAAGGTGCCTGTACTAGCAGGGCCGTCTGCATAGAAGTGAACGTCGATAGATGCTATGGTGTCCGGGTCTTTTGTCCAGCCAACCAATGAATCGCAACTTGCACTGTCGAAAGAGCCAACTGGAAACGGCGGGCTGATGCCAATAACCGCAGCTTGCAAGGAAGAAAGCTCATAACTTCCAGGTGTAAGACTATTTAAGTAAAAATATCCATCAGCATATCCGCTCCATCCCCAATTAAAATGAAAATAATCAGAACCAGAATATCCGTCACAAACAAACGCATGGCCACCGTCAGGCCCTTCTCCCCTATACAGAACTGGCCGCTGGTTATCCAATTCTGTTCTTAAAAGAGCTGTCCAATCATTTGTTGAATAATTAGATTTCCAAATATACGCAAGAGAGCTGCTGTATTTGAAATATGTTTTTAGCGCATAAACCGTATCACTTGTGTATGCCCCAGACCCGTCAGGCGCATAATTCATATCCACAGAAACACCAACGTGATACAACAATTTGGCTACATCTGAGTTGTATCCTGACAAGGAATTGGGCATTGAATTCCAGTTGTAGGTGGTTGTGCCAAAGTTTGCAGACAGGAGGCCGTAGGTCGGATGAACGTATGAATGCGAGCCAGAGCCAGTTGGAGGATAGTTGTAATATTTCATGACTTGGGCCATCGCCGTTGCAACACATCCTGCCCATACATGACTATTTGGGCCAGCAATCGCTATAGGGCAAGACTGATTATAGTATTTACCTTGATCCCATGTTGTTGACAAAAGCGGGCCTGCAGTTGCCGAGCTTAGTTCCGAAACTGATGAAAAATCTTTCGGAGCAAAGCTGTCTGCACTGACGTTAAAATGCTTCCATGCCGCTGCTGCTTTCGGCTGCGGAGTATGTTTCGCTTTGATCGCGCTGGCAATGTCTTTTTTGACATTTTCCATCCATTCCTGAAACTGAATGGGACGGTTTTGCTCGGAATAAGTGCCGGTAGGTGAGAAAGCAATGACGGGATAGGCCACATCATCACCAGAGATAATTACCCAGCCGCCTTGAGGAAAGGAAATAACGTAATATAGATTGCCTTCTGTGCCGTATTGCTGCGCCGCTGCTTTTTCTTTCGTGCTGACTTGGTCAACTTTCTTCTTCCACTTCTCCAAGACCCAGTTTTTGGCAAATTGCTTCGCCTCTTCTTCTTTGACAGGCTTGGCAGCTACCTCATGGACACAAAAAATAACAGCGAGAAGAAGAACAACCAATACTTTGTTCACTCGTTTTTTCCTATTCATCAATTTTTCCGCTACAAGTCGGGGGGAATCGTTCCCCCCAACTTGCGCCTTTCCTTATTCCGTTTTCCCGGTATCCCTCTTTGGTTTCTTCCGCTCGCTCGACCGGGTGCCGCCGACCATGTCATATTCCGAGGAGTCAGCCCCGAAAATCCCCTTGACCGTAGAGCGCGCCCGCACAATGAAATCGCTCAGTTGCTCGGCCTTGTCTCCTTTGACATTGACTAACCGCGTTTTTTCAGCGTTCAGCGCATCCACCTCACCGACCACTGTTTCCAGCTCAGTAATCTTTGTTTCCATCTCTGCCGCTGAAATCTCGGCAGGCAGACCGTCTCCGATCTTTTCCAGAGCCTTCCGCACCTCTCCGGCTTCCTGTAACAGCTTAGGAATGCTTCGTGTCAGCATAATTGCACCCTCCTGCTTTCTTTTGTTTTCACGCCCGCACTAAACAGCGGCTGGCGTATGTTATCTTGCGCAATAAGAATTTCTTCCTGAAAGGCTGCGCTTCTTTGTTGCGAAAGTCCGCAATGAAAAAATAATCATCCGCATTCTTTTTGCTATGACTCGCAACTGAAATGCAGGCTGCCGCTTTCTCTCTGCTGATAACCGCAAAATTGATTAAGCAGAGTTTTTATCTATAATACACTTCCACTATTTCGCAACCGTCAACTTTTTGCTATCTTCTTTCATTCTACCGACAAAACTTCACCACGTCTTCATACGTACAGCCACTGCCGCCGAAAATATCCAGTGCGCTGCCTACAGTCACATCAATCTGTCCTTGTCCTGCCTTGCGGATGAGTTCCAGATCAGCCATGCTACTGACTCCGCCTGCATAAGTGACAGGCACGGGCGCATTTGCCTCAGCCAGCAAAGCCAGCAGCCGCTCATCCACGCCCATGCACTTGCCTTCCACATCCACAGCATGAATAAGAAACTCAGCGCAACTTGCGGCCAGTTCAGTCAGCAGCTCGCGGCTGACACGCAACTTGGTGAATTTCTGCCAGCGGTCTGTGACTACATAATAGCCATCTTCTTGCCAGCGACAGCTCAGATCGAGCACTAGCCGCTCTTTGCCAATGAGCTGGCACAGCCGCTCTAACCGGCTAAAGTCGAGCTGGCCATCATGAAAGACATAAGAAGTCACAATAACATGCGCTGCGCCCCGCTCTAACCATTGCTCGGCATTGGCATCAGTAATGCCGCCGCCAAGCTGAAGACCGCCCGGCCAAGCAGACAAAGCATCCATTGCGGCTGCCTCGTTGTTCGGCCCCAGCATAATAATGTGACCGCCAGTTAGATTGTCTTTTTGGTAGAGACGAGCATACCAAGACGGAGGAAGATCAGAGGCAAAATTGGTACGCAGCTCGCTTGTACCGCTGTCGTGCAGGGTCGAGCCAACAATCTGCTTGACTCGACCTTCGTGCAGATCTATGCAGGGACGAAAACGCATCAGTTATTCCTTATTCTTTTGACATCCCTTGCGATATGGATTGATGGTCATCACTGGACAACAAGCACTTTTGACCACCTTATCTGCTACACTACCAAACATGATCCGCTCAAGTCCCTTGTAGCCGTGAGTACCCATCACAATTAAGCCGCTTTTAACATCTTCCGCATATTGTAAAATTTCCTCGGCCACATCACCAACAATCACCTTGTGGCGCAGCGTAGAAACCCCAGCAGCAGTAGCAGTTGCACGACAACTTTCAGCAAATTCTTCCATCTTGTGTTGGGCAGAATCCTGCAATTCTTGCTCCAAGCTCGGCAGATTGACTGGTGGAACAAAAAAACCAGAATAGTCTTCAAAGTTTTGCACCACAAAGATCAGATGCAGCTCTGCGCCGAATTTTCCTGCCACATAAGTAGCAGAGTCAGCGATCATCTTGGCGTTATCGGAAAAATCCACCGGAGTAACTACGGTTTTGATTTCTTGCATGAATGCTCTCCTCAATATGAATCATTTTTTCTGGATGCTCGCCAACGCAAAATTGCGCAGCGCACAAAGCGGTTGACCCTTAGCCGTAGGAAGAATATAGTGAGTTCTTTCCTCTTTCTGCAAATAGTTTTTTTATCCGGCCTACAAAAGCCTGAATATCTGATCACAGAGGCCCGCTGTAATGGATTTTGAACCAAAATGGATTGCTTGGGAAATCACCCGCCGCTGTAACCTTAACTGTGTTCACTGCCGTTCTTCCTCTACCTTGGACGTGGTTGGACATGCTGACTGTTCTCTTGCTGAAGCCAAGCGGGTGCTGGATGATATTAAAGCCTATGCCAATCCAGTGGTCGTGCTTTCTGGTGGTGAGCCGCTCTTGCGGGCCGATGTGTTTGACATTGCCAGTTATGGTACTGAACTTGGCCTGCGGATGTGCTTGGCGACCAACGGTACCTTGGTTACTCAGAAAATTTGCGACAAGATCAAAGAGGCGGGCATTAAGATGGTTTCCCTTAGTCTTGATGGCTCAACCGCCGCCGTGCATGATGATTTCCGCAATCAGCCCGGCGCATTCGACGGCACGATGAACGCTATTCGTCTCTTTAATGAGCATGGTATCAAATTCCTTGTTAATTCCTCCTTCACTCAGCGCAACAAAGAAGAGGCTGCAAAACTTTATGAGCTGGTGAAAAGCCTTGGCGCAACGGCTTGGTATCTGTTTATGATTGTGCCAACGGGCCGAGGCGAGGAGATTATGGAAGAGCTGATTCCTGCCTCAGAATACGAAGACATTCTTAACTGGCACTATGACATGGAAAAGGAAGAGCAGGAACTGCTTGTCCGGCCAACCTGTGCCCCTCAGTATTATCGAATTGTCCTCCAGCGTTCCAAGCAAGAAGGCGAGAAGTTCAAACGTAGAAGTCTGCAATTTTCCACGGGTGGCTCAAAAGGTTGTTTAGCAGGACAACTCATCTGCCTGATTGATGTGGATGGTAACGTCCTGCCATGCAGTTATTTCCCCAAGAGCGCAGGTAACATCCGCGAGCAAAAATTTCAAGAAATATGGGAGCAGTCAGAACTTTTTCTGGAATTGCGTGACTTCAAGGGCTATAAAGGAAACTGTGGACGTTGTGAGTATGTCAATGTCTGCGGTGGTTGCCGAGCCAGAGCCTACGCAGTCAGCGGCGACTATCTGGCCCAAGAGCCATTTTGTGCGTATCAGCCAAAGAGCTGATTTTATCGTTTCAATACGACAGGTAGGGACGATCCTTGTGATCGCCCTGTTATCGAACACATTCAAGGGTGAATACAAGATTTGCCCTTACAATATTTTTGTTTATGAACGACACTTTCTTACGCGCTTGCCGAGGTGAGCAAACTGATTATACGCCAGTCTGGTTCATGCGCCAAGCCGGGCGCTATCTCCCAGAATATCAAGCAATACGTGGCAAGGTCAGCTTTTTAGAGCTGTGCAAGAACCCAGAACTCTGCACAGAAGTCACCCTGCAACCAGTAGATATTTTTGGTTTTGATGCAGCGATTCTCTTCTCAGATATTCTCATCCCAATGGAGGCAATGGGACTGAAGCTGGAGTTTCATGAGAACCGAGGGCCGGTCTTTCCTGATCCTGTACGAACAGAGGCTGCGGTTAAGCAACTCATCGTACCAGAACCAGAAGAAACAGTTCCCTTTGTTTTAGAAACTATCCGTCTTCTGCGCCGCGCCCTCAAGGTGCCGCTGATCGGTTTTTCTGGCGCGCCTTTCACCTTGGCCACGTATCTTATTGAAGGCGGTTCTTCCAAGGTCTTTTTAGAAACCAAGCGGATGATCTATCAGGAACCAACTCTGTATCATGCTTTGCTGGAGAAGATCACGCGCTGCACCAGCCTCTATCTGCAAGCACAGGCCCGTGCAGGGGCGCAGGTTTTGCAGATTTTTGACTCATGGGCCGGGGTGCTGACTCCTTATGATTTTGAACGTTTTGCCTTGCCCTATGTTCAAGCGATTATTGCTGATCTGCGCCAGATGACCGACGTGCCAATCATCTATTTTGCTAATAACGGAGCAACCCTGCTTGAATCGTGCAAGACCTCTGGTGCGGATGTGCTGGGCCTTGATTGGCGGCTGCCGCTGAACAAGGCTGCTCGACTGGCTGGCAATCATATCCTGCAAGGTAATCTTGATCCAATCGCTCTTTTTCTTCCCAAAGAAGAGCTAGAAAAGCGCATTGCTCTTATTCTGGCTGAAGGCAAAGAGGCCAAGGGCCACATCTTTAATCTTGGTCATGGCATTTTACCCCAGACTCCACCAGAGCAGGTGAAAATAGCGGTCGAGGCCGTACATCAGCTCAGTCAGCAGGCATGAATATCCCGGATATTGTCACCTGTGTTGCCTTAATGAAGCAGTACAAAATGCTGGCCAATATTCGCGAGCATTCCTTTGTTGTTGCCAAGATTGCTGGACTACTGGGGGAAAGGCTGAAGCAGACAAGCAAGATGCCGCCTGATCTCCAGCTTTGTATTAGTGGTGCCCTGTTGCATGATATTGCCAAAACCCCTTGTTTAGAAACTGGTTGCGACCATGCCAAAACCGGCGCGGAGATTTGCCACAGTTTAGGTTTCCCAGAAATCGCCGCCATCGTTGCTGAACATGTGATTCTGGCTGACTTTAATCCAGTGCGCTATCAGAAAGGTGTTTTTTCTGCGCCAGAAATCGTCTATTATGCAGATAAGCGTGTTCTTCACGATAATATCGTTAGCTTATCTGAAAGATTTGACTATCTCTTAGAGAAATATAGTCATGGGGAGCGGCAAAGAGAAAAATTGATTCAAAACAATCTTGACCAATGTAAGCAATTAGAAAAATGGCTTTTTTCTTTTTCAAATCTTTCCTCCGAGGCCCTTGCTCCGCAGGCTCACCAGTATGAACTTATCCTGCCAAGCGTCTAGTAGGGTGTTTTTATCTACGAAAGCAACTTGCTTCACTAGGTAAAAACACCTATAGTAAGAAACAGAAAGGATAAGAACAGCAGTCTCATATCTCCGGCAGAGGGCCAGCCCATTCGCAAGGAATCTTCCCCATGAACAGCAAAGTGTGGAAAACGTAACAAGGGAGCAGCGACGGTGGAAATTTTCTTTCTCGGAGTCGGGGAGGCCTGTGATACCGCGCACGGCAACAGTTCCTCTCTGATTACAACCGGCAATGGACTTAGAATTTTGTTGGACTGTGGCTTTTCAGTCCCGCATCAATATTTTCGTATAGTTGAGCAACCAGAGCAGCTTGATATTATTTGGATATCTCATTTTCACGGAGACCATTTTCTCGGTCTTCCTCTTCTTTTTCTTCGCCTCTGGCAGTTAGGTCGAACAAGACCTCTGACTATTATTGGCCAAAAAGGTATAGAGAGTAAGGTTAAAACCGTCTTGGATTTAGCCTATCCTACCTTTGAGAGAAAACTCAGTTTTAGTTTTGATTTTCATGTCCTTCATGCGCAGTCAAGTATCTCTGTGGCAGGATTGCAATGGTCAGCGGCACTCACACAGCATTCGCAGTACAATTTAGGTTTACTGCTTGAAGATGGTAGCAGCCGACTCTATTACAGCGGTGACGGACGGGCAGGTCGTCATGCACGAGAATTGATTCAAGGTGCTGATTTTGTTATTCATGAATCTTTTAGCATGGTAGATACCTTTCCCTATCACGGCTCTGTTACAAGTACTCTTCAGCTTGCCGAAGAATTAGATGTCGGGCGGATGGCCTTAGTACATCTTGACCACGAACTACGAAGAAATGAGTTGCCTGCAATCGAAGCAATGATACAAACTGTACCTCATGCCTTTTTGCCAGTTGCTGGAAACCGAATCACATTTTAATTATGAAAAAGATATTGCAGTTCCTGTCAGTATTCTTATTTTTTTTCCTCGTCATATCTGGCTTTGCTGCGGCTCACGGCAAGAAGACCGTTTCAGCATCTAAGAAAAAAGGATGGATTTGGCAACCTGAGCTAGTAACAGAAGCGGGAAAAGGCCCAACGCAGTATGTGCGGCTGGCAGACAATTTCTTTGTCTTCTACGATCCATCCACAGCCATGACAGTACCTTATAAGAATACTGGCATGACAAGGTTGGAAAAATCGAAGGAGATTTTGCTGCAAAGTAACGACAGCCTACCGGAACTGAATTGGCAAGCAGGTCTCTATCCGCACTGGAAAAATGTAATGTGGTTACCTAGTGCGAAAAAAGGTTTTCATCCCTATTATCCTCTGCATAATTACGATCGGCAGGAATTTGCCACTGTACTGGAGCGATTGCCTGTACGCAGCTCTGGGCCGCCTATGCTGCAAATCGCGCTCATGAAACTGGAGCATTTATTGGGTTTGCCGGGCCGGACAGAAGTCTTCATGTTTACCAATGGGGCGGCTTCTCGCTTTGAAGGCGTTGAGGAACCAGAGCCGCTTGCTCAGGCAAAAATGCTGGCAAAAAAGTATGATGTTTGCTTTACGCTGATTAGCAGCGCAACCAATAGAACAGCAGAAAAGTTGCTTAATAATATTGCCTCGGTTAATGACTGCTCACAGGTAATCGACTTTGACACGGTAGCCGAGCATCCTGAGCATCTTTTCGGCAGGCTGTATATGCCTGCCGATAGCCCATTCCCGAATGTACTTTTTGCCTTTGATAAATCAGAGATCAGGAAGGAATATCGCAATACGTTAGATGGATTGGGCCGTTATCTGCTGGAGCATCCAAAAGATTACGCGGTGCTTTCCGGCTTCTGTGACAGCATTGGTACGAAGCATTATAATATACATCTTTCTCGGCGGCGGGCGGAAAACGCCCGGCGATACCTGCTCAATAATTTCCTAGGGCTGAAAAAGAATCGCCTGCTTCTTTATTGGTATGGTTACGCTAAACCGGTTGCCTCTAATAAAACAGCCGAAGGACGACGGCTGAATCGTCGGGTAACGATCAGAATCAGACAGGGCAAGTAGATAAAAAACCGCTTGAGCTTCAAGCGGTTTTTATGGATAATTCTGTTACGCGGAGAAATTTCTGTTCATCCAAAATCTGAATACCCAGCTCTGTAGCTTTTTTCAATTTACTACCCGCCTTTTCTCCAGCAACCAAATGGGTCACTTTTTTGCTGATACTGCTGACTGTTTCGCCGCCTAAAGATTTGACCCGCTCTTCTGCTTCAATTCTGGTCATGCTGCTCAGAGTGCCAGTGAAAAGAAAAACCATACCTGTTAAGGTTCCGACGGATTGTTTCTCTGTAGCCTGAATAGTCAGGCCGAGATCCTGCAATCTGGCAATCAGCTCACGGTTTTCCTGATCAGCAAAATATGCTGTTACAGCCGCAGCGGTCTGCTCACCAATACCATCTACTGCGAGAAGCCGTTCCTGTGTAGCCCACCTCAGCTTATCTAAACTACCAAAAGAAGCGGCTAACAACTCGGCGGTAGTTTCACCAACGTGGCGAATGCCAAGCGCACTAATAAAGCGGGCCAGCGTAGTCTGTTTGGTTTTTGCTATAGCTTGTAGCAGCCTTTCGGCTGATTTTTTACCCCAACCTTCTAGGGCTTCTAGCTGATTTTTGTCCAAGCAGAAAAGATCAGGAATATCTTTGATTAGTCCTTCTGCAAGCAGCTTTTTAACGTTTTTTGGGCCAAGTCCTTCAATATCCAAACCAGATTGTCCAGCAAACCAGATGATGCGCTGGAGCCGCTGGGCCGGACAATAAAGATTACGGCAGCGGGTCACAGCCTCGCCTTCTGGCCGATGCAGCGGCTGACCGCAGACTGGACAAATTTTAGGAAAAATAATCTTTTCTTCACTGCCGCTACGTTGTTCAATGAGCGGCCTGATTACCTCTGGGATTACGTCACCAGCCCGTCGTACCAGCACCCGGTCGCCGATCATTAAACCCTTGCGCCGGATTTCCTCCTGATTGTGCAAGGCCGCTCGCCGTACTTCCACCCCGCCGATGCGCACTGGTTCTAGCACTGCTACTGGCGTAACCGCTCCTGTTCGTCCGACCTGATATTCAACGCTGCTTATTTGAGCTACAACCTCTTCAGCGGGGAATTTCCACGCAATCGCCCAGCGCGGCGCGCGGGCTGTGTTGCCGAGTTGTTCTTGGAAACGAAACTCATTAACCTTGATCACCATGCCGTCGATTTCATATTCCAGCTCGTGACGGATGGTTAACAGATGCTGATAGTGCTGCTTTGCCTCGTTGAGATTCCGGCAAATTTTGCTCTGCGAATTGATCGGCAGACCAAGTGCTTGGAGCCACGGGAATAACTCGGCCATGTTCTGACAGGGAGTATCTACAGCATCGGCAATACCATAAACAAAAAAACTGAGTGGGCGGGCTGCAGTGACTTTTGAATCAAGTTGACGCAATGAACCAGCAGCAGCATTGCGCGGGTTGGCAAAAAGCGGCTCGCCTTGCTCGGAACGCTGCTGATTAAGATAGGCAAAATCACGGTAGGAGAGAAAAACCTCGCCCCGCACAGTCAGTTGATCCGGTACTTCTGTGCCATGCAGACGCAGCGGGATCATGCGCACTGTGCGCAGATTGGCGGTGATGTTTTCGCCGACCAAGCCATTGCCGCGAGTCGAGCCTTCGATCAGCAAACCGTTTTTATAGATCAGCTCCACAGCCAAGCCGTCAATCTTTGGCTCCGCAGTCCATGTTATCTGTTCCGAGGAACTGAGCCGCCGCCGGATGCGCTCCTCAAAATCCTCCAGCTCCTCAGCAACAAAAATGTTGTCCAAACTGAGCATGGGCAGACTATGAAGCGACTCAGCAAAGGCTGCCAACG
This sequence comes from Candidatus Electronema sp., assembly GCA_026645415.1. GTDB lineage: Bacteria > Desulfobacterota > Desulfobulbia > Desulfobulbales > Desulfobulbaceae > Electronema. The sequence goes on from JAPEVH010000087.1 coordinate 19,916, forward strand.
GCTCGCCGCCCACGCGCTGGCTAGGGGAATCCGGCGTGACCAGCTCTGGAAATTGTTCTTCCAAGTCCAGTAGCTCGCAGAACAACCGGTCGTATTCCGCATCACTGATCAATGCATCATCAAGCACATAATATTGATGCGCATGATGCTGTAACTGTGCTCGCAGTTCCGTTAAGCGGGTTTCTACTTGCTGCTGGGGCATCTCAGGGTTGATCAATGAGCTTGCCACCCTTGGCAATATTTTCTGCCTGCTCCTCATCAATGAAAATCAGAATCGAGGACTCCGGCTTGCCGGTTTCTTGGGCAATGACCTGAGTCACTCCTTTAGCAATGTTTTCCTTTTGGTTTCTGCTGAGTTTTCCCGCTACTCGAATGCTGACATAGGGCATGATTCTTCCTTTACAAAATGCTATGAATTCTGCAAGGCCAGCTCTGCTTCATTCAGGCCGAGCACCGCAATGCCCGCCTTATCCGCCGCAGCAATCATGGCCTCACGATCAAAAATAAGCGACTGACCTGCCTCAACCGCCAGCACTGCGCCTTTGACAGAGGCCAAGGTTTCAATAGTTTTCACTCCAGTGGCAGGCAAATCAAAGCGGAAATCTTGGCCCGGTTTCTTCAGTTTGACCACCACCGCACCAGAGCCAGCCAATTCACCGCCGCGTCGAATGGCTGCATCTGTACCCTCAATAGCTTCAACCGCCAGCACCGCACCACCACGTACTACCACACACTGACCAATATCCAAGCGGCCTATCTCGCGGGCTATGTTCCAAGCAAAGCGAATATCTGCCCATTGCTCTGTGCTAGGCTTTCTTTTACCAAGAATGCCTGTTGGAAAGAGTAGGTGCTCAAGAAAGCAGGTCGATGCTAGTACCTTGATACCTTCTTTCTCCAAGGCCCCAGCTACTGCCCGGAGAATACCATCATCTAATTTGCTGTCGATCTTATTCCACAGACTTAGTCCTTTTAGATCCGGGAGAATATCGCGGAAAATGCGGGTTTTGGTAATGGTGCCGCAGAAAACAGTCTCGGCCACGCCGTGCGCATGAAAGAACTTGATGATTCTGCCCAGTTGACCGAGTTTTACCCAGCAGCAGGCGAATGTCTGTTTTGCAAGTGTTGGCTCAGTCTCATTGTGATGACAGACCGCAATTACCGGGCGGTTCCGCTGCTGGGCAGCCTCAGCAAAGAGCAAAGGAAACTGACCACCACCTGCAATGAGGCCAATAGGGGAGGGCATTAGCTTTCTTCTGTTCGCTTGACCACACCGCGTTTGCTGGTTCTGAAAAACTCCACCAAGGCCAGTGCTTCTGGAGAGCTAGACAGTTCCTGTTCAGCCTGTGCCAGTACATCTTGCAAGATTAATTCTGGGGCAGCCCGGAAAATAATTTTAAAAGCCTGTTCAATGGCAGTAACAGCTTCTCTGCTGACTCCATTGCGCCGCAGACCAATTTTATTCACGCCCGTAATCCGCATCTGGTTACGAGTACCCGCGAGAATAACATAAGGCGGTACATCCATAGAGATACCTGACATGCCACCAATATAGGTGTAGGCTCCAATCCGACAGAATTGATGCACAGCAACAAGGCCACCTAAATTGGCATAACTGCCCACCTCAACATGGCCAGCCAAGGTGGCGACATTGGACATGATGACATGGTCATGCAGGATGCAGTCATGGGCAACGTGGCAATAAGACATGAGTAAACAGCTATTACCGATCACCGTTCGGCTCCGGCCTGAGACTGTGCCACGATGAATGGAGACATATTCGCGGATCAGGTTATCATCACCGATGATCAGTTCAGTCGGCTCGCCCTTATAGTGCATGTCTTGGGGCGGGCTGCCGACAGAAGAAAAGGAACCGATTCGGTTACGCTGGCCGATCACGGTCGGGCCGGAGATCACTGCATGAGCATCAACAACAGTGTCAGCACCAATGACCACATCTGGGCCAATGACGGCATAAGCTCCTATGGAGGCTGTTTTGTGAACTTCTGCCTTGGAATCAATGACGGCAGCAGAGTGTATTGGCATTATTCCATCCTTGCAGGCGGTCAAAAAAAGCTCGCCATCAGTTCGGCCTCTGCGGCCAGTGTTCCCTCGACAAAGGCTTTACCAGACATTATGGTCAGTTTACTTCGCTGTTTCAGAAACTCTAGTTTATAAATAAGCTGATCGCCAGGCCGCACTACTCTTCGGAAACGCACTTTGTCGAGTCCAGCAAAATAAACTAATTTACCAGGCATTGAGTCGTCAGAAAGATAAGCCAACACAGTACCTGCCTGAGCCATGCCTTCTAGCATTAACACGCCAGGCATAACAGGCTCGTTTGGAAAATGACCTTGGAAAAACGGCTCATTCATGGAGATATTTTTTAGACCGGTAATACTTTTACCCCGCTCAAATTCCAGTACTCGGTCCAGCATGATGAACGGATATCGTTGCGGCAGCATTTTGAGAACTGCCTTGATATCCAAGGGCATTTGTAGATCTTGTTCAGTCGATTCTGTCATCGTTGCAGATTAATTGAAGATGATTGGCAAAAAGCCTGTTTGTGAGCGAATCTATCACCATCAGGCAATAGAATAATGCAGTATAGGCAAAAAAGACAGTTTTGTCATGAGAAACTATACAGCGGGGAGGATGCAACTCCAAGGCTACCTCATTTCAGTATATTCAAAGAGATTTTTCTTAGAACCTGTTTACGATCTTTTTAGTAGCAGACTGGTGAACGCCAAAACAACCATTTGGAGGCTGGAGTTGAGCGTCCGCTCGCAATTTTTCCAAAGCCTTCGGCATTTTTCGAGCCAAGCGAAA
>JAPEVH010000024.1 GCA_026645415.1 Candidatus Electronema sp.
ACTGCCGAGCTGGCCTACAAGGCCGCTGATCTGCAAGGCACAGAAGATGACGGCATCGGCTCTTATGTCATGCTGTCCAAGAGAATGACCGACAGATTCACCCCGGCAATTCTGGCAGGCATGACCAAAGACGGCTACGTGGCTGACAACGACTTTGGTTTTGTCATGGTCGGCGGCGACACCTCTTCACAGGTGATGCGCGTTGGTGACGGCGGCGACCTGCTCTTTGGTGCCTTTGTTGCCAACTACGCAGCCAGCGAGCGTCTCACTCTGACCGGCAACCTGCTCTACGCTGATTTTGACAACGACGAGGCAGGTGCCTTCGACAACGCTATTGAGGTTTCAGGTGTTGCCTCGTATGCGCTCTCTGACTCAGCCAGCCTGACCTACAAAGCTGGTTATTTGGCCCCCAGCGTCATCGATGGCGGCGGTGTTGCGGAAGATGCCTATTTTGGCCATCTGCTGCGTCTGAATCTTGCCTTCTAAGGCAAGCAGTCCTGAACAGACAGAAGAAGAAACGGAGCTATTTAGCTCCGTTTTTTTTTGCGCAGCCTTTACTGGATTGCGTTGCAGGAGATGGATTGCAGCAGCTCCTCCACCTCCGCTTCAGTATCCAGCCGCAGCAGCAGCTCCGGCGGCAGCTCATCAGGCTGGGCAAAGTTCTCCCGCTGGCGGACAAAAATCTCCCAGCGGCCATCCGAAACCGCGTTCGGGTCTTTGGCCCGCAGTTCAAGACGGCGTTTAGTCTCCTCTTCTGAGCAGGAACAGAGAACAAAGAGCGGCCTTGCACCCAATCGCTCCGCCAAATGCCTCACCTCACTGCGGCCAGCAGTGACGCTGTAGGAACCATCCAAGATCACCCCTGACGCACCCTCTTGCAAAGCCTTTTCAGCCCGGTCCAGCAGGGCCTGATAGGTCTTTGCGGTCAGCTCCGGGCTGTAAATGCCCTCACCCATTCCTGCCGGACGGCGGTCAGTGGCGGCAATGCCTGCCAGCTCCTTGCGCACTCGGTCGGAATTGAAATAGGGCAGACCGCGCTCAACGGCAAAACGTTCGGCCAAGAAGGATTTGCCAGAAGCAATCAGACCGAAAAAAATATAGATTATCGGTTCAGCCGACATACGTCTCTGCTAAAGCAAAATATTTGGCTGCCGCTTCAGTGCAGCTTGTCCGCACCGCCTCATCAACTGCTGGATCGCCTGCGGTGAACAGGCCGATCTTGCCGCGCACATAAGCCCGGTAGCACTTGTAGAAATTGAGCATCTCCTTCAGGCCGCTGTCGTCGGCAAGCTGGCTGAAGCGGTCCATGCAGTATTCGGACAGCTCGCGCAGGCCGTGGAAATCCAAGTCCATAGCAAGAAAGGCTACATCGCTGGCCACATCGCAGCAGCGGAACCGTTGATTGAATTCAATGCAGTCAAAGATATAGACCTTGTCGCCAAAGCAGATGTTGGCGGAATACAAATCGCCGTGGCAGTCGCGGATGCGGCCTTCGGAAATGCGCTGCTGGAAGCGTTCCTCTTGGGCAAGAAAATCTTTTGACCACGCTGAGATGCGGTCAAACTGCTCCTGAGTCAACGCGCCTTGGCCGATGAAGCCTTCAGTCTGCGCAAAATTTTCCAGAATATTGATTGCCACCTTGTCAGCCTGACCAAAGCTGTCAATTTCCGGGTTGCGCTCGGCCTGCTGATAAAAGGGAATCAGCCGCGCAACAATCGCATCAATTTGCTCGCGGCCCAGTTTGCCTGCCTTGATCAGATTGCTCATCATGCCTTCTTCTGGCATCCGAGCCATTTTCACGCCGTATTCAATCACCTCACCGCTGCCGTTGAGGGCAAAACCGTCACCCTCCTTGTTCAGCGTGATCACCTCCAGATAAATCTCCGGGCAAAGGCGGCGGTTGAGCAGCAGCTCCTGTTCGCAGCAGTGCTGCCGCTTGTCCAAGGTGGAGAAGTCGAGAAAGCCGAAATCAACCGGCTTTTTGAACTTGTAAACAAAGTCGCCAGCAATGAGGACAAAGGAAATATGAGTCTGCACAAGCTGCACATCCGCAGCGGAATGAGGATAGATTTCCGGGCGCAGCAGTGCTTGGATGAAACCGGGCAGATTGCTGTCAGTCATGAGTTACTCCTTGTGGTTATGCTCCGGCGCGGAAAAGGTGCTGCCGGAATTTGCATTTAAATACGAATGGCTGAAAAAGGAAAGTCCGCTGTTGCTTGCGGGTGATTTTTTCTGGAAGCCGAAGGGCAGTACAACTCACACAGTGTCTTCGGCATCGTTGTCTTTGTTGTTTTTCGAGGAGGACTGGCCGAAAAAATAGCCAAGAATAACTAAAAAGCCGTTGCTGATAATCTGCGATTCTTTGCCGCAAATCATACCACCGATTAAAGACAGCGTGAGCAGGAGAAGGACAACGGCACCGATAAGGGAAGCGGCGGATTCGCGCTGAAGGAAAGACAGCCAAATTTTTGATTTGCGCTCAAGGCCGTCAAGTCGCTGCTGCTCAAGTTTTATTTGTGCTTCAGCTTCACGGACAGTAACATCTTGCATTACAACGTCCTGAATTTCTTGTTTGTATTTCTCCGCTCCTGTTTGCAAGGTATTAAGTTCTTCTAAAAGTTTTTGTTTTATATCTCCTTCAGAAACCTGATCAACCAACTCATGTAAGGTTTCAATTTTTTCATTTGATGAAAGTTCTTGTATTCTTTCTAAAATCATCTTTTTTTTATCGAGCAGAATACGATATTCAACGCTTGTAATTTGTTTTGATGAGTGTATCTCCCTGTCTATCTCGTCAAGATAACTATTTAATTCAGGCAGACCTTGGGAATTTACTAATTCTCTCAATTCTCTATTTTTAGCAATAGATTCCATCGCCTTACCAAATGCCTTGTAAAAATATCTAGGAGAGCTTGTTTCCCCTGTCGCAGGAGCTGTTTGGTTTGCTATCATCTTAATATCAGACATAATACGTTTTCTCTTTACATTTCTTCCAGCATCACTCTAACATCCACCTGCCCACCATCCCGCAGCAAAGTCAATGTCACCGTATCACCGATATTGTGCTTTTCCAGCTCATCTTGGAATTGCTCGTAGTCTTCAACCTTAACGCCATTCACCGCCAAGATGATGTCGCCAAGAATCAGGCCGCCCCAAACCTGTTTGGTGCCGTGAATGCCTGCCTTGTCCGCTGAGGAACCCGGCTCCACGTTCAGCACTAACAGCCCTTGCAGATTCAGCTCTTGGGTGATCCGCTCCGGCGCAAAACTGATGCCAAGGCCGGGCCGGAGCAGCTTGCCATAGCGGATGATCTGCGGCACCACCCGATTGACCTCATGCACTGGCACAGCAAAACCCACGCCAGCATTGGCCCCAGACGGACTGTAAATCGCCGTGTTCACGCCAATCATCCGACCTGCGCTGTCAAGCAGCGGGCCGCCGCTGTTGCCGGGATTGATGGCCGCATCAGTCTGAATCACATTGCGGATGGTGCGCTTGGTCTCGGATTTAATTTCTCGGCCCAAAGCGCTAACAATGCCGGTGGTCAGGGTCTGGTCAAGACCAAATGGATTGCCAATGGCAAAGACTTTCTGGCCAACCTGCAAGTTATCAGATTCACCAACCATAATTGGCCGCAGTTTGTCCGCAGGCGCAGAAATTTGCAGCACCGCCAAGTCACGATCTGGAGCCGTGCCAACCAAAGATGCCTTCCAGTTGCTGTGGTCAGCCAAGGTGACTTCAATTCGGTTTGCGTCGGCAATCACATGAAAATTGGTGACAATCCGGCCTTGCTTGTCCCAGATGAACCCTGAGCCAGTACCCTGTGGAATTTCGTAAATATTGAGACTGAACAGACCGCGCCGGGTGGCAATCGAGGTGATATAAACGACTGAAGGAGAGACTTCCTTAAAAACCTCAATGTTGTTCTGCTCATCCGCACCCAGATCACCTCGCGCCATGACCGGATGCGGCGTTGCGTTGCGGTCAAACGGCCTTATTGCCGGGCGCAGCGTTTGATAGACAAGATATGCCACAGCCAATGCCATGAGCAGCCCGAACGGACTGATTCTCCGAAAGAAGCGCATGATTAAAGATTAAGCAGATATTTGGCCACCCAGAAATAGAGCGTGATACTCAGAACGTCAATGGTGGTCGTGTTGAAAGGGCCTGTGGCAATGGCTGCATCAATATGGAGCCGTTTGAGGAGAATAGGCACGGCAGTGCCAAGACTAGCCGCCATAATCATGACCGTGCAGACAGAGATGCCCACCACAACGCCAAGGTAGGCAGAGTCAGTGTATTTAAACAGAGCAGTCACGCCAAGCAGCATTCCAAAAAGTACACCAAGGGAGATGCCAAGGAGAAATTCTCGACTCAAAATCTGAAAGAAATGAGAGATGTTGACCCGGCCTGTGGCCATGCCCCGAATAACAATGGTGCTCGACTGATTGGCAATATTGCCGCCCATGCCCGCAATGATCGGCATAAAGGAGGCTAAGGCCAGCACTTTTTGCAGTTCATGCTGAAAGCTGCTGATGATGAACATGGCTGAGACCCCGCCTATCCACGAGGCAAAGAGCCACGGGGCGCGGAGCATAATTTTTTGATGCAGGGGTTTGAACAAAATTTCATTATCTTTACCTGCACCTGCCATCTGGAAGAATTCTTCTGTTGCCTCTTCACGGATAACATCGATTACGTCATCTACGGTGATGATACCAATCAGCTTAAACGAGGCATCCACTACCGGAATGGCGAGTAGGTTGTATTGGGAAACAATGTGTGCTACCTCGCTTTGGTCAGTGTCTGTGGTCACAGAGATGACCTTGGTATTCATAATGTTTTTGAGCTGGCGGTGCATGGGATGGAGAAGCAGCTCGCGCAGGGAAAGCACTCCAGCAAGCTGGCCATCACCATAGGTGATATAGAGATAAAAGACCATCTCCTTGTCTTCGCTCCGCTTCTGCACCCTGTTGATCGCCTCTTCTACTGTCAGCTCTTCATTAAGATACATGAAGTCAGGTGACATGATGCCGCCCGCACTGTCAGGATCGTACTTGAGCAGCTCCTCAACTTCGTCGCGGTGATCGCGTTGCAAACAGGTTTGAACCGCAGCAGCCAGCTCATCCGGGATGGCTGCCAGCAGATCGGCGGCATCGTCCGGGGCCATTTTGTCAACGATCTCTGCTAAATATGCAGGCGTAACATCTTCAACCAACTCTAAAAGAATGGAGTCATCCAGCTCACTAAAGAAATCCGCTACCAGATCAGTAGCAGCAATGACTTCAAAAATTGTCTTGCGTTCTGCTGGGGCTAAGGAGCGAAAAACCCAAGACAGATCGGCTGGATGGGTTTTAAGTACCAGTTTGAGGATATTCTCTGTTGCACCTCGGCGTTGAAGACGGCGCAGGGTATCAAGCAGCACCTTGCCTTCAAAGCCGATCATTTCTCGTTTTGTTGTTTTTTCCATCAGCATCTTCTGCCTGCGCATAATGAAGTTCCGGGCTAGGATTTATTAGGCAAGCACCACTGATGGCCTTTGCCCGCCGCTTTTTCTTAAGGATTTGATTTAACTGTGGCTGGGGGCGCAGGAGAAAGAAGAAGAGTACCTAATGAGGGAAGCAGGAACTGCTACCAACGTTAAGCAATCATTATGCCTCCTCGTTAATCAAACAGCCCGCTACGCCGGGCTAGATAACAGAGCAGCAAGCCTGCTCCTAAAGCAATTAAGCCCATTGCCCGCAGCCGGTCTGGTTCTGCCTCGGCAAGTTGCCGGAGCCACTGCTGCATGGCTTCTGGCCATGCCACATACGGAAGTCCTTCCACGATCAGCAGCAAGCCGATCAACGTGATCAGTGTTTTCATAAGAGCAGCCTACCAAAAGAAGCATTGGCTTGCAATCCCCATGCAAAGATATTGACAAGCAGGACAAAAAAAGTAATGTTGACAGGCCGCTGTTCTTGCGGCAGGCACAGCGACAGGGCTGTTGCTTTTCTACGACTTCAGGCATCAGTAAAAACATGACATATTCAGAAGTACCAGCCTCTCGTTACAGTGGAGCTGGTGTTGATATCGACAAGGGTAATGCCTTTGTCTCGCGGATTAAACATCTTGTCAGTGCAACGCACGGCCCGCAGGTGATTGACGATATTGGTGGCTTTTCCGGCCTGTTCAGCCTTGGCAATACGGCGTTCAGCGATCCAGTTCTGGTGGCCTCCACAGATGGCGTGGGCACTAAGTTGAAAATTGCCCAGCTCTGCGGTAAACACGACACCATAGGCATTGATTTGGTGGCTATGTGCGTCAATGACGTGATTGTTTGCGGGGCCAAACCGCTTTTCTTTCTTGATTACTTTGCCTGCTCCTCGCTTGATCTGGACGTGGCAGAAGACGTGATCAAGGGGATTGCTGCGGGCTGCAAACAGGCAAGCTGTGCCCTGATCGGTGGTGAAACTGCTGAGATGCCAGGCATGTATCAACCGGGCGACTACGACCTAGCAGGCTTTACGGTCGGGATATGCGACCGGGCTGCGATTATTGACAAGAACAGCATTCAGCCGGGCGACAAGATCATTGGTCTGCCTTCTTCTGGCGTACACTCTAATGGCTATTCTTTGGTACGCAAGATTGTCTTTGAAGAGCTAGGGCTGAAAGTAACGGATCAGGTGCCAGAGCTGGGCTGCACTCTTGGTGAGGAATTGCTCAAACCAACCCGCATTTATGTGGCCAGCGTGCTGCAAGCACTGTCTCGTTTCAAGATCAAAGGCTTAGTTCATATCACTGGCGGCGGCTTCTTTGATAACATTCCCAGAGTTCTACCCAGCACCTGCAAGGCTGTGATTGACAAAGGAAGCTGGGAAATACCAAAGATTTTTTCCTTCCTGCAAGAGAAAGGTAAGGTGGCAGAAGCTGAGATGTTCCGCACCTTCAACATGGGCATTGGCATGATGGTCGTGATTGACAGCGCGGATGCCGAGCCGCTTATGGAGCAGTTCCGTGCTTCCGGTGAGCAAGCCTTCCTGCTCGGCGAGATGCAGGCAGCCGCAGAAGGTGAAGCGCAAGTGCTGATCAACGGGCTGGCCTGAACAGTTGTGATTGAAGCAGGACTACAGAGCGTGTAAGATACGTTAGTCTACGGCGGCCCAGCCGTCCCCCCTACTTGAGCGGAGGTTCTGCCATGCGGCGGATGATTATAACAGTGTTAGCCTTTCTTGTCCTGCTTTCAGGCTGCTCCTACAAGCCAGTGCGTCATCTGGCTTCGGATGCAGCCCTGATCAAGGCAGGCACATCCACCCGCGCAGACGTGCTGCGCTATCTGGGTGAGCCAGACAGCCATCGTGCAGTTGGGCCGGGTGAAGAAGAATATATTTATGCTGAGACTCGCAAAGGTGCGCTCGGCAGTATGCCGCTCTTTGGCAAGCTGGTCGATCCATCGAGTCAAGAGATGGTGGTTATTACCCTGAAAGGTAATTTGGTGAGTAACTGTGAGTTTCGGCTGCTGCGGAAAGACGATCAGGCATGGCAGAAGGATGCAGAATGGGACAAGGTAGAATGAACGAGCCTGATGCGATAGTACCTAGCAAGAAGGTCTCTTTCATGCAGCGCATCTACATCCGCTGCATGGAGTGGATTCAGACTCCAGCAGGACTGTGGGTCTTCTTTTTCATTGCCTTGGCAGAGTCCTCTTGTTTTCCCATTCCGCCTGATGTCTTCTTGATTGCTCTCTGCGTGGGCGAGCCAAAGAAATCCTTTAAATTTGCCGCTATCTGCACTGCCGGTTCCGTGATTGGCGGTGCGCTCGGTTATGGTCTTGGCTTGGCCTTTATGGACACGCTCGGCATGAAAATTGTCGAGCTGTATGGCTTGGCCGCCAAATACGATGTCGTCATGGCATGGTACCAGAAATACGATGCCTTGGCCGTGGCTGCGGCTGGTTTCACTCCCCTACCGTACAAGCTCTTCACCATCACCGCTGGGGCCTGCAAGGTCAACTTCATCACCTTCATGCTTGCCTCTCTTGCCTCGCGGGCAGCACGATTCTTTCTGGTTGCAGGCTTGATTTACAAGTTCGGCGCGCCAGTGCAGTACTTCATTAACAAATACTTCAATCTCCTGACCATTGCCTTTCTGCTCCTGCTTGTCGGTGGCTTTGTCGTAGTGAAGCTGCTGCTGTGATAAAAACACATCAGGCAGTCACTGGCAAGGGTTCGCCCTTAGCCAAATACCAAGACCTCCTGCTTGGCAGCCGCTCTCTGGCGGCCTTGCTCTATTATGAGTGGTGCCTGCTGCTGGGGCCGTTGCCCGGCATTCTTGGCATGGCTCTACGCAAGCTCTTCTGGCCGCGCCTTTTTGCAAGCTGCAGCAAAGGCTGCATGTTCGCACCCGGCATCGTCCTGCGCCAACCAAGGCGGATACGCCTTGGCCAAGCGGTAGTAATCAGTGAGGGCTGCATCCTCGACGGCAGGCACGGCAGCGCAGAGGTCTCCATCAGCATTGGTGACAACGTAACCTTTTCCAATGATGTCCTGCTCTCCTGCAAGAACGGCTCCATCAGCATTGCTGACAACTGCGGCCTAAACTCCCGCTGCATTATTCAGTCAACCAATGGCTGTCCAGTACACATTGGCCCAGACTGCATCATTGGCCAGAACTGCTGTCTGCTCGCTGGTGGCAGCTATAATCTGGAACGTTTGGATATACCAATTCGTGAGCAGGGCATTCGTGATGACGGTGGCCTGCGGCTGGAGTCTGATGTCTGGCTCGGAGCTAATGTCACGGTGCTGGGCGGAGTAAGTATGGGCCGAGGCAGCGTAGCGGGAGCAGGTGCAGTGCTGACCAAGTCCGTTGCTGCATACACGGTTTCCCTTGGCGTGCCTGCCAAGGTGGTTAAAACTCGCCAAGCAGAGCCGCAAGCGTGAGCAAAACACAGCGGAAATGGCTCTTCACTGTTGCCAAGCTGCTGATCAGCAGCGTGCTGATGTTTATTCTGTATCGGAAGATTGATGGGCAGGAGCTGCGTGACTTGCTGGCGACCGCAGAACTCCGTTATCTGCTGCCTATCGCCTTGCTCCTCTTGTCCAATACTGTATTCAGTGCTCTGAAATGGCGGCTCTTTCTGCTGGCCGATCAAGTAGACATCCCTCTGTCTGCTCTGACCAAGACCTACCTGATTGGCAGCTTTTACAACCTCTTTCTCCCGTCTAACATTGGCGGCGACTCCTACCGAATCTACGACGTTGCTCGCCAGAGCGGTGGCGTTCGTTCTGCTGCCTCCGTCTTTGCCGACCGCTTTTCCGGCTTTCTTGCCTTGGTCATCCTCAGCCTGATTTCCTCGGTGCTGGTGGCTCGCCAGTTTCATAACATCTTCTTCTTTCTTGCCCCGTTGCTGATTCTCTTGCTCCTGCTGGCCATCCTCGTCTCTTTAGTTAAAGAGAAACCAGTGCGGCTCTTCCTGAGCTTCACCCGCCTTGATCGCTTTCCTCTCCTTATTGGTTTAGCAGAAAAGTTCTTCCTCTCCTTTCAGGCGTATGGCAGCAAGCCTCGGTTGCTTGTGCAGGTGATGGCCATTTCTTTTGCCTTCCAGCTTTCAGTCATCACCATAGTCTGGCTGCTGGCCGCTGTGATCCATGCGCAAGTATCATTCTTCTACTTCAGTGCCTTTGTGCCGCTGATCACTCTGCTGGAGGCGTTGCCCATCTCGATCTTTGGCCTTGGCCTGCGCGATGCTGGCTACGTCTTTTTCTTTGGCTGGGCTGGCATGAGTAATCTGGAGACCAGATCCTTGGCTTTGCTCTTTTTCGGCACCACAGTCAGCTATTCCCTGCTTGGTGGTCTGGTTTATCTGGGCCGGATATGCTCCAGCGCGGCTGGGCCTGCGCAGAAGTAAGGCCGAGCAGCGGCGGCACATTGCGAGGAACAAGATGAGAGACACTTTTGAGAACAAGGACGGGGAGCAGAACATTGCCCAAGGCAGGAACGCCATTGGCAAGCAGTTCAACAACTGCTTTCTCCGTTTGGTGAGCTACATCTCCACCAAAGGCAATCAGGCACCAGCGATTCATGCAGGCGGTGATGTAGCTGTAACCTACGGCATGTCACCGGAGGAAGCTACCAAGCTGGCAAAAGAGTTGGTTGCGCCGCTGCAAGGCGAGCTGGCGACCAAGAACGAGCAGATCAAGGCACTGACCGAAGCCATTGCCGCTCTGTCCAAGACTGGCGCGTCTACCGCGAGCATCAACGATGCCTTGCAGGCGTTGGAGCTGGGCAACACTGCCAAGGCGCAGGCCATCTTTGCTGAGGTGCTGCGAAGCAAGGAGGCCGAAGGAAGGAATGCGAATCAGGAGGCCGCTGCCGCAGCCCGGCACTTGGGAGCCTTGGCTTATATGAACAACCCCAAAGAGGCTTTGCTTGCCTACCAAAAGGCGGTGGAGCTTGACCCGGACAATCCAGCAGGCTGGAATCAGCTTGGGATTTTGCTTGACCGCATAGGTGAGCTTGCTCAGGCCGAAGAGGCATATCGGAAGTTGCTCGCCTTTGGTGAAGCGAATCAGGATAAAACAGCACAAGCTACCGCTTACGCCAATCTGGGTCTTGTAGCATATACACGCGGCGAGCTGGACAAGGCAGAGGAAATGCACGGGAAAGCTCTTGTGCTTAACCAAGCCTTGGGCTGCAAGAAAGGCATGGCAACAGCTTACGGTAATCTGGGCAATGTGTACGCAGATCGTAGTGAGCTGGACAAAGCCAAGGAGGTGTACCGGAAGAGCCTTGAGATAAGCGAAGCCTTTGGACTGAAGGAAGCGGCGGCGAACCAGTACGGCAATCTGGGCATTGTGTATCGGATACGCAGGGAGCTGGAAAAGGCGGAAGAAATGCACAGTAAAGCTCTGGAGCTTTACCAATCCTTGGGCAACAACCAAGGCATGGCAATGGCTTACGGCAATCTGGGCAATGTGTACGCAGATCGTGGTGAGCTGGACAAAGCCGAGGAGGTGTACCGGAAAGCTCTGGAGCTTTTCCAAGCCTTGGGTAGCAAGCAAGGCATGGCAATGGCTTACGGCAATCTGGGTAGCCTGCATGAGGAACGCGGCAACCTTGCGCAGGCGGAGGCAGCTTGGCGCAAGACCTTGAATCTGTATCAAGAAATGGGAGCAATGCAGAATCCCAATGCCAAGAAGGCGCAGCAGTGCTTGGATAAATTGGCCCAGCACCACGCCAGCCAACCCGCACCCCCTGCCGCCAATCCCCGATAGCAGTATCGGAAGAAACTCGACACTACTTCCGGGCTGGCCCGAAAGCAGTATCGGGCTGGCCCGAAAGCAGTGTCGGGCTGGCCCGAAAGCAGTGTCGGGCTGGCCCGAAAGCAGTGTCGGGGAGAACCCGATACCGGTGTCGAGGAAGAATAGACAGAGAGAAGCACGATGAGTCCTGCCCAAACTGAAACAACGTAAAGTATTCTTTCTTTTTTCTGCTGATTTTGATATAGATTAAGGACAGAGCAAGTTAGAACACCTATACTATCTCTACTTGCTTATGCGCAATCAAGCGGTCTGTTGCCGCTTTCTGTTTCGCAGCCAAAATCTTCATGGAGGAAACATGTATTGCAATCAATGCGAACAAACTGCCAAGGGTATCGCCTGCACCAACGCCGGAGTCTGCGGCAAAAGTGGTGAGCTGGCAGACATTGAGGACGTGCTCATTTATGCGCTGTGCGGCTTGGCGCTCTATGCAAACGCAGCCCGGCAGCAAGGCAATGTTGATGCGGAACTTGATCGCTTTGTGATGAAAGCGGTCTTTGCCACCTTGACCAATGTCAACTTTGATCCAGACCGCTTTGCCGCCTTGATCAACACGACCATTGAGCTGCGGGAGAAACTGAAGGAGCAGCTTGCAGCAACAGGCGGCAAGACAGACTTTACCCATCCAGCCGCGTCTTTCACTCCAGCGGATACTGTAGAAGGCTTGGCCAAGCAGGGTGCAGAGCTTCAGTTCATTCCCAGCTTAGATCAGGACGAGAACATCCGCTCGCTCAAGCAGACCTTGCTCTATGGCTTAAAAGGTATTGCTGCCTATGCCGATCATGCGGCCATTCTTGGTCAGGAAGACCCAGCCATTGCTGGCTTTATGTACGAGGCATTGGCTGCTTTGCTGGCCGAAGGATTGACCATTGAAGCCTGTGTGCCAGTCGCTATGAAGGCTGGGCAGATCAACCTGCGGGCTATGGAGTTGTTGGATGCAGGCAACACTGGCCATTACGGTCATCCCGTGCCAACTACCGTGCCGCTGGGCCATCGGCCAAACAAGTGCATCCTCATCACTGGTCACGATCTGCGCGACCTTGATTTGCTCCTCCAGCAGACCGAAGGCAAGGGCATTGACATCTACACCCACGGCGAGATGCTGCCCTGTCATGGTTATCCAGAGTTAAAGAAATACAGCCATTTCTATGGCCACTTTGGTACAGCGTGGCAGAACCAGCACAAGGAGTTTCCTGAATTCCCTGGCCCAGTGCTCTTCACCACCAACTGCATTCAGAAGCCCCGTGAGGACTACCAAGACCGCATCTTCACCACAGGCTTGGTTGGCTGGCCGGGTGTGGCTCATATCGAGGGCAAGGACTTCAGCCCAGTGATTGACAAAGCCTTGGCAATGGCTGGCTGGCAGGACGATGCCGACAAGGGCAGTGTTATGGTTGGCTTTGCCCGCAATGCCGTGCTGGGCGTGGCTGACAAGGTGATTGCCGCAGTGCAGGGCAAGCAGATTCGCCACTTCTTCTTGGTTGGTGGCTGCGATGGAGCCAAGCCGGGCCGCGACTACTTCACCCGTTTTGTTGAGCAAGTACCTGATGACTGCATAGTGCTGACGTTGGCCTGCGGTAAGTTCCGTTTCTTTGACAAAGACCTTGGCACGATTGGCGGCATTCCCCGCCTGTTAGATGTGGGCCAGTGCAATGATGCTTACTCAGCAATTCAAATTGCCGTGGCCTTGGCCAAAGCCTTTAACTGCGGCGTGAATGAGCTGCCGCTTTCCATGATTATCTCTTGGTATGAACAGAAGGCAGCAGCCATCCTGCTGACCCTGCTCTCGCTCGGCATCAAAGACATCCGGCTTGGGCCGTCTCTGCCTGCCTTCATCAGTCCAGCAATCCTCAGCTTTCTTGTTGCTACCTTTGGCATTAAGCCGATTGCAGCCACACCAGAGGAAGACTTACAGGCGATTTTGGGCTAACTTGTCTTGTTCTGTTCCCACGCTGGAATGCGTGGGAACGATGGGTCTTATAACTTCTTGCTGAATAGTTGCACACCTGCCTTGCTGCATTCTATAATGACCTATGATTCAGTCTTTCAAGAACGCAGGCACCGAGGACATCTTTAATGGTGCAGCATCGCGGGCGGCATTGAAGTGCTGCCCTAAGACCATCTGGTCTGTGGCGCGGCGGAAGCTGGATCAGCTTAATCGGGTTCGGGAAGTCGTGGAACTCAGGGTGCCGCCGGGAAATCGTCTGGAGCTGCTATAAGGCGACCGCGCGGGACAATATAGCATTCGGATTAACCAGCAGTACCGAGTCTGCTTTCAATGGGAGGATGGACATGCCTGCAAAGTCGAAATCACAGACTATCACTGAACAAACCGCCGGGCGAAGGCTGCCCACGCATCGTCCGCCGACCCATCCGGGAGAGATGCTTACAGAAGAGTTCCTCAAACCGCTGGCAATCACCAACACCGAACTTGCCCGGCATCTGGACATCCCCTATTCCCGGCTGAACAACATTATCAAGGGTAGGTCTTCGGTCACACCGGACACTGCCCTGCGGCTATCGCAGGTCGTGGGCATGTCGGCTGATTTCTGGCTGGGTTTGCAGCAGGACTGGGATCTTTGGCAGGCTATGCACCGGCCTGAAGCGCGGGCTATCTTCCGGCTGAAGCCTCTTACGAAGAGCATTCCCGCCTGACCAAACTTTCCGGGGCTGATTAATGTCAGGCAGCTTGCAGTACCATGCTGGAGAGTGTGGAAACGAGAAAACATTTACGCTTTGCTGTTCTTGCTGGGCCTCAAAACAGAGGCCCAGACGCAGCCTTGGTTCTACTTTTCTACTTTCTTCGGTTGCTTGTCCTTCGCTTCCTTGACCTTCTGGTCATGCTTCTGAGTCATCTGCTTCTTGTTCTTGTCTTTGTCTTTTTTGCCGCCTTTGTCTCCCATCTTCCGCTCCTTTTGTGTGGTCAGTTTTTTGGCAGGATATTCCTGCTTGTTTCAAGCCTGTCTGCAAGGACTTATGGAATACAGATGCCAAATCTATTCCGGCAATGCAAGGCTGTCAAGAGGGAAAATGACAGGGAAATATTTACGTTTTTTTGTAGGCGAGGTTGGCGTATCGCCGAAACCCAGCTTACGCACTGTGGAATGTTTCTGCTTGATAGACAGCAGCAGCATGAATATACTTAGGATATACACATTGCAAACGTAAACTGTGAGGCAAGCTATGTTAGCCAAAGTTCAAAAGTGGGGAAACAGTCAAGGGATACGAATTCCTAAACATCTACTTGAGCATTCTCAGATCAAAATCGGCCAAGAGGTAGACCTCACTGTTCAGGAGGGAAAGATTATTGTCGAGCCTATCCATAAAATACGCGGAAAATATGACATCAACGAGCTGGCAGGCAGAATGCCGCAGCAAGGCAGCTTGGTTGAAGAAGACTGGGGGACTCCTGTCGGGCGTGAGGAATGGTGATGGCTCAGTATATCCCAGAAAAAGGCGATTTTGTTGCGCTGACCTTTGACCCGCAAGCTGGACACGAGCAGAAAGGCCGCCGTCCAGCCTTGGTTGTCAGCAACAGGGTGTTCAACAAAGCAACTGGTCTCGCTATTGTCTGTCCCATCACCAACACTGAGCGCGGTATTCCTTTTCATGTCGCTGTTCCAAGAGAATCCTCTTTAACCGGTTACGTGATGGTCGAGCAGGTTAAATCAATTGACTACAGAAGTCGTTATATCAAGCTGATAGAAAAGGCACCAAGGAACACCCTAACGGAAGTTCTTGCTATTTTGGATGCCTGTATTTATCAGGATACTGAGTAGATAAGCCACGGAGGAACATCATGCAATGCCCAGGACAGGATAGCCGCTACTGGAGCGGCGAAGCAGTCTTTGAGAGCAACTGTCCGCACTGCGGTCAGGTAATCGAGTTCTTCAAGGACGACAGCCAGCGCACTTGCCGCAATTGCGGCCATAAACTGCTCAATCCCAAGATGGACTTTGGCTGCGCCTCCTATTGCCCCTATGCCGAGCAGTGCCTTGGCTCCTTGCCACCAGAGCTGGCCACAGCCAAGGGTAATCTGTTTAAAGACAAGGTTGCCGCAGCTATGCGTCAGTATTTTGGCAGTGACAGCCGCCGCATCCGTCATGCTGAGGCGGTTGCCGAGCAAGCAGAGATCATCGGCAAGCAGGAGCCGGGCGGTGACATGATGGTGATCATGGCCTGCGGCTATTTGCACGACATTGGTATCAAAGAAGCAGAGCGCAAGTTCAACTCCTCACTGGCCCGTTACCAGCACAGCGAAGGGCCGCCCGTGGCGCGAGAGCTACTGACCACGCTGCAAGCCAAGCCAGAGCTGATTGACGAGGTCTGTGACATCATTGGCCATCACCATGCACCAAGAAAGGAAGAAACGGTCAACTTTAAGGTGCTTTATGATGCAGACCTAATCGTTAATATGGTAGAAGAGTATCAAGCAAAGCCACCGACCCAAGAGCGGCTTGATCGGCTCATCAGCCTAATGCTGACCGAAGCTGGCAAGGTGCAAGCCAAGGCAGTCTTGCAACGCTTTGTCCAGGTCTAATTTCCTCTGTATTGCCCACAAAAATCTCTTGCATCCCATCAGAGCGGGTTGCAGCAATGTAGCCCGTTTTTTATTCCTCTATTTGGAGAACCATTATGGCGAAGATTGCAATTCTTTACTGCAAACAGATCAAAGACAATTCCTGCATTGCCTGTGCCAAGTGCTACAAAGGTATGGCTGAGAAAAATGGCGAGTTTGCTCAGTACAAAGATGAGGACATTGAGCTGGTAGCAATGACTGATTGTGGCGGTTGTCCTGGCCTGACCGTGCCACGAGTCAAGCTCCTCAAGGAAATCACCAATAGTCTTGATAGACCAATGGAGGTCGTCCATCTTGGTGCCTGTATGAAAGCAGCTATGGAAACCGCAGGTTGTCCTATAAACTATGATGACTTAAAGATTATGCTGGAGAAGAAATTTGGTGTAAAAGTAGTATTAGGAACACATTCCTATTGATAACGTAAGTGCCAGACGGCAGCAGCATTGTGCTTGCTGTCGTCTGAACTAAGCCTTTCCCTTTCTTCCTGCTACGTTAAAACAATAGATTAAAGAGCCAGCCCGTAAAGAGGATACCGGTTCCTACCACCGCAGCAAAGACTGCAATGAGCTTTGGCTTGAGCACCTTGCGCAGAATCACCATTTCTGGCAGGGATAAGGCGATTACGCTCATCATGAAGGCCAGCACTGTACCAAGAGCCGCGCCCTTGCCAAGCAAAGCCTCCATCACTGGTACGATCCCAGCAGCATTGGAGTACATGGGAATACCAAGTAGCACCGCCGCAGGCACTGCCCACCAGTTTTCCTTACCCATAATTGCAGCCATGAAGTCCTCTGGCACGTAGCCATGTACTGCTGCACCAACTGCAATGCCCGCAATAACATAAAGCCAAACCTTGCCCACGATTTCGCGTACAGCGGTCTTGCCCAGCTTCAACCGATCGTTCCATGTCGGCTTGCGTTCAATCACCAGTTCACGGACGTTCCGCATTTCCTGCACCCAATCCTCAATCCAATGCTCCAAATGGAGACGACCGATAATCCAGCCAGAGAGAATAGCAATCATCAGGCCAGAGCCAAGGTAAATAGCAGCAGCGCGCCAGCCAACCAGTCCATAAAGCAAGACTAAGGCGATTTCGTTGATCATTGGCGCGGCAATAAGAAAGGAGAAGGTCACGCCGAGCGGAATTCCAGCCTGAACAAAGCCGAGAAAGAGCGGCACTGCCGAGCAGGAGCAGAAGGGGGTGACAATGCCAAGTAGAGCAGCCAGCACATTGCCAACCGCCTCTTTCCGGCCAGCCAGATGTTTGCGGGCGCGCTCTTTGGTAAAGAAGGAGCGGATCATACCAACAACAAAGACGATCAGGGTGAGCAAGAGCATGACTTTGGGCGTGTCGTAAACAAAGAATTGCACAGCCTCGCCAAGATGACTGCCTTTTTTCAAACCAAGCAAACCGTAGGCAAAGAAATGAGAAAAAGGCAGAAGCAGGCTGTAGAGCAGATACCAGCCAGCCAATCCGAGCACGCCAAAGACAAGCATCTTGTTTTTGCTTATCATCGCTTTGTCTGGGTCGTTTTCCTTTTTCGTGCAGCCACAGCCGCCAAGCTGAATCGGTTCCATTGTCGTTTCCTCACTTTTCCTGTTGTTTTGCCATCCGCAGTTCTGCCGCCGCAGGCAGAGCGTCTCGCATTTGTTGTACTGTCAAATCATCTTCCAGCCAGCTTCGTAGCTGTTGCAGCATAACTGCTGCATACAGCGAATCGCTGCCATCGGCCAAGCTGTACAGTACCCACGCATTCTGCCTCCGTTTTTTGACGAGACCTGCGTCTTCCAGCACCTTCATGTGCTTGGACACAGTTGGTTGGGCCAAATGAAGGAGTTCTTGTAGCTCGCAAACGCAGCGTTCGCCTGATTCCAGCACTTTAAGAGCTGCAACCCGATTGGGATCAGACAGGGCCTTCATTACTCTGATAAACGTATTCATGTTCTTCTCGTTATATTTCGATATTGCCATGTAGCGATATAACTATACTGTTGTGTCTCTGTCAACGATTTCTTTGCAATCAGGACAATGAGCCGCTAAGATGTCCACATGAATCAGGAGCAGGATAACTTTTTCATGGGCACCGCCCTTGCCTATGCGGCTCAAGCAGCGATCTTAGATGAAGTACCAGTCGGGGCGGTCATCGTGAGCGCAGAAGGCAGGCTGCTGGCTGGGGCTGGCAACTGCTGCATTGCGACTAATGACCCCAGCGGTCATGCGGAAATTCGTGCCCTTCGTACTGCTGCCGAAAAAATCAGTAACTATCGACTACCCGGCACGACCATGTACGTCACCCTTGAACCCTGTCCAATGTGCGCTACTGCCTTGCTCTTGGCCAGAGTGGAACGGATTGTTTTTGGCGCAACTGATCCGAAAACAGGTGGTATTCAGTCGGTGTACCGTATTGGCAGCGATGGCTGTCTCAACCATCGTTTTACAGTTACCAGTGGTGTGCGGGAAAAAGAGTGCAGCCATATCCTCAAAGACTTCTTCCAGCAACGCAGAAGAAAAAAAGAGCGGCAGGAACCATTTTTCTGTTGTCAAAGAAACTGAACTCGGTTTAAATGCGTTCCGTAGCAGCAAGCACCTCTAAGGTGCTCTGCGGAAGGTGAGAGCAGCTTGATAAGCCCGACTGTTGCTTTTTCACAGCTCAGGAGAGGTGACCGAGTGGTTTAAGGTGCACGCCTGGAACGCGTGTGTACGCAAGTACCGTGAGTTCGAATCTCACCCTCTCCGCCATTTGATAAAGATAAAGACGACCCAAGATTTACAGCCGGGTCCTGCACAATAAGACATCGTGAACCCCGTCAGGTCCGGAAGGAAGCAGCGGCAGCGAAACGTTTTATGTGTTGCAGGGTTGCCCGGCTGTTTTTATTTTCGTCTTTCCTGCCATGAACAAGCACTTCGATTACTTCACCGTCTTTATTCTGTTTCTTTTGCCTTTATCTGGTTGCGCTGCGGTGCGCGTTGCCACCCTGAGTGATGAACAAGTAAGGCTTTATGCCCAGCAGGACGCAGAACAAGCTGATAGCAAAAATCCAATAGTGCTGCTCAACAGCAGGTGAGAACAATGAAAGTTTTGAAGACAGACTTTATCGCCGGAGCAAGAGAGGCGGAAGGCACGGTGGTGATCATTGATGTGTTCCGTGCCTTTTCCACAGCCTGCTACTGTTTGGACGGTGGCGCAAAGCGCGTTCTGCCAGTCGGCGATGTTGGCGAGGCGTTGGCCTTAAAAGAACGACTTGATCAGCCCATGTTGATTGGTGAACGAGGCGGCAAGAAGTTAGATGGTTTTGATTTTGGCAATTCCCCCACAGAGCTGATTAAGGCAGATCTACGCTTAAAAGATATTATCCAGACCACTCATGCTGGCACGCAAGGGATTGTTAATGCCACGCGCGCGGACGAAGTGCTGACCGGAGCTTTTGTCAATGCTAGGGCTACGGCAAACTATATCCTAAAGCAAAGTCCGGCAATTGTGACCTTGGTCAGAATGGGTTGGCAGGCAGAAACGCCGACAGATGAGGATGACCTCTACGCCGAGTATTTGGAGAGCCTCTTGCTGGCCAGAGACTTTGATGAGCAGTCTGTTTTCCCACAGCTTAAAGCCTCGCCCTGTGCAGAGCGTTTCTTTGATCCAGCCCAGCCGTGGAATCCTAGCTCGGATTTTGATCTTTGTCTGCGGCTGAATGCGTTTGATTTTGTGGTTACTGCCCGAAAGGAAGCAGACGGGCTGCTGTCGCTGGGCAAAGTAGATCATGAATCCATTTTCACATCCAGAATATCCACCAGCCTGCCGTTGTAGTCGTTGCTGACCAGTGTCTTCAAGGCAGCGTAGTTATCCACCCGAATACTCAGGCTGCTCACAGCCGGTCTTTCTTAAGCAGAGCTGCGATCTCCGCCCGCAAGACCGGCAGCTCTTTGATTGCAATGGCCCAGATGATGCTGCTTGAAACTGTGTCATAGCCATGAATGACCCGGTTGCGGGTGTCAACAATGCGGCGGGCATTGGCAATCTTGAATTCCGGGTCGGTCTTGAGGACACGGCTCATGGCCTCGCCAATGATTTCAATATTGCGTTCCACGGCCCGCTGCGTCTTGATGTCCTTTGCAAAGACGAGATAGTTGCGCGGCTCAGGGAGGAAAGAAAAGATTTCATCCGCAGCGGCCAGCATGTCATGCAGCCAGAGTTTGATATTCTCATCCATAGATCAGCAGCTTGGTTGCGTCTATTCGTTGCCGCAGAACAGGATTTCGCAGCCCTTTCTCTTCCAGCAGGTCAATGGTTCTGCCAAAGAGCCGTTCAAAAGCGGCTTTGAGTGCAAAGTAGGTGTCTGCATAGGACAGCGGGTCATCGTCCTCAATGTCAACGATGAAGTCGATGTCGCTGTCCTGGTTGAAGTCTGTCCGCAGAACAGAGCCAAACGCGGCCAGACGCTTCACCTTGTGCTTGAAGCAGAGGCGTTGTAGGCTTTCCTTATGCTGTTCGATTGGGTTCATGGCAGGAGATATGATTCCCATTCTTTTTGCGATGGGGTGGGAACACTTGAGCGGGAAATGGATAACCTTTTCAATGACCTACATCCCTCCCTCACTCTATCTTCACATCCAGAATATCCACCAACCTGCCGTTGTAGTCGTTGCTGACCAGCGTCTTTAAGGCAGCGTAGTTATCCACCCGAATACTCAGGCTGCTCATTGCCGAGCCGCTGAATCCGGGCAGAACGAATTCTCCGTTCCCAGTTGCCGGGACAATCATGCCCTGTGCGCCGCCGTCCTGCATATCAATCAATTTAAAGGCAAGAATATCATCCTGCACGTTATGCTCGACCTGCACCCGCAGCCGCGTGTCCGCTGTTAGGCTGCTTGCGGTGACGACCACATACGGCGCAGCCGCGTTGTTGGTGAGGATGCCGGTCTCTGGCGGATGCGGATGACTGAGTTCAGGCACGGTCAGGGGTGTGCGCAGCCTGCCGCCGTATGCGCCGGTGCGGATTGAGCCGTGCTCGGTGTACTGGGTGGTGATTGACACCGTATATTCGTTGTTCCACGGCTGGGCTTGGGCCGGAACATGCGGCACCAGCAGGATTTCGCTGTCGCTGACTTTGGCGAACTGGGTCTGGGCCGCGCTGCCGCTCTCAGTGCCAGCCAGCACGCAGCTATTATTCGGCGACTGCCAGTCAAAGGAGAGATTGCTGCCGGTCAGCCGCAGAACGCCATCCGGGTTGAGGACATTGTTCAGCCCGGTGGTGGTGTCTGCGGCGGCCTGAATTGCCGGAATCTTTTCTGTCCACGCCTCACGGACCAAGTTGGCGGCAGCCTGCAGGTCCTTGACAAAAGGCTGTGAGGCCGAGATATTGATCCCCAGAAGTTCCTCTATCGGCGGCAGCGACGCATCCGGCGAGGTCAGCCGGGCCGTGAAGGAAGGCCGGAAGATCATGGTATCCTCCAGAGTGACTTGCAAGCCCTCAAGCAGCATCGCCAGAATCTCCTCCATCGACGAGCGCAGATGAGTCTTAATCTGCTCTGCCGAGGAGCCGGGATTCTTCAGGGCAACCCGCGCCGCCACCTCGTCGTAGCCCCCTATCCCCTGCGGAAGAAAGCGGAGCCGGTAGGAAACGGGTTTGGTCAGTGGATTGCGCTCAACGCGGTAGTGAATGCCTTGCATGATGTCCTCCGTGGGGATTTAAGATACTGATGCAACCGGATAATAAAGCTGATTTTCCAGAGTACGGAGCTACAGAGTTGTTGTCAATAAAAATATGAGCAAAGTCGATGCAAGCATAGAGCGGTTCTCCATGCTACGTTGGAGGCATCCTCCATGCTGGCATAGAGCCTCCCGCTATGCTTGCATGGAGGGTCGGGCCATGCTTGCATCGAGATTTTCTCCATGCTGGCATGGAGTGGAAGCAGTGGGCTGCTTTGCGGGAATTTCGCTGTTGACGTGGGGGGATGTGCTGCGTAAAGTGGTTGGCAGCAGGATGCTGCGATTTTAAGCTGTAGGATATACGCTTCTGTAAATTCCTTATTTGGGCATGGAGGACTTACGGAAATGGAAATAGCAAAACTGATTCTTGAGTACATCCGAGTCCTTGTGTGGCCAGTCGTCGCAATCACCGTGTGCCTGCTTTTCCGCAAGCAGTTCGCCGCGCTGTTGGTGCGTCTACGTCATGCAGACCTGCCAGGTGGTGTCTCGGTCGACCTTGAGGAGCAAATCTCCCAAGCAAAGGAACTCTCTACGCAAGTCCAAGCCACACCATCCCCGCCGGATCGCAGGCGTGGCCCCTCTATTCCATTGACTGAGGCCAATGCTCGTATGATCCATCTTGGGCTACAGCCTTCGGCCAGCGGACTTGATATGTCGTACTATCGACAACTCGCAGAACAGGACCCGAACGTGGCACTCGCGGGACTCAGGATCGAGATTGATGTGCTGGCCCGAAATTTCGCCAAGGGGTTCAATGTGCCCATTACCCCACGGGAATCTGGTTCTCGTCTTTTCCGCCGACTTTACGACGGCGGCGCGATCGACTCCCAGCAGATGCAACTCGCGATGAAGATACTCAGCGTCTGTAACGCTGCCGTCCACGGTAGCCCCGTGACACAGCAGGAGGCATCCGACGTGATCGCCACGGCGGAAGTCCTTGCCGACCAGCATCTCGCATGGCTAAGTTGGGGTTTTGATGACGGATGGCAACCAGCGGGAGGCCAACAAGAACCTCAACGAGACAAGTGAAGCCAAGTCAGGCAGGGTGCATCCCATGCAGCTTCTCTGCTAACCCCGAATACCGCTGCGTCCGCATCCTCACCGCTCTTGCCAGCGTCTCTTGGTCAGCGCAGAGCATGAGCTTGCTGCGAGCGCGGGTGATGCCGGTGTAGAGCAGCTCGCGGCTGAGAACGCGGCTTTCCTCTTCTGGCAGCAGGAGCAGCACCTGATCAAACTCCGAACCTTGCGCCTTGTGGACAGTGACCGCGTAGGCAGTCTCATGCTCCGGTAGCATGGCAGGAGGGACAGGATGCAGCCTGCCATCTGGTCGCCGGAACCAAGCCTTGAGCTTGCCGTCCCGGTCGCGCCAGAGCAGGCCGGTGTCGCCGTTGAACAGCTTCAAGTCATAGTGATTGCGGAGGATGATGATCGGCCTACCCTGATACCATGCAGCATCCCCCCAACTGATTAGCTTTGCCCGACGCAGCACCTCAGCAGAGAGCCGGTTGATTTCCTCGGTGCCGTTTGGCCCCTTGTGGACAGCACAGAGGAAGCGGAAGCGTTCCATTGCCGCAAAGCCTTGCTCCAGCGTGGCGGCTCCCGCCATCTCTCGAAAGCCGCGCAGTATCTGCTGGCGCAGCCATGTCTCGCGTTCCCGGCCTGTGCAGTGTTCAATCTCCAGATCAGCAAAGCCTGTAGCCAGCACCTGCGCAACCTGCTCGGTTGAGCCGCTGTTCACGGCTGTGGCCAGTGAGCCAATGCCGCTGCCTGCATGGAAGCGGTGGCCAGTGCGCAGCAGAATGCAGGAATCATCCATCGGCCCGCTTTGTCCTGTGGGTTGAAGGCGTGTGGTAGTAAGCTGGGCCAGCTCCTCGCAAAGCTGAGGCGACCAAGCCGCTTCACCGCTGCCGCAAAGATCAGCAAAGAGGCTGCCTGCCTCAACAGAAGCCAACTGGCTGCGGTCACCAAGCAAGATCAGTCGTGCTGTGCTGGGCAACGCCTCCAACAGGGCCGTCATCAGCATCACGTCAATCATGGAGGCTTCATCCACAGCGAGCAGGTCAAGGTCAAGTGGATTGTCGCGGTTGTGGCGGAACTCCTCTTCGTTCGAGCGGGCACCAAGGAGCCGGTGCAGGGTCTGGGCCTGTTCTGGTACGTGGCGACCCAAGTCATCCGGGAGACTGTGCCGGGCAGCGCGGATTGACTCTTCCAAGCGGGCCGCTGCCTTGCCAGTTGGGGCAGCTAAGGCGATGCGCAACGGTCTTGGCCCAGTGTGCAGGGCTTGCAGCAGGGCAAGAATGCGGGCAACAGTATAGGTCTTGCCGGTGCCTGGCCCGCCAGAAATCACCAGCAAGGGCTTGAGCAGGGCCATTGCTGCCGCAGTCTGTTGGAGGTCAGGGCCGCTGTCTTTGCTGGGAAAGAGGCGCGCCAGCAGGGGCCGGGCTGCCTGCGCATCTGCTCGGCTGGTCTTCTTAGCCCGCTGAAGCAGCTCATGGGCAATCAGCTCCTCGCAGGCATGGAGGCGGTAGAGGTAGAGGCGGTTCTGTTGGTCAAGAATCAGGGGGGAAGTCTCGCCGGGCTGACCAACCACGCCGCTCTTGAGCAGGCTGCGCCGCCACTGGGTTGGCTCTGGCAGGAGATCAGGCGGCAGAGTGCTGGGCAGGACTGTGTTTTCCGCCAAGGGCCAGCAGACATGGCCACTGCTCACGGCTGCGCTGGCAAGGGTTGCGGCCAGAAGCAGCTCAGGGCTATTCCAGCTCTTACCTTTGGCTAACCTTTTCGCCTGCTTTTCCACAAAAAGGCCAAGGTGTACGTCGAGCGGGCGGAGTTCCCCTAGTTCGCAGGCTTGCTCCAGCAGAGGCTGTACTTGCACTGTCATCGTTATTCCTCATTCTTTACTGCAATCCATCTTCCGAGCAGCGGCACCTTGAACGACCAGCCGTTGTTCTCCTGCACCAAGACTTCCTTGCGCAGCAGTCCCGCTGCGGTGCTGTTCAGGTTCGGCGGGACTGCCTCCTGCCTTGCCAAGGCGAGAAGCAGTGTCTGCTCCTCCTCCTTCAGTTCTCGCCAGAACTCATGCAAGTAGTAATGCCCATGCTCAAAGGCAGCGGGCAGAATCTCGTCCACATCGCTGACCTGCACGGTCTTGGCCTTTTTCCGGTTTAGGTGGTCAACCGCTTCTTGGCAGAGGAGCTGGGTCAGATACGGCTGGCCGTGGGTGAGCTGCCAGACCGCCTCTGCTGCCGCCTCCGGCCAAATCTCCGGGAAGTCGGGCACCGGGCGGCAGATCAGTTCCATTGCATCGTCCTTGTCCAAGCAGCTCACGCGCAGGCTGCGGGTGTTGATTAGGTAATCACTCCAGTAGGAGGCCAGCTCCTCTGGCGTGTGTGCTCCAGCAAAGAGGAGCAGCCAGCGGTCGCGGTGCTGGATCAGGTGACGGAGGAAGTTGAGCGGGGCACGGCTGCCAGTAGCAGTGATGATCTCCTCAATCCGCTCGAACTCATCCAAGCAGACCAGCAGCGTCTTGCCGCCTGCGGCCTGCTCTGCTGCGTCCAGCCAGTGCCGCATGGCAACAAAGGGATCGTTGGCCAGCTTGTCCTTGTCAGGCGGCGGCAGTTCGAGCCGGAAGGTCTGACGGGCGGAACGGGTGAGCTGATCAGCAAACTCTTCGGCAAAGCCGCTCAGTGTCACCACCTCGCCGATGTGCTGGCAGTCCACGAACAGGGGCAGGATATCCGAGGGCATCTGTTCGGGCAGATAACGCAGGGCCGAGCTTTTGCCGCTGCGCCTGTTGCCGTGCAGCACCAAGGTGGGCGGCTGGGCAGAGAGGACAAGGCTTTCAATCTGGCGGAAGAGGTCGCGGCGGCCCTTGAACAGGTGGCCTGCCTTGTCTGGGTCTAAGGCCGGGCCTGCAAGATAGACCTGCGGTATCTCCTCGCTGCGCTTGGCTGCTTCATGCAAGGTGCGGCAGGCAGTCTCCAGAATTCGCAGCCAATGATCTAACACCCCGCCTATGGTCGTGGCCTCGCGGGCAGAGGCAGCCGCCAAGCCGGTGCGCTGGCTGATGATCTTCTTGCAGATATCTGCAATCCGCTGCTCTTGGCGGAAAGGCGAGCTGGCTTCCAAGGCAGCGGCTGTATCTTGGCTCAGTTCCAAGCAGGCATTGAACTGTCCGGCAAGGTCGGCAGGCAGCCAGTCCAGCTGATTGCGCAGGGCGGCAATGTCGTGCGCTGTCCGGCAGCGGCTGCATTCATTGCTGACTATGAGCAGGATAGCCCGGCCTGCGGTCTGCTGCTGATTGGTGGAGCTGATCAGGTAGTTGATGCACTGGCGGGCAGCGGCTTGGTTCTCCTGATAGGCTTCAGCGATGAGGCCGGGCAGGAACGGCAGAGGCAGGATGATGAGCTGGTCGAACTGCGGTGGCAAGAAGCGTAGGCGGTGGGCAGGAGGAACAGACACAAACTTGAGGCAGAGCGTCCAGAGCAGCTCCGGCAGCCAGAAGTAGAGACGCAGCACGCCGAAGACAAAGGAAACGCCGACCGCCACGCCGACCGCCACGCCGACCGCCACGCCGACCGCCACGCCGAACGCCACGCCGAACGCCACGCC
Source organism: Candidatus Electronema sp. (assembly GCA_026645415.1). Taxonomy (GTDB): domain Bacteria; phylum Desulfobacterota; class Desulfobulbia; order Desulfobulbales; family Desulfobulbaceae; genus Electronema. The sequence goes on from JAPEVH010000024.1 coordinate 26,193, forward strand.
TCCCGCCACGCCTCCCGCCACGCCGACCGCCACGCCGAACGCCACGCCTACCGCCACGCCTACCGCTGCATCTCTCAGCAGGCTGTTAGCGCCAAAGTGTTTGAGCAGGAAAACGGAAGCAGGTATCAAGAGCATCGCTGCTATGATCACCAGCCAAGCGGTCTTGTCTCGCAGCTTGCTTCTGATTGCCCGGACAATAAGCTGCCCCAGCAGCCAGCCGAACAGAAAGAAGCTGCTTAACCACCAGTTGAAGTGCAGGCTGGAGGAAAACAGCCGGGCCACGCCTTCTGCCAGCGGCACAGAGAGAAAGACTGCAACAATCGGTGCCAGCGCAGTCAGCCACCAGCCTTGCTCATCATAGCGTTGCAGGCGCGGGTTGGCCTTGGCTGCTGCCGAGCGGCGAAAGATGTTGTCGTCGTAGGGATCGGTGATCTCTGGGCATATCTCCCGCACATGCTGCTTCAGGGTGTAGGGTTTGAAATATATCCAGCACAGCAGTTGCAGGCATTCTTTCAGGTATTGCATAGGTGTTCCTTGGTTGATACGCCATTGCCAAGGGCGCGTTGTGCGCCCGCCTTCCTTCTCCACCAAAGAGCAAGGAGGCTCATATAGTCAAAGCAGGATAGCCTGACACAGGTACGAATGCATGCATTTGATAGGCACGAATGCACGCATTTGATAGGAACGAATGCATGCATTTGATAGGAACGAATGCATGCATTCGTGATCTACGAAAGCGTAGATTTCAGCGGCAGGACATCTCTGCTTGTATGCAGCCGAAGCGGGATGATTCGTCACTTTATGATGCTCCGGCTATACGACAGACATGCGCCTCCCATGTCTGTCCGTATAAGCCTCCTCATACTAAGAGCCTGTGAATGGGAGCACTGGTAATCCGTCCTTACTTTGCTCCGTCTGCCCCAGCAGGCAGCGGTGATCCCGCAGCACCAGTCCCAAAAGGGCAGGCACGAGGCGAGGAATTGGATGCGTTCACGGCGCAAGGCCAGCCCGCTGCCGCACTGTCTCAAACATGATCAGGGCGGCGGCAACTGAGGCGTTGAGCGAGTTGAACGCGCCTGGC
>JAPEVH010000039.1 GCA_026645415.1 Candidatus Electronema sp.
AAACAATCAGCAGCCCGTACCAGCGTTTTGCCCTGCCGGAGCAGTTCCAGCATGTGGACTTGCCCAGCTTGGCGGTTGCTGAAGGCCCGGCAGAAGAGCTGGCCGCTGTGGTGAAAAAGGTGCATCCGTGGTCATCGCTCTACTACGGTCTGACAGCAGCGGATGCGGTGCGGCAGCTGTACACGGAGTGGATTCCCAAATACTGCGGCGCGGACTGCGAAATTCAGGTGCTCTCGCCCATGAACCGGGGCAGTCTCGGCACGGGTTCTTTAAACAAGATGCTGCAAGAGGCGGTCAATCCACCGCAGGAGGGACGGGCGGAGATCAGGTTCGGTGAGCGGCTCTTCCGCACCGGCGACCGGGTCATTCATCGGCGCAACAACTATGATCTCGGCGTGTTCAACGGCGACATTGGCAGAATCATAGAAGTGAACCTTGCGGACATGACCATGCGGGTCTGCTTCTTCCCGGATCAGCGCGAGGTCGAGTATCAGCGCGAGCAGCTCACCGAGCTGGAGCTGGCTTACGCGATCACCATTCACAAGGCGCAGGGTTCAGAGTTCGAGGCGGTGATTCTGCCGGTGCTGCCCCAGCATTTTCGGATGCTCTTTCGCAACCTGATCTATACCGGCCTGACACGGGCGCGGCGGCTGGCGGTGTTCGTCGGCACAAGAAAGGCTCTGACAATGGCAGTGAAAAATCGGGATACGGGGTTAAGGCAGACGGCGTTGCGGGAGCTGGTGGGCGGGGAGGAGTAGGCAGCGTTACGGAATGACTTCCAGCTTGGAGCCGTCCGCAAGGCGGTAGATGTAAAAGTCGCTGTCAATGGTGAAAATTTGCTTCAAACTCATACTGTCGGCCAAGGCAACCAAAGAGGCATCAGCCATATCCATTGGCGTGTCCTGATATTTTCTCATCAGCTCATTCATTCTCTTCATCTCGGCAGCAGTCATGTCATGCAGCTTCAGATGTCCGTCTTCCACAAGTTTCCACAGAAATGACTGAAAGTGATAGCCGCCTGCCGCGCCAAGAAGATACATCGCTTCTGTGAAACATGGCCATGTTGTCAGCATGGGTTCCGGCGGCAGATGCTTGAGCATGTCAACGCAGCGTTGATGATGTGCATCCCTTCTGTCCAGCAATGCCAGCAGCGGGCCGGTGTCAGTCAGAATCATATTTTGCCTTGCTGCTGTTTCTGTAGAAGGAGGTCAGCAAATTTCTTTCCGGTGTTCTCAGAAAGCTGAGTGCCGTCCTTGGCAAGTTCGCCGCTGTCAATTCTGCCTGTATATCCTGTCAGCATATCAGCAAGGTTTTTCGGCTGATCCGGTGTTGCTTGCCTGATGTTACGCGGTTTGGAAAGAAAACATTCCCGCAGTGTTTTAAGAATGACAGATTCGATGTCAGTACCCTGCGTTCTGGCGGCCTTGCTCAAAGCACGTTCAATGTCAGGTGTCAAGGTGAGATTCATTGTTCCTCATGAGGAGAATTTTGTTCCGACTTGAAGGAATCCACACGCCATGCAAGCTGCAATTCTGAAGAAAATATACTGGATGAGAAGAGAGAAGGCAAGGTGAATGGCGCGGAAACAAAACAGCCCTGAATCCGGCGGGGGATTCGGTCACGCTAAGGAAGCGGGACCATTCCGGCAGGATGCGCTTGCTGTTCGCTATACTCTACATATTAGCTTGATAGAGAAAGATGCCGCTTGACAGCGGCGGAGTTCTGTTCGTCAGTAAACGTCTTTTGTTAAACAACAGAAGGATGTTGATAAGCAGAGAAATATTGTTGTTTGACAACAAGGAGATGTTGCTAATCAACTATGAAGTTTAGATTATCAGAAAGACATTTTTGTTAGACAACGAAGAGTTGTTGTTTATCCGCAGATGAGTGTTGTTAAACAACAGGAAGCTGTCAGCGATCAACAAAAGGTTGTGGATAAGCAACAAGGCTTGTTTGTCTGTCCGCAAGCAAGTATCTGTGAATAAGAAGGGGTTGGTGCGGACAGAAAAGTGGGCGCAGTCTCTCATTTTCTATTGATGAACAGATTCTTTTTAGTTGACAACTGCCTGTAATCGAATTAAACAGGTTTTTACATCTCTTCATCGTCCCTTTCCGCAACGGAAAACTTCTTCAGCAGGGAGGAAGTCTCATGGCCTACCAACGCAAATCATCCAAAATCATTGCTGAGGCGCAGGAACGCGCTGGCAACCTGCGGGCAATCGACCCAAACTTGGATTTAGGCAACAATCTCACCTTGGTGGCCTATGATGCCAAGATAACTGAGACCCAGACTGCCTTGGATGCCTACAACGGTCTGCTTGCCCAAGCTGATGCGGCGGGCAATGACTTCAGGACAGTGGAAAAGCAGCTGCGTGACATGTCTTCGCAGATGCTTTCCGGGGTGAAGGTGAAGTATGGCAGGGACAGCAATCAGTATGAGATGGCGGGCGGCACTCGACTCAGTGACATTGACCATCATCCGCGTAAAGGCGGGGGTGAGTCGCGAGGTGAAAATGAACTAGATAGTGAATAGGACTTTATTCGTTGAACCAAAAATTGTTCTCGATGAGAAATCGAGAGGTTGAACTGGCAGATAGCAAATAGAGCAATATAATTTATCTCAATTTGTTGTCTATTGATTTTATAGGTCAAAAATAGTTGACAGGAGATATCCAAGTTAATGAGTAACAATTCAAATATTGTCGGCAGGCCACATAAAAATAAGGACATATTTCATAGATTCCTAACAAAACGAGTTAGAGATCGTTTTCACTGCTTGACTAACGGCGGAAAAATATTGCGAAACTTAAAGGTTGAGAGCTATGTTGGTCGCCGCGCCATTATGGGAAGTTGGATAAGCAAAGATGGTAAGCGTGTATGGGGTATTATTAATGCGGACTCGCTTGCCAAGGTTGAAAAAATAAGATTTGGAGATCGTTTTAATTGTTTGACTAACGGCGGGAAAATGTTACGAAATTTAAAGGTTGAGGGCTATACTGACAATGTTATTATGGGAAGCTGGACAAGCGAAGATGGTAAGCGTGTATGGGGTATTATTAATGCGGACTCGCTTGCCAAGGTTGAAAAAATAGAAGTAAGAATAGAAGTCGGTATTCAAGATATAATAGGAACAGAAAGAGACTAAATATTACTTGTAGAGGTAATGAATATGAGTTTGTCATCAGAGCTGTTTGCAGATAAACCAGAAGAGAATAAAGAAGTTATCAGAGGAGAAATTGCTATTCATGATAAAGTCTTTGTTATTGGCAATTCAGTATATCAGATATCAAATATTTCTTACCTGAGCGTTCATGATCTATCAAGCACTAAACCAATACCTAAGCTAATTTTGTATATAGGAGCTGCATTTTTATTTGTTTTGTTTTTCCTTGATGGACCACTATCATTAATTATCGGATTTTCTTTATTGGCTACTGGTGCATACGTATTTTATAAATACTGGCAGGATAAAAATATTAGCAAATATGCTCTAATACTATACTTGAATTCAGGATCACTAATGAGCATCCTTAGCGATAGCGACTTATTTTTAAAGAAAATAGCTGTGTCTTTACTTAAAGTTATGAACCATGAAGAAACCAAGAATATGATATTTAACCTTGACAATAGAATGATATTTGATGGTATTTCTGATTCAGTTATCAATCTCGGCGATGTTGAAGGCGATATCCTGAATTATGTCAAGAAATCTTGATACAGAGCGTTTATTTTTTTGATTTCAAAAATACAACAGAGAGGATAACATAGATTATGTCAAAAGAATTTAACGCGAGCAACTCAGTTATTAATTTGGGTGATGCAGGCGGTTCTATAATAAATAGCGTTAATATTAATCATAATATTTCACAACCTGATTTAATTTCCATATTACAAGACCTCAAGCGCATTCTTGCCGATACATCTATACAAAAGATTGACAAAGAAGAGCTTGGAATACAAATAACAATTCTCGATACACAAACAAAATCTTCCAAACCAAACAGCAGCATTATTCAAGAATGTATGCGTACTGTACGTAGTATTTTAGAAAGTATGACAGGAAATGCAGCCTATGCAGTATTAGCACAAGTTTCTAAGTTCATATAATTTATAGTTTAGCATCCTGAATCCCCTGCCTGATTCAGGGTGTTTTCCTTTCTACCTCCGCCATTCACCTTGCCCTTTCTGCCCGCATCAAGTACTCATTCTCTTATGGAGAAAACAGCAGCGAGTATAAAGAACGGTGTGCTTTTGAATCGTTGCTGTTACCATAGATAGAGACGCACACTTTTTTTGAGAGATCATAATGAGAACAACGGTTGCGGTGGATCAGGAGCTGATGGCGGAAGCTGTCCGCCTGAGCGGAATCAAAACCAAACGGGGGGTGGCGGAGCAGGCCCTCAAGCTGCTGGTGCAGATCAAACGGCAGGAGGCAATTCGTCAGCTCAGAGGCAAACTGCGCTGGGAAGGAGATTTGTCCGCCATGAGGACTGATTAGAATGATTTTGGTGGATTCTTCCGTCTGGATTGACTATTTCAACGGCAAGATCACATGGCAGACGGAAGTCCTCGACCAGATGCTTCAGCAGGTTCCTGTCTGCACCGGTGATTTGATTGTTGCAGAAGTGCTGCAAGGATTCCGCAGCGACCATGAGTTCCGCAAGGCGAAAGAAATTATCAGCCTCCTGCCCTGCAAACAGATGGGCGGCTGCGGGTTCGCTGTCAAAGCTGCCGAGAATTACCGGGCCTTGAGAAAGAAAGGAGTTACGGTCAGGAAAACAATTGATGTGATCATCGGGACATTCTGCATCATCGAAAATATCACGCTGCTGCATGACGACAGAGATTTTGAGCCGATGGTTGAGCATCTTGCTCTGAAGGTTGTCTCGCCGCCTTTCGTTGCATAATTATTGACAATCCTTTTGTTTCTCCGTTATCTCCCTTGTCCCGCCTCCAAACAGAAAAAAAGCAGCATCAGAAAACAACATCATGCTGACAAAAGAAAAGATTGCTGAAATTCTGCGGAAAAGCTATCCGTACCTGATGGCAAAGTACGGTGTGAAAAGGCTGGGCCTGTTCGGCTCTTATGCTAAAGACGAGCAGAGCGAAGACAGCGACGTTGATCTTGTGGCGGAATTTGAACGGCCCATCGGTCTCAGTTTTATCGAGTTCGCAGAATATATTGAAAAAATTCTTGGTAAAAAGGCGGATATTCTGACTCCTGAAGGCATAAGACGAATAACAATAAAAAGGATCGCTCAAGATATTGAGCAAAGCATCATCTATGTCTGAAAGAACTGACATAGATTTCCTCAGTCACATCATGGAGGCTGTGCAGCGGATAACTGCGTACACTGAAAGAATGCGCCCAGTTGATTTCTTCAAGGATATAAAAACGCAGGATGCGGTTGTCCGCAATCTTGAGATCATTGGAGAGGCAACAAAGAATCTGTCCGATGAAATCAGAAAAGGTCATCCTGAAATCCCTTGGAAAAATCTTGCCGGAATGAGAGACAGACTTATCCATCAGTATTTTGGCGTGAATCTTGATATTGTCTGGGATGTCGCAAAAGAAGAACTGCCGCAACTGCTTGTGCATATAAGCAGCATTGAAGAACTCTTGCAGAATGAAGAGAAAAAAGAAGATTGAATCCCCCGCCGGATTCAGGGCATTTCTTTTCCGCCTCTGCCATTCACCTTGTCCCGCCTGTCCAAACAAAAGTCTGCACCCTGAACACCATTTTCCGCCAAGCGAGCCGCTCCAGCATCATCACCTTTGCCCACCAGATCAACCACGGCGAAACTCCGAAGATCGGCTCGCCCTTCAAGCACCCTGATTTATGGAAGCAAAACGACTGCCTGTTCATTGATTCGGACGAAGCGACCCAAGCCCAGCTCGGTTTCATCGCCAAGGCGCGGCAGCATTTTCAGACCGTGGAGGAACGCGAGCAGGCCGGAGCTACAGACCCGTTCAGCTTTGAGGCTGAAACAATCAGCAGCCCGTACCAGCGTTTTGCCCTGCCGGAGCAGTTCCAGCATGTGGACTTGCCCAGCTTGGCGGTTGCTGAAGGCCCGGCAGAAGAGCTGGC
>JAPEVH010000083.1 GCA_026645415.1 Candidatus Electronema sp.
CGGACATGCTCCGCAGAATTTTTCACTCCTTAGAAAAATTGCTTTGAACATACTGAAATCAGACAAAAATTCAAAAGGAAGCGTTAAGGGGAAACGGAAAAAAGCCGGTTGGGACAATCGGTTCCTCTTTTCTCTTTTGCAGCAGGCAAAACTTCAAATGAGGTAGCCCTAAGTCATATAGTGCCTTTCTGAGAAATAATCCTCTTTTTACCATTGACAGCCCGCCCGCACCAAGGTATATTCTTTTTCACACATCGCGGGGTGGAGCAGTCTGGTAGCTCGTCGGGCTCATAACCCGAAGGTCATCGGTTCGAATCCGGTCCCCGCTACCACGGTGAATACAAAGGGACTTGCATACTATGCAAGTCCCTTTTTGTTTGTCCTCCTCACAAGGTAAGCTGCTGCAAGATACAATGCGCTAACTCCTCTGGTGCCTTCCCTGTTGTATCCAAGACGAGATCTGAGCCAGCTTGGTAAAGCGGCTCTCGTTCAGCCAGCAAAGAAGCGGTTTCTGTTTCCAGATCCTCTCCCATGTTGTTGAGCAAAGGCCGCTGCCCAGCAGTGTTTCTATCGTGCCGGAGGCGAAGCAAGGTGCTTGCTAAATCCGTTCGGAGCCAGACAACCAAAGCAGCGCAGCGCAGTAGCTCCCATTCTTCCTGATGCAGAATAGCCCCGCCACCAGTTGCAATTACGGTCTTCTTCCGCTCAGGCAAATCCCGTAGCAAGAGCCGCTCCTCTTCCCGGAAGCCTGCCCACCCCTGTTGCTTAATCAGCTCAGTAATAGGACAACCTAAGCGAGCGGTTAGCTCGGCATCCGTATCAAGAAAATCCCACCCACAGAGCTGGGCCAAGTACCTTCCTACCGCTGTTTTACCAGTAGCTCGAAAACCTGTCAGAACAATAAGCTGTGTCATAGCCAGAGAAGATGAAGCAAGAGAAAACAGGACTTTTTTCGTTATCAAGTGCCTGCGCCCAATGCAGCAGGACTGCTGCTCGTAAAAATACTATCATGAGCTGCCATGATACATATCAAGATAAAAGGTTTTTTGTCAGTATCAAACCTATTTTATACAAAAGCACTCTTGTGGGTATCAGGCAAACACTCTCGTGGTTGTCTAACGAGCACCCTAGTGGTGAGTAGATAACCACGAGAGTGCTCGTGTCATGTTTGTTTTCCTCTACATTAAGAAAAAAAGCTCTTGACAGCCGTATAATGTCGTCTTAGGATAATCCCTTTAAAGGTTCAGTATATCATCTCAAGCAGTTGAATAAGATAGGAGAAAAGCAATGACAACGATTCAATGGCGGCCTGAAATCAACGCTCTTACCACGCCTCAGTCATATAGAATTCTTTTCTTACCTCGCAATGTAGTGGGCACAAAAGACATGGCTGCTCGCATGGCTGCGGCCCTGCCAAATTATAGCGAGAAGGAATTCAGAGCCTTCATTGATCTCCACAATCAACTGATTGCAGAAAGCCTAAGCAATGGCGAGCAAGTAACTGAGGAGAATGCCTTTACTTATTCGCTCTCTTTTACTGGCAGATTGGATAGCCCAGAGGCCCCGCTACCGCCGCTAGAAGAATGCCTGCAAGTGCGCATTTATGCCTCACAGCCCTTTGTTAACTCTATCCGGCAAGTAGCAAAGACGGAACGCCTGCCGATGGAGAAAAAACTACCCATCATTGCCACAGCGCAGGACACGGTGTTGAATCTCAATGACGTACTTAACCCGCAGGGACTGCTCAACTTGACAGGCAATAACCTCTCCTTTGATCGGACAAAGCCAGACGCTGGTGGCTGCGTCATCGAGGGCACCCAGAGCGGCAAGACCGTTCAGCATCGTTTTGGTAAGATTGAGAACAGTGAAGTGAGTATCCTGCCAGATATTCCAGAGCAGGATAATCCGTGGAATAACGAATATATAGTTTCGTTAAGTACCCGTTATAGCAAGCAAGGGACGCTGCGTACGGGCACCTATGGCAGAATGCTCCGCACACCATTAACGTTAAGCAACTTTAGCCATCCTAATCCACCAGAAGTCGGCATCCTTACAGGGAGTGCAGATAGTCCGTATGTGAGCGTTACCAGTGGTAGTGTGACCGCAGATGAGACCTTGCGTATTCAGGTCGTGCTGGATATGCGCTCAGATAGCCTGCGTATTAGCTTACTTGATATGCAAGAGGATGGTAGGACAGGGCCGGTTATAGCGGTCACTGCTAATGGCGAATATTCCTTGCCCGGCTTTGCTGATTCTGCTGTTAATAGCCTCAGTATTCGGGTGAATGAGTATACGGCCTTAAAAGAGATGAGTCGGAAAAACTATAGCGGAAGAATAGTGGATATACTGCAGATTGAGATGACGTAACGCCTTATACAGATGAGGAGATTACTTCGTCAAGAACGGCTTGCCGCCCGTGATCGGCTTGATTCGCGTAGCCGGAACGAGAAAAGCAGCGCTATTCATCGTCTGCTATTAGCACAGCCAGTCGTACAGGCCGCAACGCATTGCTTTCTCTATGTTCATTTCCGCAGTGAAGTAGAGACCCTGCCGCTGTTAACAACCTTGCTTGCTGCCGGGAAAACGGTTTCTGTGCCACTGACGCTTCAGAAGGAAAAAAGGCTGCTGGCGGTGCAGATCACTGAGCCAACGAGCCAGCTCAAGCCGGGTTGCTTTGGTATTCTTGAACCAGACAAGGAGCACGTCGCCCAGGCAACAATCAATCCGGCAACAATTGAGCTTGCTCTGGTGCCAGGTTCGGTGTTTGATTGTCAAGGTGGCAGGCTTGGCTATGGTGGCGGCTTCTATGACCGCTTTCTCAGCCAAGATGCGCCCCAAGCTGTCCGCATTGGCCTTGCCTTTGCCTTGCAGCTTACGGATCAGGTTCCTTTGGAGCCGCATGATCAACTTATGGATATTCTTGTGACAGAAGAACAGTGCTATACATGCCAAAGGAGCCGCCATGCGCAGGACCGCAATCTATAGAGATGACCTCTTTCTTGAACATCAGCCAAGCTGGGACCACCCAGAATCACCAGAGCGGCTCAAGGCGATCTATCAGGTGCTCGATAGAGAGGAAATCGGTAGTCGCTTCATCTATCCATTCTTCAGCCCCGTCTCGCCAGACATTCTTCAGCTTAATCACTCGGCTGCCTTGATACGACAGGTAGCAGCTACGCAAGGTCTTGAGCATGTTGCCCTTAATCCTGAAACCCATACTTCGGCCCGCTCGCACGAGGCAGCCTGCCTAGCCGCTGGCGCACTGATAGACGGCATCGACCGCCTCTTCCGGGGTGAGATTGATAATGCCTTCTGCTTGGTGCGTCCGCCGGGCCATCATGCAGAACGAAATCAGGCAATGGGGTTCTGCCTCTATAACAACATCGCTGTCGCAGCAAGCTGGGCCTTGCGCGAGCTAGGCTTGCAACGGATCATGATTGTGGACTGGGATCTGCATCATGGGAATGGGACGCAAGAGAGCTTCTACGATACTGATAAAGTACTGTTCTTATCCACGCATCAGTATCCTTGTTTTCCGGGGACAGGGGCGGTGCCAGAGATCGGCGCAGGCATGGGCCAAGGCATGACCATCAATGTGCCTTTGCCGGGTGGGGAAGGCGACTTGGAATACGCCCGCATCTTTAACGAGCTGGTTGTACCAATGGCGCGCCTCTACCAGCCAGAGCTGATTCTGGTCTCTTGCGGCTTTGACATTTGGGCCGGAGACCCGCTCGGTGATATGCGCGTCACCGCAGCAGGGATTGCTTGGATGACGAGGGTGCTGGTCAACGTGGCAGAGGAACTCTGTGGCGGGAGGTTGCTTGTTACCTTGGAGGGTGGCTATAATCAGACCGCCATGCGAGAAGGCTCGTTGGCGGTCTTAGCAGAGTTAAGCGGGGAAGAGATTATCTGTCCTTGGCCTGTCAACCTGTCAGCGGAACAGGCTAAACAGCTTGCGCAGTCCAAAGCCGACTGTCCTTTCTTGGACCAAGCCATCTACATCTGTCGGAACTTCTGGAATATATGACGACTCCTTGGCTGCTACAGAGATAAACTCTTTCTCTGGCAGCAGCAAGGCCGTTAGTTGGCCACCATAGACTGCACCGGTGTCAATGCCAATCTTATTGCGCTGCACAAACGGCTTTTGAAAGGTGGTGTGGCCAAAGACCACAGGTCTGCCAAAGTAATACTGGCTGCGGATGAACTCGTCTCTCACCCAAAGGCAGCAGTATGCCGCCTGTCGACTGAGATCTACCCTTGGCTCTAACCCAGCATGAACGTAGATGCCATAAGCGTCTTCCCACAGCAGCGGCAGGTTCTCAAAGAAGTCCTTGTGCTCTGGCGGGAGCTGCGCGGCGACGCTTTCTGGGGCTGCGTCTGGGCTGATGCCGTAGCTGGCTAACATCTCCCGTCCGCCTGCGTTGAGAAAAGTAGCGGCTTCATAGCCGTTAAGATAATCAAGCAACATCCGTTCATGATTGCCCATCAGGGTGATGGTCTGGGGATGCTGTCTTTGGAACTCCAAGATGCAGTCCACCACGCCCTTAGAGTTTGGCCCTCGGTCGATGTAGTCACCAAGAAAAATAAAGGAGTCAGCCCGCTGCGCCACTAAAGGAAGCAGTTCTACCAAGGTGTCATAACAGCCGTGAATATCGCCGATAATACAAGTGCTCATATCTTTCGCTAATATAAGAAAAGGGTTTTCTGTTTAACTTACCGCACAAGGCCATTTTCTGCAAGCGCAGCACCTAGATACAGCTTGATCTTTTCACTGCCAGTGATAAGATAGCACCAATCTGCTGCTGAGGCGGCTGCCTGAGCAACAACCTTTCTATCGTAAGGAGACAGCAATGGGAGAAACAAGCGGACAGTTGATTGGTAAGGCAGAAGTCATTGCGCTGGCGACAGACGGCTCATCCTGCACCGAAGGCGCAGTTCAGGAAGCCCTCTTTCTGGCTCAAACCTGCGGTGCAAAACTGCTTGCCCTGCATGTCATCCCGATTGACTCGGAATCAGCAATGGGTGCGCAAGCGTTCTCCGAAGTCATGCGCGATGAGGTTGGCAGCTATCTTGAAAAGATCAGGAAAATGGCCAAGGATGCCGATGTGCCTTGCAAGGTGCTGGTCGAGGAATCGTATCAGCCAGACAAGACCATTGTCGAGTTAGCCCGACAGGAGAAAGCTGACATCCTGATTATGGGTCGGCACGGCAGAACTGGCCTCCTCAAGCTGCTGATAGGCAGTATGACTGCCAAGGTGATTGGCCATCGCTTTCCCAAGGTGCTGGTTGTACCCAGCGATTTCGCCATCGGCGGGGAAAGAATCTTAGTGGCAGTGGACGGGTCTAAAGCCAGTGACAAGGCGGCGGCAGAAGCCGTGGGCATGGGGATGCACTGCACCTATCTGAAAGAAATTTATGCTGTTTCCGTGGCTTCGTCGGAAGATGGGCTGGCCCATGCTCAGGAGCTAACTGAGGCGGTCTGCGCCCAAGGCCGAGAAAAGGCTCCGCATGTCAGCTTCCATGCGCTGGCCCTGCTAGGTAAACATGCACCAGAACTTATTGCTGCAACTGCTAAAGAGAAGGGCGTGGATATGATCTTGGTGGGAGGCTATGGCAAGGGATTGACCAAGCTACTTATGGGCCATGTCACAGAAAAGGTCATTGGCAAGGCCCATTGCGCCGTGCTGGTCTTGGACGCGCAGCAGGAAGACTGATCAGCCACAGGAGCAGGCCCGCTGATCAGTTCCTGCTCCTGTGTAATATGCTCTTATTGCTGTCCGCCAGCAGCCGCACGCGCTGCCGCAAGCACTGCTTCGAGTTTCTTCAGCTCTACTATCTCTTCAGGTGTCAATGACTCAGGGCTTGGGCAACGCTTATCTGTCTTTTGCAGGGCAGGAATTAACACCTTAGTGTTGATGCCGCCGGGGAAATTGATCGACGGACAGGCATGGCCTGCGGCGCAGATCATGTCGGCCTGCGGCGCAGATGGCTGACTATGGCAGGAAATACAGGTGCCAAACATATTCTTCACTTCTTCAAAACCTTTCTGTTTGATCTTGCTGCCCTCCGGTGACACATCAAGCACAAAGAATTCCCAGTCGTTGGTTGAAGGATGCGCTCCTTTTTCCAGCTTCACCATTGCTTCTCCAGGAAAAAGCTGAACAACAGAACCGGTCGGATAGGTACCGCCACTTCCTGAATTGGCAACCGCAAGGGTGCCGTCAAGATCACCAAGCAGGTTATCCACATACATCTTGTCCACTTTGGTCATCTCATGGAGGCATTTAAAAGATGCTTCAGTCACTTTAACCTGTCCATTCTGGGGTGTGGCCATAGGCATCTTGCCCTTCCAACACGCTTGAATCGCCGTGCAGAGCAACAGGGACAACACACTGCACAGAACCATCTTTTTTGTGTTGACGCGCATCGTTCTTCCTCCTTTTTTCATGGTGTGATTGACCAGCAAGTTGTTGCGCTGGTCACGTTATTTGACCGTATAACACAGCGTGGTCTTGTGTCAAGCGAAAAAGTACAGGCCGTAAAGAACCATGAACGTGAGAGTAGAAGTGATTGCTGCGACTGGGAGAAATGATCTTGGCGGGAGGCTGTGATAAGGCCCATTGCGTGGTGCTGGGGTGGGGACGCACCGGAAGAAAATTGACTCTCAGCAAAGGCGGCAGACTGCCGCCTTGCTCTGCGGCGCGAATCAGCCTGGTGGCCAGTTCAGGTCACGTCCGCCAAGAATGTGCATGTGGATATGAAACACGGTCTGGCCAGCCTGTGCTCCGTTGTTGAACACTATCCGAAAATCCTCAAACCCTTCCTTCTTGGCAATCTCGCTGCCGATGCGCAGCATTTTACCCATGAGCGGTTCGTCCTCCGCAGCTACAGCAGCAGGCCCGCTGATGTGCTTCTTGGGAATCACAAGAAAGTGAAGTGGCGCAGCAGGGTTGATGTCCTGGAAAGCCAGCAGCTCATCATCCTCAAAGAGCTTGGCTGCTGGAATTTCTCCTTTGATGATTTTACAAAAGATGCAGTTGTCAGGCATAAGCGGTTCTCCTGATGAAATTCTTAATTTAGAATAGCTACTTTGTCAGAAACAATATTGCGGATGGCTTTCACTAACACATTGAAACTACGAGACTGATTATTGTCCACATCCAAATGTTTGCTGATAGACCTAGAGCCAGAAATTTTCTGATAGCGTTTCTTTGTCAGAGTAGTCAGTTTGTTGGCTGGAGCGGGAAAATTGTCTGGTTCACGATACTGCCGCTGGTTTTGCATCTTCGCCAATCCCTTCAGCTCCAGACCTTTTTCAACTGCTTGCAGGTCGCCAAGATAAAAGCTCTCCAGTTCATGGCAGGCTATGCGAACAATTGCATCTGGCCTTCCCGCCTCTTGACATTTTTCTAGCAAATTTTGCTTGATCTTCCGGCAGTCTCCTGCATCCTGATCGCGCATGACAATAAAGCTGGCCTCTTCTGGTTTGTTCCAGAGTCTCATCTTGCGGATGAGCTGCTTTTCCAAATCCTGCTTACCCTCGAAGACAATAAATCTGAGAGTCATATCCGGCAGTAGCTTAGGCAGAATGCCTTGCAGCATTTCTTTTGCCGATGGCTCTTCCAAAAAGAAAACCAGCGTCCTCATTTTGGATCAGCACCTTCAAAGAAACCTTGCTTCCATAGATAGCCCATTTGGTCGCCGTCATTCATAAATTCTACTATTTGCTGGTCATCCTTGGCCCGTTTGACTTTGCTGTAACCATTTTCCTTGATTAACCAAAACACCTCCTCAAGTTTAGCGGCGTTGAGAAAATCAGGTGAATGAGTGGAAACAAAGACCTGCCCGCCTCGCTGGGCATAAGAACGGAATTCCTCAGCTAGTTCTAAAAGCAGAGTTGGATAGAGCTGATTCTCTGGTTCCTCAACGCAAAGCAAAGGATGTGGACTTGGGTCATACAGGAGAACTAAATAGGCAAACATCTTCAATGTGCCATCAGAGACATATTTGTCAATAAACGGATCTTTGAATGAGCCATCTTGAAACTTCAATAGCAACCGGTTATCCGCAGTCGCTTCCGGCTTAATGCTACCGATTCCCGGTACCCGTTCCTTCATTTTTTCAATAACTTTGCTGAATTCCTCTTGATGCTCATCAAAGAGATGCTTTGCTACTAATTGTAGATTATCGCCGGTAATAGACAGGTGCTCGGCATATCCAGTATCTTCTTTACTGCCTCTCGCAAGATTGATATGAAAGTCGGAAACATGCCAATTCTCCAGCATTTGTCGGAAGGCGTTGGCAGCCTTAAAACGTTGAAATTGGCCTAATCCCTTGATGGCAAGGATGTCTGGACTGTCTAATTGTTGCTGTTCCCGCGTCAGCGTCTCTTTGGTTTTACTGAAATCCTCTTCATTGGTTACGGCAGAACCAACACCTCGATGAAAATCAAGAAAGTGATACGGTGAACCATTTGCGCCTCGTTTGTAGCGCAGTATTTCCCGATCTACAACCACCTTTCCATTTATCTGTTTTATCTCAAGAATGTAGGTTGCAAGGCGTTCTCTGCCTGTTATGTTAAGACGAAATTGTAGTTCAATGTAAATTGGCTGTTCTGATTTTCCTCGGCTGACTACTTCATTAAATCCGCCACCCAAAATGTTCAAGGCACGTGATACATTATAGGCAAGGCAGTTTTTGAGAAAGCCGAAGACTTGAAACAAAGTTGTTTTGCCCGTGCCGTTCGCTCCTACAAGAATACAGAAGGAGGGAATATCCACCAACTCGACATCCTCAAACGTCTTGAAGTTTTTCAGTCGGATTGTCTCAATCTTCATTGCGCTGCCCCTTACATTTTGCCGACGTTTTCAACTAAGGTAAGCCTAAACCACTACTTTGTATGCTCCTTTCCTTGCTGCCCTTGCTGATGATTTTACAAAAGATGCAGTTGTCAGGCATAAGCGGTTCTCCTGAGATTGTACTCATAGTTCTTGGATTCTGAAGAAAAGAGGAGATTTGCATCACCCTGTTCTTTTGCTATCAAATTCAGTCAACGAAAGTGATGAATGGCATGGGGTTGCACCGCCGACATTTGATGTTACCGCCGCCTGCGACAGCGTTCAGCAATAATCACCGACTTCAGTGCCAAGACTGCTTCTTCTAACTTATCGTTGACAATCAAGTAGGTGTAGGCAGGCGCAGCCTCCATTTCTTGCGCTGCATTGGCCAAGCGGCGTTGCAAGTTCTCCTCGCTCTCAGTGCCACGTCCACGTAAACGCCGCTCCAATTCTTCCAGCGAAGGCGGCGCAATAAAGACGGTTACGGGTTCGGCGTTGTTCCGCACTTGAGCTGCGCCCTGCACATCAATGTCAAGAATCACATCCGCCCCTGCACGCAGCCGCTGCGCAACCTCTTGCCGAGAGGTGCCATAGAAATTGCCATGCACTTCCGCCCATTCGAGAAAGCCAGCAGGTTGCTGGTCACGAAGAGCAATGAACTGCTCTGGGCTAACAAAATGATAGTCGCGACCGTTTTCCTCGCCAAGCCGTGGCTTGCGGGTGGTATGGGAAACAGAAAAAGATAGACCAGACAAATCAGCCATCACCTGCCGCAGAATAGTAGTTTTGCCACAGCCAGACGGTGCGGAAAGCACCAGCAAAAAGCCCTCATTCATCGCCATGCTCCTGAAGCAGACGAGCCGGATTAGCCTGCTCTTTGTCCAAAGCAGCTAAACGTTGGCTGATGGTTTCTGGTTGCACGGAGGTCAGAACTAAATGGCCGCTGTCTAAAATGATGATTCCGCGAGTGCGGCGACCTTCAGTCACGTCAAGCAAACGCTGCTCCTGCTTGGCCTCTTCCTTGAGTTTGCGAATTGGCGAAGAACCAGGATTCACTACCGCCAAGATACGGCTGATTTTGATCGCATTGCCAAAGCCTACATTGATGAGCCGGTTATCCATTATTCGATGTTTTGCACCTGCTCGCGCAGCTTTTCGATTTCGTTTTTCATTTCCACCCCAAGACGGGCTATTGCAGCATTGGCAATTTTTGAGGCCAAGGTATTTACTTCGCGTAAAAACTCTTGCAAGAGGAAGTCGAGTCGTCGGCCAACTGGTTCATCGCTCTCCAAAAAATTGCGGAACTGACTAATATGACTCTTCAGCCGCACTACTTCTTCGGTCACATCTGCTTTGTCTGCCATGATTGCCGCTTCTTGCGCCAAGCGAGCCGGGTCAAGCTCTATATCTGCCAAAAGTTTGGCCAGCCGCTCCTTCAGCTCCTGCTGCCGTTGAATAAGAATCTGCGGAATGGATTCTTCGATCTCTTTGACAAGGGCCGCAAAGCCATCCAAACGGCTATTCAGTTCGCTCTTGAGAGTTTGACCTTCCTGCTCGCGCATCTTGGCACAGTCGCTGAGGGCCGCCAGCACTGCCTCTTGGATCAGCGGCCATTCCTGCTCAAGGTCTGTGCTTTGCTCCTGCTGGACGATGATACCGCGCTGGGCAAGCAGATCGCTCAGGCTGATTGGCGAGTCAAGATTAAGCTGCCGGTTGAGCTGAAGTAGGCAGCGATGATACTGACGGGCTACGTTGAGATCAAGCGTCAGGAGCGGCTGGCCAGAAACCTCACCTTGGTAAGAAAGGCTGATCTCTGCCCTGCCTCGATCTTGCTGACCAGCAACCAGCTTTTTGACCCGTTCTTCCAAACCAATAAAGGCAGATGGCAGGGTCACTCGCTGCTCTAAAAAACGGTGATTAACCGTGCGGATTTCTGCTGTCCAGCTCCGCTCGCCCTCCCCTGCTCTGCCCCGGCCAAAACCGGTCATGCTGCGTGGCCTCATCGTAGCTCCTCTTTCTCCAAAGCAACCAGTAATTCGTCTCGTCTCACCGAGGCTGTACCCACCTTCCCCACCACAATACCCGCCGCATGATTGGCAATCACAGCCGCTTCTGTCATGGAGCAGCCTACGGCCAGTCCCAGCGACAGAGCCGCAGCCACTGTGTCACCTGCGCCAGTCACGTCATAAACTTCTTGTGCCATAGTTGGAATGAAAACCATTTCTTTCTCAGCTTCCAGTAAAGCCATACCTGCTTCGCCGCGCGTAATCAGTACGGCCTCGCAGTCCAGCTTCTTTTTGATCTGGCGAGCAGCAGTAAGCAATGCTTTTTCGTCGCTGATCTCAATACCGCTAATCTGGGCTGCCTCAAAATTATTTGGGGTGATCACGGTTGCGCCGCTAAATTGATTCGCATTAACTGGTTTAGGATCAACAATTAAGGGCATTTTTTTTCCTGTCCGCCGTAGCTCGACAAGAAGCTGATGCAGCCGCTGCATCAGCGGCGCACAGATCACGCCCTTGGCATAGTCAGAAACCAGCACCGCATCGAAGTCAACCAGATGCTCTTCTAAATAGGCTAGGAGTCGTTGCAAAGTTTGTTCTGAGGGCAGGCCAATCTGCTCCCGATCATAACGGACTACCTGCTGGCTCTGCGCCACTACCCGCGTTTTAATTGTGGTTGGTCGGCTGCCTTTGATTAACCCGTCCGCAGACGCGCCCGCCGCCTGCATTAAAGCAAGCAGCTCGGCTCCCATTGCATCATCACCAATAATGCCGCACAGAGCCGCCTTGCCACCCAAGGAAATAATATTCTGCACCACATTGGCACTGCCACCAAGAAGCAACTCTTCCTTAGTCACATTGACTACGGGCACTGGTGCTTCAGGGGAAATCCGGGAAACCGTGCCCCAGATGAACTGGTCAAGGATCACATCGCCGATAACCAAGATGTTAGCTTGGGCAAAACGATCAATTGTTTCACGCAGCATCAGCAATCCAGCTCCAAGAGACGATCTGCCGCGCGCTCGGCAGCAAAAACTAAGGATTCCAAATCAAGAAAATCCAGCACATGTTGATCAAAGAGCACTTTGACCTTAGCCGCAAAGCCGTCTTCTGGCTCTGCTTCCCAGAACAGAAGTAAGAGGGGAACACAAGGGAGCACTGGGACTATGAACGCAACATCCGCACTCTGGCCCGCCGCAGGCTGCGCCGCCAAGTCAGTGACACAGAGCTTGCTGAGTTGTTCAAGGCGAGCACTGAAACGTTCTGCCAGCCGTTCTTCGCAGTAGGTGGCCAAGGTGCGAATTTTGGCAATAGAATTAGGGAGGCTCTCCATCCCCAGCCATGACTTGCCCGGCTTTCTGGCGTGGCCTGCACTGGCAAAAGAAACGTAATTATACAAAAGAATTTGATCGCGAGGATCCGCAGGCTCGTCGCCATCGAGAAAGACACCTGCTCTACTCAAGCGCACTGGACGATTCAGAAAGGAAAAACAGAGCAGGTCTGGCTCAGTTGCTGACCAATCTGCGCCAAGGCGAGGAGCTAGGCTGGACAAGTCCAAGCCCTGCATTTTGCTACGAAGATAGGCCGCTAAAGCAGTATGCCGATCCTCCTCGCCATGCTCTAAGGCATCAGGAGCTGCGCTATTCTCTCCACCGAGCAATTCTGGCGGAAGCTGGTCTCGCTTTAGGTACGGGCAACGGTCTGCCCGGACTCCAGCCTTGGTCACTGCGGCAGCAAAGGCCAGACAGGTTGGCCAGCCGCAATCACCGCAGTTGGAACCGGGCGTGTGCCGCAGAAACTGGTAAGGATTCATCCTGCCTATTTCATCTTCGCATTGAGACTTGTGATGACTTTGGCTGTGATGTCTACGCTGTTGTTAAAGTAAAGCACTGAAGTGCTCGGCAGAACCACCGTATAGCCCTCTTTGCCTGCAACTTCTTTAACAATGCCTTCTAACTTTTCCATGATCGGATTCAGATAGCGCTTTTCCAAATTTCTCATTTCCAGATTGGCATTATCCTGCTTTACACTTAAGTCATTCCGTTTTTTCTGGAATTCAAGTCCTGCTTCCTGCTTTTTCTCCTCACTCCAAACCGAGGCCTTTTTTTTCATCTCATCCTGAAGGGCAAGCAGCTCATTCTTGCCTTTTTCAAGTCCTGAACGTAACTCCTTCATTCTGTTTTCCATCTTACCCTTAGCAGCCATACCTGCTGAGGACTTGGTCAGAACATCCTGAATACTGAGCACAGCAATTTTGGTTTCTGCGGCCACAGATGAAACGGCACTGGATAGTACAAAAAACAGGGTAATAAGCACGGCGGCCCAACATGACTGTACAGTTCGATTCATAGTCTCAACCTCCTTTGTTGGTTGAAAAAATAGAACAGGCCCAAGGCCCTTTCTTGAATAAAAAAAATGAGGGTAGGATAAATCAGAGGGAAAAGATAGGACAGGCTCTCCCTCTTTGTCAAGGAAAAGCCTGCAAGGAAGCTAAATCTTATTCAGCAAGAACAAAATCATCTCGTCGATTCTGCATCCAAGACTGCTCATCTTGGCCAAAAACCAATGGTTTTTCTTCACCCCAGCTTACAGTGGAAAGCCGACCTGCATCTACGCCAAGATTGAGCAAATACTTTTCGGCTGCTTTAGCCCGACGTTCGCCCAAGGCAAGGTTGTACTCTCTACTGCCGCGCTCATCGCAGTTGCCTTCGATTCGCACTTTGACTCCGCCATTCTCTTTGAGAAAATCTGCATTGTGCTCAACTCTGCTCACTTGTTCATTTTCAATATGGGAAGAGTCAAACGAAAAATAAACCGGCAACATTGGCCCAGAGGTACGACCTTCAGAAATAGTACCATCTTGTCCTGCAAATCCAGCTTCTCCCTCTGGGGTAGTCAACGACTCTGGCTCGCCCATGCTCTCTGTCGCAGTGGCACCACTGCTGCTGCCCTGATTAGCTGCTGCTGCCTGATCAGCATCTGGTTGTTTCTTGCTGCATCCAGTCATGGTAAAAGGTGCAGTTAATGCTATAACCATGCACAGAAACAACGTCTTACGTACTCTCATCTTCATTCTTGTATTGGGTGGGTGTTTTTAACGATACTAAGGTAATTTATCTTACCAGAACAGGGTAAGAATTCAATATTTTTTTCTAAAAAAAGAAATTCACTTGCAAAACCGGAGCCGCCCATCTACTTTAAAAAAGATTGAGCATCTTGCAATACGGGAAGGATGACGTAACCAGGAAAAGGGGTAAGTGTGATTCCTAAAAAAATAGTCAGCGTTAGCAGCGAAGAGGAACTGGTCTGTACCAGCCGCTTTGGCAAATTTTTCGGAGTGCCGCAGTCGGTCTTTGACCAAGTCTGGCAGGCTATTAGCAGCCCAAAAAGTAATTCTGTCGCCTATGTGTCGATGGAGATAGGTGCTGACCCTGATCTTTTTCATCCTGTACAGGATTTTATCAAAGAGCAGGTTCAAATAAAGAGCGACAATCCAGAAATACTCAGGTTGTTGGATAAATACTTGCACGGGCCGCGTAAGATTCCCAACTACAGTGGCGGCCTAGGTGTGCTGGCTGGTGATACGCTCAAAAGTTTTGCTGATCTGCATATTCCGGTCTTTGCGGTTTCTTTGTTATATCGAGAAGGCTATTTTTCCCAGCTTGTTGATTCGAGAGTCGGGCAAATTGATCAGGCAACCAAGTGGAGTCCAGAAGCCACCCCAAGCCTTTTTCAGCTTCAGGATCCAGATCATCCGGGCCAGCCTTTGGAACTGACCGTCCCGTTTTTTAACGAATATGATCATCCTGTTGAGGCAAAGGCGCATGTTTGGATGAAAATGGAGATCAGCGAAGAATTAGACTATTTTGTCCCAGAATTTCTTCTTGATTACTCCATTCCCTCTTCCTTGCCGTGGATACGGGAAGCTGGCTTGAGGCTCTATAATTCCAAGTCAGCAATTATGAAAGCCAATCAGCGACGGATGCTCGGTTCATGTATCCTGCCGCTGATTGAACGACTCGGTCTGACATGGAAGACTATTCATCTCAATGAGCAGCACGGGGTAACAGTTACCCTGCATATAATTCTTCGCCTGCTGGCGCAAAAATTGGGTGACGATTGGCAAACTCGGATGACCGATCAGGACATTTTTGCTGCTGCGCAAGAGGCTGCTGAACACATTGTCTATACGATTCATACGCCGGTCAAGGCTGGCCATGACCGCTTTGCTCGTTCGCTTTATACCGGCATTAGTCATGGCACGGGTTGTCGTATCCTTGACCTGTTGGCCAATGACCCAGATTCACCCTACGAGTACAACTTCACGGCCTTTGCCATGCGCGTTAACCGGGCCGTGAACAGCGTTAGCCGTTTGCACCGCGATGTGACCCGCAAGCAGTTCCCAGAATTTGCCGATAAAATCCGAGCAGTGACCAACGGAGTGCATCATTTGACTTGGATCAGCGAGGCACGAGCTAAGGTCTTTGACAGCACAGCGGATTTGTCTGGCTGGCGCGATGATCCAGGTGTCTTTAGCAAGGCCAGCCTTGACCGCAATGCGACCTTTCTTGAGCAGCTCCGCAGTGCATGGGAACAGGACAACCTGCAACTCGTCAATTATGTCAATCAGATGCTCTCGGATCACCGTGCCCGCATGGAAGAAACATGGATTGATCCGCCTAATTATCTGTCGCATCTCCCAGAGGGGAAAGGAAGTCGTCTCAGCCCTGGTGTATTCACCATTGGCTTTGCCCGCCGTTTCTCCACCTACAAGCGGGCTGATCTCATCTTTGACAATCTGACAACCTTAGCAGATATTCTGGTTCAAGGTGGCTGGCCGGTTAACTTCCTTTTTGCAGGCAAGGCCCATCCCCAAGATGAGCCGGGTAAATCCGTGCTAAAGCTGATTCTTGACAATCAGAAAGAACTCTACGAACGGAGCAATGGTCTTGCTCGGCTGATCTTCATTCCTGGCTATGACATGACCTTGGCGCGGCGGATGGTTTCTGGGGTGCATACATGGCTGAACAGTCCTAAACGCCCCTTGGAAGCCTCTGGCACCAGTGGGATGAAAGCTGCCATGAATGGCGTACCCAATCTGAGCGTGATGGACGGCTGGTGGGTGGAAGGCTATCACGAGGGCTTAACTGGTTGGAAATTTGGTTATGAGGGGCCAATCAAGGCAGACAGCTTGAGCGAGTCTCCTGAAACGCTGCTCTATGTCGAGGATTCGCAATCCTTCTATAGGCTATTGCCCAAAGTCTTAGAACTGTTTCATAGCCGCCCAGATGAGTACCTTCAGTTTGCAGTTAATAATCTGCGGCGTAATGTACCCATCTTTAACACCCACCGCATGGCAGCGGAATATGTCCGTAAATACGATATGCAGCTTGACGCAGAGACCGCCGACCGTGTCCTCAGCTTTGCCAAGCTCTACCAAAGCGACTCTTGCGATTGGCCCAAGGCGCAGGAATAACAGGCACCGAATTCAAGGAGAACAGCATGGCCCGTCATATCAATCCAAGTGGTTCAACCAATAAAGCTATTGATGCGCTTGACCGCAAACGTGAACGTGAACGTCGTTTTATTCTCAGCAAGGCCAAGGATAATGCCCCAGACTTGGCTATCAGAGTAGTACAGCGTCTTATCGATGAACACATCATTGAAACCAATGACGTACATGCTGTGCAAGAGGGCTTTGAGCGGCAGCTTCGTGCGCCAGCAGACATGGAGGAGTTTGAAATTCGTCTCAAGGTCGCTGATATTCGCACCCTCGTACCGAATCCAAACATCCTCAGCCTCTATTTAACCGCTTATATTATTGATGACCTCGTTGATCACCCGAAGATTCAGGATGTCTTTGGCGATGATGCCGCCATTTACAGTGCGGTAGATGCAGTGATCGCCAAGATCCGGCCTGGTTCAGACCGCTGATGAGGCGAACTGAGCGGCCCTCGTTAGTCTTTGCCAATCGGAATGGCGAGATTATTGACTATGAGGGTTTGGAGATGGCAGGGAGCAGTGCAGGCGTATTCCATCGTCTTGAACCAGAGGATCTGATTCCTTTGCCAGAGGGGAGCGAGCTGTTTGTTCTGCCAGGAAGACTGCCAATCGGCTTTGAAGCAGAGAGTGACGAAGCGGCCTTACTTGCAGAGAATCCCTTTAACGGCAGCCCTGACATTTCCGCAGTAGCTGCTTTTATGGCTCCGGCACATACTGCAATCTACACTGCTGCCTACCAGAGCCAAGAAAACGCGCCACTTCTGCCGCTGTTTGCCTACACAGCGGTTGGTTGGCACAATGGGCGATTTGTGGTAGCAGCGTTTCGGAGTGACAGCGATAATCGCCAAGACCCAAAGGGCTTTAATCAGCAGCTCATTGATAAGAGAACTGCGGCCAAGCTGAAGAAATATCCGTACAATCGTCTGATCCAGCATCTTGGCAAGTGCTGCCTAACCTATGCCTGTCCAGCAGCCCGCAACTACTTCCTTGGTCGCTGGGAAGCTCCTTTGCCCAGCTCGCCCTGCTGTAATGCAGGCTGCGTCGGCTGCATTTCCCAGCAACCTGCTGGCTGCTGCCCCTCCACCCAAGACCGCATCCACTTTGTTCCTGCGGCCAGCGAACTGTTGGAGATCGCGGTGCCGCATCTGCAAAAGGCGGCCAAGGCCGTAGTCAGCTTTGGCCAAGGTTGTGAGGGGGAACCGATCCTCCAAGTAGCCACGTTAGAGTCTGCCATCCGCCAGATGCGTGCCCAGACTGACAAAGGCACGATCAACCTGAACAGTAATGCCAGTCTGCCAGATGCCGTTGATCGTTTGGCCAAGGTTGGCCTAGACTCTATTCGGGTTTCAATGAACTCTGCTCGCTTGGACAAGCACCAACTTTACTATCGGCCCAAGAACTTCTCTTTTGTCGATGTCCGCCAAAGTATTGCGGTGATGAAAGAGCACGGCCGCCATGTCTCACTGAACTACTTTATCCTGCCTGGCTTTACCGACGATCCAGACGAGTTTGCTGCGCTTTGCGAGCTGATCGAATCCTATCAACCAGAGCTGATTCAGCTCCGCAATCTGAACATGGATCCAGAGCAGTATCTTAAAGCTGTTGAGCATACACCCAGCAAACCTGCCCTAGGTATTCGTCGTTGGCTTGAACTGCTTAAAGCACAGTTTCCCCAGCTCAAATTTGGCTATTTCAATCCAGCCTTGCGCTGAGTAATACGCACCCCATACGCTACCATTCTCAAGAACAGCGAACAGTTGTAGCATATCCTGTGCTCCGACTCTATATATCCTAACTGTCAAGACCCGGATGATTACTTTCCGATTTTTTAAACAAGTCAGGATGAGTTTTCCTCCACTTGCTGAGAGCCTCCATCGGCGTGACATGACCGAGGTTTCTTTGAGGAATATTCGAGTTGTAAA
>JAPEVH010000084.1 GCA_026645415.1 Candidatus Electronema sp.
TTTTTCTTTCAGGCTCCAGATCGCTTGCTGTTTACTTCTCACTAACCAGCAGCGACGGCCGCCGAATATACAGCACCTGACTCTCCCCGTCAAGAGCTTTTTTCTCCTCCTAGCCACTTTTTTTGAAGTGTTTACTGTTTGCTTATCCATCTCAACAATATTTCTGCAATTTTTTCAGCTTGTTTTGCACTAGAAATATTGAATTTAGATTTAAATACATATTGATCTCCGCGCTTCTGATAGCGACGAATGCTGTATTTTTCTGGCCCATATTCCTGTTTTTTCCGATCATACTCTTGATACCGAAACAAAAGAGTTACCCATAACCCTTTTGTCAGGACTTCTTTTTCTAGTTCCTTGACGAGAAGCAGCCCTTCTTCTTCATAATTTATTGTTATCTCTTCAATCTCCATCCTGTCATCCTTTCTTTAGTTTAGTTTTTTCAGCCAGATAAATACTCATATACTAACCATATCTCCATTTGAGACAGGCTTCTAAATAGCAAAACCTTTCCTTTTTGTCAAATACTGTAATTTTATTAGGTCGGTCTTGAAAAATATTTACCCCTTGACATAGTAATTATTACTAATTATTTCTTGTTAACATCTTATGAATTATGTGAGGTAATCGAATGAAATTTTTCCGCATGACCAATCAAAGAGAAGTAATTCTTGAAGAAATTGGCAGATACAAAGGGCACCCAACAGCTGATCTTCTTTATGAGCGAATTAAAAAAAAGCTACCGCACATAAGCCTAGCAACCGTTTATAGAAATCTTGAAATTCTCTCTGAAGTAGGTAAGATCAGAAAGTTGGAAATAAGTGGTCGCCAGAAACGCTTTGATCGAGAACTCAAAGAACATAATCATATCTACTGCTTGCAATGCCATCGGATTGACAATATCCACATGGTCTCAGAGCAAATGCTTGCCTCTGGCTCTGAAAAAGAAATAGGGTATAAAATTTCTGGCTGCCGGATAGAGTTCTTTGGTATTTGCCCTGAATGCCAAAGAAAAAACAAGCCGCAAAAGCAAAATGAATCAGCAGATTCTCATGTAACTTGTAAACTTAATACCCGCCAGCGTGAGGTATTAGCTGCTTTAGAGAGTTACACAACACCTTGTACTGGCAAGGATATTGCTGCTATGACTTCTCTGGAGGCCGCTCAAGTAAGCTGCCAACTTGCTTCTTTGAAAAAAAAAGGACTGGTTGCTAGTCCAGCTCGCTGGAAATATAAAATAACCAAAGCAGGCAAAGATGCCTTATAAAGGCTGAAGGAGGATCTAAAACAATGGCTGAATTAAAAGGAACGCAGACAGAAAAAAATCTCTTAATCTCTTTTTCTGGAGAATCGCAGGCCCGTAACCGTTATACCTATGCAGCCAAGGTAGCGGGAAAAGAGGGTTTTGTCCAAATCTCTTATCTTTTTACCCGCACTGCTGAACAAGAGCGAGTCCATGCAAAGACCTTGTTTAAATTTCTTGAAGGTGGAGAAGTTGAAATTACTGCCGCCTTTCCGGCTGGTATGATTGGCTCAACACTGGAAAATCTTGAGGCTGCTGCTGCTGGAGAGGAACATGAGTACATGGACATGTACCCTTCTTTTGCCAAGATAGCTGACCAAGAAGGCTTTCCGCAAATTGCAGCAGCCTTTCGGTTTATTGCTCGAGCAGAGCAGCAACATGCCAAACAGTATCGTGCGCTGATTAGTAACCTAAAGAAAGGAAAAGTTTTTTGTAAGGATACGCGGGTTACATGGCAGTGTACGAAATGTGGCTATGTTCATGAAGGAACAGAAGCTCCTCAAATATGTCCAGCCTGTTTGCACCCACAGGGCTATTTCGAGCTATTGGCGGAAAACTGGTGACTTTTTCTCTCAGAACAGACACAATGACTACTACAGTAGAGTTTGCTGTTAAGCCGGACTTATTAAAAAAGCGCATTCCGCGCAAATGATCCTAAAGGAGGATGATTCTCATGGTTAAAAAGAACGAGATTTATAAATGCCCGATGTGCGGAAATATTGTCGCTGTATTGCACGGAGGTGCAGGTGCTCTAGTGTGTTGCGGTCAACCAATGGATTTTATGGAAGAAAATACAGTAGATGCTGCTAAAGAAAAACATATACCTGTCATCGAGAAGACCCCGAACGGCTATAAAGTGACTGTTGGCTCAGTCGCACATCCTATGGAAGAAAAACATTGGATTGAGTGGATTGAGTTGTCTGTTGGTGGTATGGTTTGCCGGAAAGATCTAAAGCCTGGCGATCAGCCAGAGGCAATTTTTGCCTGCAACTGTGCCTGTAGCTGTAAGACCGAGGCAATAACAGCCAGAGCATATTGTAATCTGCATGGCAACTGGAAATCCTAATCTTTACAAACAACAGGAGAATTCCGATGAGCACATTGGTTACTAAACAGGCCCCTGATTTCACTGCCACAGCGGTTATGCCGGACTGTTCGTTCAACGAGGATTTTCGGCTTTCTGATTTTCGTGGCAAATATGTTCTCTTGTTTTTCTATCCCCTTGATTTTACCTTTGTCTGTCCATCTGAGATTATTGCCTTTGATCGGGCCTTAGCAAAGTTCAAGGAGAAAAATTGTGAAGTGATTGGCGTTTCTATTGATTCTCAGTTCAGTCATTTTGCTTGGAAAAATACTCCCGTAAATCAGGGCGGTATTGGCAATATTCAATATCCGCTCATTGCTGACTTGGACAAAAAAATCTCTCGTCAATATGGTGTGCTGCTTGATATGGGTGTAGCTCTGCGCGGTACTTTTCTGATTGATAAAGAAGGCGTTATCCGCCATGCAGTGGTCAACGACTTACCGCTAGGCCGTTCTATAGATGAAGCCTTGCGCATGGTAGATGCCCTGATTTTCCATGAAACTCATGGCGATGTCTGCCCAGCAAATTGGCAGGAAGGTAAAGAAGCTATGAAGCCAACTGCCGCTGGCGTGGCTGATTATCTGGCAAAAAACGCAGGATGAGCAGTTTAGCTCACGACTTATATTTTGATAGGAGAGCGTCATGAAAAAATATGAATGCTTGGTCTGCGGCTATATCTATGATCCAGAGGTAGGTGACCCTGAAAATGGTGTTGCCCCTGGCACTGCTTGGGAAGACGTGCCTGATGAATGGCTCTGTCCAGTTTGTGGGGCAGGCAAGGACGAGTTTGACGAAGTATAATTCAAACATGCTTCCTTCCGAACATCGGAAGGAAGCCTCTCTTTTTGTTAATCGCTTCTAAGGACACAACGCTTTCATATAATAGAATGAATTTAGTAGTTAATATTTTTGAATATCATCTCCAAGCTGTTCGGAAAAAATATGCAGCACAACTTTATTCGCAGGAGAATTGACGCATGAGACCTGTCCAACTGAGCAAAAATGTCTATTGGGTTGGAGCTGTTGACTGGCTAACCAGAGATTTTCATGGCTACTCAACAGAAAGAGGTACCACCTATAATGCTTACCTCATTATTGATGAGAAAATTGTTCTCATCGATACGGTCAAAAGCGGTTATTGCCATGAGCTGATGCACCGGATTCGTAACATCATTGATCCGAAAAAAATCGATTACATGGTTGTTAATCATGTTGAAATGGATCATTCTGGTTCTCTGCCACAGGCTGTGCAGGAAATTCAGCCAGAGAAGATTATCTGCTCCAAAATGGGCCAAAAAGCCCTGATGCAGCATTTTCACCAACCAGATTGGCCCTATCATGTTGTCGCGCCTGGAGAGGAACTGCACCTTGGCCAAAATAAGACCTTGAGTTTCCTAGAAACTCGGATGCTGCATTGGCCAGATTCAATGTTCACCTATCTCAAAGAAGATCAGATTCTTTTTTCCAGTGATGCCTTTGGTGAACACTTAGCGAGCAGCGAGCGTTTTGATGATGAGGTTAATCAGGATGTGTTGATGCACGAGGCGACCAAGTATTACGCCAACATCCTCACCCTCTACTCGCCCTTGGTGAAGAAGCTGATTGCGCAGGTGGCTGACATGCACCTGCCTCTGAAGATGATCGCCCCGGATCACGGCATTATCTGGCGAAAAAATCCTAGCAAAATTATTGATGCTTACTCGCGGTGGTGCGTACACCAAAGCAATGGTAAGGCACTGATTATCTATGATAGCATGTGGCATTCTACTGAAATGATGGCCAAAGCGATAGCTGGTGGACTTCAGGATAAAGGTATTAGCTATAAGCTGCTGAACTTGCAAGTCAACCATCACAGTGATGTGATGTGCGATGTCTTAGAAGCAGGTGCGGTTATTCTTGGCTGTCCAACCCTAAATAATGGGCTGCTCCCCAGAATGGCTGGCTTTTTGATGTATATGCGTGGCTTACGTCCTACTAATAAAATTGGGGCAGCCTTTGGCTCGTATGGCTGGTCTGGCGAGGCGGTTAAGCTGATGAACACCGCAATGAGTGAAATGAATTTCCGGCTTGTCCATCCTGGTCTGAGAGTACAATATGTGCCTGAGCACACTCATTTGCAAGAATGTGTTCAACTTGGCCACACTGTAGGACAGGCCCTCTTAGATGCGAAAGCAGGAAAAGAAGAACAGCCTGCAACGTAGCAGCTTGCAGATTCTGCAAAAAATACGCTTCTGTTGCTTTGCTCCGCAACAGATGGTAAAATGTCTTTCTCCGGCGCAGGCAAAGTTAGAGCTGTTCATGCGCTTGGTTGATCAATAGCGCATATTCAGCACAGACTGAATTTCAACTTTTTCTTATTCGTACGCAGGAGCCTGTTTTAAGATGCTGCCGGATATCCTGCTGGTTTCAGATCAGCCTGAGCTTTGTCAGCAGGTAACTGATATATTGGATGACTATGATGTCGACTGTTGTCGTTCTTCAGAGGCATCAAGAATTTGTGTCCATCAGCCAGTTAGGGTCATTCTCGTTGCAGAAGACTTAGGCGGCGGCATTAGTGGCATCGAACTCTTTGACAGTCTGCGGGAAACTCGTCCAGGCGTACTAGGCTTTCTGATTGTTGAAAAAGGTGACACCTCGGAATTATGCCTAGCAGCCATGGAATGTGGCTTTTCTGGCTTGTTTTCCTATCCCCTCAATCCTGAGCAAGTACGTAGTAAAGTCAACCGGGCTATGGAGGCCGCAGCCTTACGAGAAGAAAATTCTCGGTTGCGCGCCCTGCTGCCGCTCTACGGTTTAGGGGAGAACTTTCTCGGTTCTACCAATCAATCGGACGTATTGGAAAGCCTACTCGATGTAATTGGTGATCAAACAGCAGCAGATAGCCTGTCAGTAATGCTTTATGATGAGGCAGAAGGTGTGTTACGTATTGCCGCCTCACGGGGTATTCCTGAAGAAATGATCCCAAACATCAAAATCAAGCCGGGCGACAAGATTGCGGGTCGGGTTTTTGAGGAACGAAGGCCGGTTATTCTCAACCAAGAGACCCAAAACGACTCCCGTTTTGCTGACCTGCTCAAACGCCCTGAAATTGTCTCCGCAGTCTCTTTTCCTATGATCGTTCGAGATCGTATTCTTGGTGTACTCAATGTCAGCTATACAGATGGTGACATCCGTTTTGCTGATTCTGACATTGAAATTCTTGGTATTCTCAGTACCCAAGCTGCCTTGGCTTTGGAAAACATCCGTACCAAAGAAGCAATGGTGCAAGAGGCTCGGTTGCAAGGTTTGCTGGAACAGTATGTTGCTCCAGAAGTAGCCGAGCTATTACTCGCCAGTGATGCTAATCTGATCAGAGGCTTGGGAGAAGTCAAGCAGGCGACCGTTCTGTTTGCTGATATCCGCAATTTTACCGGTATGGTGCAACAACTACCTCTCCCTGTGCTCCGCGATTTTCTCAATGAATTTTTCCAAATTTTTACCGAGACTATTTTTGAATACCGAGGCACAGTAGATAAATTCATGGGCGATGCCGTGTTAGCTGTCTTCGGTGCTCTCATTGAATTGGAAAACGCCTCATGGACAGCAGTGGAAACCGCCTTGGCCATTAGGGAACGCTTTGCTACGCTCAAGGCAGAATGGGTGCAGCGTGATACCTTTTTTTCCTCCATTGATCTTGGTTTTGCCGTTACCTGCGGTGAAATGTTTATGGGGAATGTTGGCTCGGAACGGCGACTGGATTACACTGTGATTGGTACTGAGGTTAACATAGCGCAACGTCTCGCTTCAGCAGCAACAACTTGTAAAATTTATATTACAGATGAAGTTCGTGAGGACTTAGCTAAGAGAGCGGATCGTAAAGCAACACTACTGGATCTTGGCGAAATGACCTTAAAAGGAGTGCATTATGCTGTCAGAACTTTTAGCGTGTTAGGAGTAGAGACTATTATCATTTAACGCATTCTGTCTTCTCTAGTTAAAAAGCAGAACAAGGAGATTGGACTTGCTGTAGTTCTTATGGTACATTGTAGCCATAATTGTGATTAAAAGGGTAGAGGAAGGAATGCCCTTCTGAAAGGAACCATGCGTGAAAGGAAAAAAATGCAGAAACAAAGATTTTGTCTGTCCCTGTTGGCGGCGGCGGTATGTATAACTTGTTTTCAACAAGATGCTTCTGCACAGACTACTAAAGCACAGGCAGTTGCAGCGGCAAAAGATAAAAAGGCGAATCGGACCTATCGAAGTACGCCAGAAGGAGAAGGGGCGCTCACTTCAGAGATGATAGAACGTTGTATTCGCCTGAATATGGAAGTTGATACCAGTTATGCCGCTATTGGTAAAGCAAAGGAAGAATTTGACTCACTGAATAAAGAGCTAACTGATCTGAGCGAAAAACTTAAAGCAGCCAAAGAAGAAGTTGATCGCAGCGGTACGGTAGCTCGTAAGGAATATGATTCTAAGGTGATATATTACAATTCACGGCTACCAGAACTGGACAAGCAGCTTGAAGTGTACAAGAAAATGGTTAAGACGTATCAGAGCAAAAGTGATAAATTTGATCGAGAGTGTAATGGTCAGCCTTACTATGAGGATGATTACGCGGCTATGGTGAAAAAGTTGGGTCGCGGGATGTAATGAAGGCCGTTTCTGTCCAGTTTTCTTGGCTTATTCCAGTACCAGAGCGCGATTTACCTCTGCCCAGATATGCTTCTGATCATGCAGCAGGCATGGATATCGCTGCTGCCCTCCATGAAGACCTCATCCTCCAGCCGAGTGTTATCTGTCTTATTCCAACTGGTTTAGCAGTCGCGCTGCCAGAGGGCTTTGAGCTTCAGGTTCGCCCACGCTCCGGTTTGGCCATTAAGCACGGCATTACCGTTATTAACGCCCCTGGCACTATTGATGCCGACTATCGGGGTGAAATAAAAATTGGCCTGATTAACCTTGGCAAAGAGCCGTTCACGATTCATCGAGGTGATCGCATTGCCCAGCTTGTTTTGGCTCCTGTCTGTCATGCTCTCCTCCAGCCTGTTGAAAGGCTGGAGGATACAGAACGTGGTGCTGGTGGCTTTGGTCATACTGGCTTGTAATTAGTCCTGCTTCCCCTCCTCACTTGGCAACTCTACAATTAGCACCCCGCTGTTTTCAAAGACCTTGCGGAAACGTTTGTCCTGCCGGATATCCCTGACAAAGTAATTTGGATAAACTCCCAAATCAGTGATATTCGCGTCCACCGGTGCAATGAGCTGCTTCTTGATGACCACTGCGCCAATACCAAAACGACGGAGCATGGCAAGACGTAGATCATTATCTGCTCGCCAGAAGTCTCGGAGATGGTAATTCAAATACCACTCGTGAGGAACTGGAAAAAGTCGATAATTTCCCTCTGGATACATGAAGATCTTGGCAGGATTTGGTGGATTTTTTCGGAGCCAAGCAATCGCTTTTTGTAGTTTTGGGCTGACTTGCCGGAGATTGTATGTTTTGGCCAGCACGTAACCTCCCTGTAGAATAGCAAGGCTAGCAATAAGCGATATCAGCCATTTAGACCGAGGCAAACAGATTGTCTGTTCAGCAAAAGGCAGCAAGAGAAAGGGCAGGCCAGGTAAGAAAAAACGGGCATCTGGAGCACTGGCAAGAAAAGCTGCGGCCATCAGTGTGTAAGATAAACCAACGCCAAAAAGCCAAGTGCTTGATTTTTGTTCAAAGTATCGACTACGTAAACCAAGCCACTGCAAGATAACAGCTATGACTCCAAGTAATAGCAGCAGCCAGAGCAGTATTCCGCCGTAGATGAAATAATTAGCTCTAATCCGTAGATCACCAGGATGATTGGCAATGATAGCAGCCTTATGTTTGGAGATTGCGCGCAGTTTTTTTTCAGGTGAGCGAAGAGCAGCAGTTGTACTTTTTTTCTGAACAGTTTTCGCCCCCTGCCCTGCCCTGCCCTGTTCTGGCCATATTTTTCGTTCCGCAATATGTACGATTTGGTGAAATTTTTCTACTGGATAAAACGTTGAACCTGTTTTCGCTTCGATGGCTGTTCCAAGCCCCCAAGTACAAAGAGCAATCAAGATAAAAGACGAGAAACAAATTGCCGCTATTTTGAAGAAACTATTCCGTTGAAGAGTCCAGAAGAACAGGCACAGGAAAAAGGCAGGAAAAAAGAGAATTGCACTGACTTTTACGCCCAAAGCAAAAGCCATAAACAGCGTTGCTGACAACCAGCGATTTTTCCGTAGCAGATAAAAAGCAGTCAGTACCTGCGCCGTCATGGGTACATCTTGATAAAAGGCGACAGAAAAAATCAAGGTCATTGGTAGACTAGCGAGAACCAGAAGATACGGCATGGCTGCTCTGGTCTCGACCCCGCCTCGACTGCGAGCGAGTAGATAGGCTATACTGAGAAACTGGATCAAATAGAGCGTTTGATAGACCTGCACCGCTGCAAACGAGTTGCCACACAGTCGGAAGAATATCGCTCCTAGATAGTGCCAGAGAAACGAATGTGGATAAACGCGCTTTTCGATCTCGCCCCAGCCAGTTGGGATTTTGGCAATAAAGTTGGCATGTGGTAGTAGTTTGGCTTGGTTCTCCAACATGTAATAATGGGTGACTTCATCGCCAATCATGACCTGTGGTGCGGACATTCCCACCCAGAATACACTGACTGCGGCAATCAAGATGATGAGCGAGGCAGCCAGAGTTGTTCCTCTAGCTGGACGGGATAATATAGGATTGATCTTCCTTTCCCAAAGCGTAGTCACTACCAGTATGACAAGGAGTATGCCAAGAAAAAGGAGGAAAAGCTGTGGCAGGGCTGTGCCAAGCCAGCGGGAGACAAAAGCGGTGAGCGTGTTCATGAACTGCTTACTGATTCAAGAGCTGAATCCAAGAAGTGTCGAACTTGATCGACTTCAAGACTGCGTCGCGATCAAGATGAGGAGGTTCTTTTATTCTGATAGCAAGGCGTTCTTCAGGAACATTTTCAATAATAGTGAATTGTGAGCCGTGTGGCTGCCATGTAAAAATATGTCGCTCGTCGGCTTTAGCATAACCTTCAAGATTATTGCGTTCGTTCCATTGCCACCAGTACTGCTCAACAGAATATATAACTGTATCAAACTCAAAGGCAGCCAGTTCCAGCAGGTTGCTGGATTTGATCAGTACCACAGTACGGACATGCCGATACAGCCTACGAATTCCTGCTACCCGCTCATTCCAGATAGCAAGTACTTTGCCACCTAGCTCATTCGGATCACAATCGCTTATTTCTTTGTCACCAAAAGAGTAGACCGGGGAGTTTCTCCCAGAAATAAGACGTATTTTTGAGACAGTAGATGGTTTGGGATTTTTAACCGTTTTAGCTCCCCAAGCGGTTTGCTCTAAAACTATGTCATCAAGTCCGACATTGGATGGTTTCCATGCAGCACCTATCAGGCGGGAAAAAATTTCCTCCCAGTCTTGTCCTTCTAAACGAGCATCTTTGCCTCGGCTGGCAAGTAGATAAACTACTTCCCGGCCTAAATTAACTGCAAAGGTATTTGGAAATTTGTTCAGCGGATATGGAGGATGATATTTTTCTACTGTCCGTAGTCTTGGAGATTGCATTATTTTTATTTACGGCCGCAAACAAATGAAGCTGACCAACAGCAGGCTGTGATGCAACAATTCCGCAGGCTTCCAGAACGTTCCTGATCACGGCCTTGGCAACAGGAACCGGAAGACTGTTACCTGCTTGCTTCCTTGCTTGGGCATAATTGGAAGTAATTTTAAATACTTCAGGAAATCCTTGTAACCGGAACATTTCTCGTTCCGTCAATCGTCGCTCACCATTAACCAAAAGATAATTGTAGGAGGCACCGGCTCGTAAGGCACAGGAAAAAGGATATGCGCTGATATTGCCAGACTTGTTCTCATGCCAGATGGTTAGCTCTTGGGAAGGCTGTCTGCGGCTGAGGCGTTTTTTCCTAATCCGCTCTGAAGCAAAATACCCATCAGGCACGTTCTCTTCCAAAATCTCCTGCAAGGGCTGCATAGGAATCTTGACCTCTGGCCAGCGAAAAAAGCAGGGTTTACGAAAACCAACAATAAAGATGCGTTCTCTTTTTTGTGGCAGACCAAAATCCAAAGCGTTTAGCACCTTATAGGTTGTGCTATAACCCAGTTCCTGCAAGATGACCAAAATAGCAGCCAGCGTTTTTCCCTGATTATGCCCAGCGAGCAGCTTTACATTTTCTAAGATAAAGGCTGTTGGTTGCTTTACTTCTAGGATTCTGGCAATGTCAAAAAAGAGTGTTCCTCTGGCATCTTGGAAGCCTTTGCGCTGGCCAATGATGCTGAATGGCTGACAGGGAAAGCCTGCCAGCAGCAGATCATGCTTGGGAACCGATGCACCTGTAATCTCGGTGATGTCACCGTTTGGCAGCTCGCCAAAATTATCTTGATAAACCTGCTGGCACTCTCTGTCTATTTCGCTGCTAAAAACACAGGCGGCACTGATGCCTAGCTCCGCTGCTGCCGCCTGCATGGCAAACCGGAATCCGCCGACTCCGGCAAACAGATCAATATACCTAACAGAAGTCATTCGTCCTACAATGGAGCAGATCAGAAAGAAGCTCTGATACCACCATAGACATTATGGCCTGAGTAATCAAACTCGGTATTATCATCTAGTTTCAGATCAAGGGCATTCATGTAGCGATATTTAACATCCAGTGCAAGACCGTAGTTAACAGCATAACTTAAACCGCCTCCAGCCTGCCAAGCAACAGCAGTACCGTCTAAGCCTTCATCAAAACCAGCGTTGGGCATATTGAGATCACTGAGTGAGACTTTTACAACGCCTACGCCTGCGCTGATAAAGGGTGTGAGCCTGCTTTGGTTGACAAAATCATAGTATCCGTTGAGCAAACCAGTAACGCTGGAGGTGTCACCTGAAGAGGCAGCACCATGTGCCATTCCTCGGAGACCAACTTTATCAAGATCGTTTTTCTGATAGCCCACTTCGGCTTCCATTCTCAGGTTATTGCCAAAGCCATAGCCAAGGGCACCGGTCAATGCTACACCTGGATCAGATTCCAGCTCTACAGTTCCCATTTCTCCTTTTGCGTCGCCGTCATCTAAGATAGCCACACCACCGTTTACGCTTAAATACGGTCCCGGTGCCGCCCAAGCAGCAGACGATACAAGCAACATTGCGCAGCTCGCAGACAGCAAAAAACATTTCTTCATCACAAACTCCTGTGGCAATAGATTGGTTCCTACCTTACACAAATTTTATTCTCTTCATACTGCAATAAACTCTGCTTTCAGCAAGTTGTCAATGAAGTCGAGCACAAACTGTCGTTGGGCCGGCGTAGGCCAAGCAATGCAAGAACAGCGCATGTTGTGTGAGCTGCGCACGAGGAATTCGGCTCGAAGCTCGCTTTTCTCCAAGACTATGGAAAAATAGAATGGGCCACAGTCCGGGTGGGCAAGCTGGGGTAAAGCAAGCAGATCTTGGGGCACCTCAAGCCAGTAAACTCCGGTAATCGGGCCAGACTTGAGGCTGCACTTCAAGTAATGCTCTATGTTGTCGTGTTCTAAACAAGAAAGCTCATCGATGAGATATTGACGCATACCTAAAAATAGCGGTGAGAGTGATTAAAGTTCGTTCAACTTTATCGTTTACTCGCTCTCTTTCCCTGTGTCAACGCTTTTACGCTTGGCATTCTATAGTAGTCGGTTTAGGATGCAGGTATCTTTTTGATTACTGTTCCGAGGAGGTGGACATGCACATTGTAGCAACGGTTCTTGACAGAGAGAAGATAGCAAATCGGGTTAAAGCACTTGGTAAGCAAATCACAGCAGATTATCAGGGGAAGAAGCTGGTCTTAGTCGGTATTCTCAATGGTGCGTTTATCTTTCTCGCTGATTTAGCACGAGCAATAGAGCTGGAGGTGGAAATTGATTTCATCCGCGTGGCCAGCTATGGTCATGAAGCGGAAAGCAGTGGCGTAGTCACTCTGCGCAAAGGGCCAGAGCTTGACCTAGAAGGTAAGCATGCCCTATTGGTAGAGGATATTGTTGATAGCGGTATCACCACAGCTTGGCTACGTGAGTATTTTACTGCTCGACACAAAGTGGCTTCGGTTAGCATTTGTACTCTGATCGACAAACGAGAACGCCGGAAAACAGCGGTGCAGCTTGAGTATGTTGGCTTTCAGCTTGATAAGGGTTTCTTAGTAGGCTATGGGCTGGATTATGCTGAGTGCTATCGCAACAGGGCGGAGATCTGCGAGGTAGCACCGTGATAGCTAGAGCAGCATTGCTGCCATAAACACCATCAGGAGCGAGCAGGCTGCTCCTGCGTAGAAGACCCCACCTATACTCCAAAACGCAAAGACTAGCCCCATCATCAGCGGCCCTAGTGTTTGGCCCAAGCGTAGAATCATGCCATTGACCGACATAAACGCGGCCCGATATTCTAACGGAGCAAGACCTGCCAGCAAGGTTTGGATGCAGGGAATGTTGATGCCTTGAGCAATACCAAAGATCACCACTGGCACAAGGAGCAGGAGCAAACTGGGAGCCAAGGGAATCAAGAACAAGGCCAAGGCATAGAGAAGAAAGGCCACCTTGACCAAGGTTTTCTTGGAATAACTCTTGGTTAATCTGCCTACTTGCGAAGAAGTGAGGGCCATAGTGCAAGACATGCTGGACATCACCAAGCCAATCATTAACGAGGATGCCTGAAAGCGGTGACTGAGGAGAAAGGGGAAATA
Source organism: Candidatus Electronema sp. (assembly GCA_026645415.1). Classification (GTDB taxonomy): domain Bacteria; phylum Desulfobacterota; class Desulfobulbia; order Desulfobulbales; family Desulfobulbaceae; genus Electronema. The sequence goes on from JAPEVH010000084.1 coordinate 13,151, forward strand.
GGTCAGATAGGCACCGTAGAGAATGATAAAGGTGACAAGGGTGGCAATAAATAGTCCAGCAACCTGCCGGTCTTGCAAGACCTTCCAGATGCCGTTTAGATAGCCCTTGAGGGACTGACTGCTTTTTGGTTCAGGATTCTTGAGGGTAAACAGAACGAGGTATCCGACTGGAAGGGCGGCCAGAGGCAAGAAAAAAGGATAATGCCAGCTTGCGGTTGCTAAAGCTCCGCCAAGAGCAGGATAGCTTGCTGTTCCCAAGCTGAGGACGCTGGCATTCCAGCCCATTGCCTCGTCCCGCTTTCTGCCGGAGTAGAGATCACCGATCAGGGTAGCATTGATGGAAGGGAGTGATGCCGCCCCAATACCTTGAAGAAAGCGCAACCAGACCAGCAGATGGAAATCCTTGGTCAGGGCACAAGCTCCACCAGCAAGGGCAAAGAGGATTAGGGAAGGGGCAAGAATCTTCTTTCTGCCAAAACGGTCAGCAAGCACCCCAAGAACTGGAGTCAGAAACACACCCGGTACGGTAAAGGCAGTAATCAGCAAACCAATGCTGCGGGGTGCTATATGCAGCTCCTGCACAATCTTGGGAAAGGCTGGAGTAATACTGGCCACACCCAAGACGGCCATCAGGGTGACCGCAAAGATAA
>JAPEVH010000085.1 GCA_026645415.1 Candidatus Electronema sp.
TTTTTCTTTCAGGCTCCAGATCGCTTGCTGTTTACTTCTCACTAACCAGCAGCGACGGCCGCCGAATATACAGCACCTGACTCTCCCCGTCAAGAGCTTTTTTCTCCTCCTAGCCACTTTTTTTGAAAAGCCCCTGAAGGAAGTTATTTAGGCTGTTATTCAATCAGCATGATTTTGAGCACTTGCTTGTTTCCGTTTGCCTTTGAATTCTCTTCTGTCGTACAATATTGATGCAGCCTTTGAATAATTGCCGCAGACTAAACTTTCAAACAGGGCGCAGATTGCGCGTGCGGCGTTTTGATCGCTGCCCAATAGCCACTGACTAAAAAAGGGAGAAATACTATGGGATACAAATGTAATAGCAAACGGGAAAATCCGTACTGTCTTAATGATATGGGCAGAGGCGATTCTTGGCGGCTCTTCAGAATTATAGCTGAGTTTGTCGAGGGATTTGATGCCTTATCCACAATTGGCCGTCCCTTAGTTACGGTTTTCGGTTCAGCTCGGACGGCTGAAGATCATGCTGAATACCAATTAACCCGTGAAATCAGTCGGCGGTTGGCTGAACACGGCTATGGCATTGTTACTGGTGGTGGCCCTGGCATTATGGAAGCTGCTAACCGAGGTGCTGCGGATGTAGAGGAAATGTCTATCGGACTTAACATTGATCTTCCTTTTGAGCAGCAAGGGAATCCTTATGTTAATCTGCCTCTGGATTTTCGTTATTTTTTTGTGCGCAAGGTCATGTTCATCAAGTATTCTATGGCGTTTATCTGTATGCCTGGCGGTTTTGGGACGCTTGATGAGCTGTTTGAAGCACTGACGCTGATCCAAACTCGGAAGATCAAACCATTTCCTATCATTATGGTTGGCTCTTCTTTCTGGAGCGGCCTTGTAGATTGGATCCAGCAGCAGCTCATCAAGAGCGACAAAGTCGCAGAAGAGGATATGTTACTTTTTGAAGTCATGGATGATCCAGATGAAATCGTCAAATATATCCGCAAGACGGTTGTTTTCTAAGAATAGCTTCTTTTAGGAGAGGGCAATGGCACAAATTGATGCTTTTTTTCAATTAATGAACAAACAGGGAGCATCGGATCTGCACATGGTTTCGGGCCAGCAACCGATTTTGCGTATTCGCGGTGACATGGAGCGGATCAAGTACAAGACCTTGGAAAACGATGAACTAAAGGCTATGCTTTATGAAATCTGCCCAGAACCGAAGATTAAACTCTTTGAAGAGACGGGCGATATAGACTTTGGTTATCATATTCCAGGATTAGCTCGTTATCGGGCTAACTTTTTTCAGCAAAAATATGGTATTGCCGCAGTGTTCCGAGAGATTCCTAGTGAGATTCTTTCCTGTGAACAGCTTGGCCTGCCGCCAGTTATTAAAAAATTGGCAACCTTGCCCAAAGGCATGGTCTTGGTTACTGGCCCGACTGGCTCTGGCAAATCAACCACCTTGGCGGCCATTGTTGACGAAATCAACGCAACCCGCAGCGATCATATTCTCACTGTTGAAGATCCAATCGAGTTTGTTCATAAAAGCAAAAAGTGTCTTGTCAATCACCGGGAAGTTGGCACCCATACGCAAAGTTTTTCCGCTGCTCTGCGCGGTGCTCTCCGTGAAGATCCAGATGTTATTCTGGTTGGCGAGATGCGCGACTTGGAAACTATTGCCTTGGCAATGGAGGCAGCGATGACCGGTCATGTAGTTTTTGGTACCTTGCATACCATGAACGCCATGAAAACCGTTGACCGTATTATTGAAATTTTCCCAGCAGATCAACAGGGACAGGTGCGCTCAACGCTGGCTGATGCACTTAAGGCAGTTGTTTCCCAGACGCTGTTTAAACGGATTGATAAGAAGGGGCGTTGCGCGGCACAGGAAATTCTGATCTGTACCCCAGCAGTACGTAACCTCATTCGCGAGGGCAAGACCTATCAAATTGCTTCGGCGATGCAGACTGGTAAGAAATACGGCATGGCGACACTGGATGACACCATTGAAGATTTGCTGAAAAAACGGTGGATCAGCCCAGATGATGCCTATACTAACGCCGTGGAGAAGCAGAGATTCTTGAAGTATTTGAAGAAGTCTCCTGGCGATTTTACCGATGCGTAAAAGAGACTATTAGATGATTTCCTGACAATTTGTTGCAAGCCGATTGATGCAAGATTGTCAGGAAAAGCGCATTCCTTTGTTATTCAACAAATTTTGATGCTGTTTTTCCTAGTTGGAAGATTTTCCGGTAGAAAGTATCATAAGCATTCGGTCATCCGCACGCTGCTTCTATATGTCTGCGGTCTAACAACAGCGCTTTGTTGTCGAACAACGCTTCTTTGCGAGAAAGCAACACTCCTTTTCGGAAGAAGAAAACTCCTTTACTGTTTAACAGGACTCCTTTACTGTCGAACAAAACTTCTTCGTTGATCGTCAAGACTTCTTTGTCATCAATCAGAACTCCTTTCTGGTTTAACAACGTTTCTTTGCAGATCAACAGAGCTTCTTTGTTATTTAACAACATTCCTTTGCTGTTAAACAAAATTGGATGCTGGTTTTACCGGGATGGAAACTTTCCCGCCGCTACAGCTTCCCGGCCAAGCTGCCCTTGGTGATGTCCCAGCCCATGTGCGCTGAAAGCGAACGCACGGCCTTCTTTTCTTGAACAAGAGTAAAACTTGGGGTGCATAGTTAAGTAACGGCATCATACATAGCATTGAGCAAAACAGAAATCTCTCCTCCAACAGAATGGTATTGTTCTGTATCCAACATTGACCGTGGTTTTGTAAGTTCGATGACATCACCACCAAAATCTACTCCGCACGGATCAACCAGTGCTAAGATCAACTGACTATCCATCGGCATGGTTGCTTTTATAAAGTCGCACACTGTCTTTCTGTTCACTGGATCCGGGTCTTGTTGATGAGGCGAGTCTAAAATTACCGAACCATGTGCACAAGTACCGTTCTCCCATGCCATACCAAGAACTGCAAAGTTATGCGCTAGCACTAGTCGGGGAAGATCGCTCCCTGTTTCATGTAGCACTGGCGCAAAGGTTTGCCGGGACGGATTAGGAGCCTGCACATTCAATTTCACGCAGTATGCGTTGAGCTTGTCCCAAAAACGGCTTAGTAAATTTTCTCGTAGTTCTTTTGAATCCAGTTCTTTGATTTGACTTCCTATCTCTTTAATGTCATTCTCTATTTGCTGAATGGTGTTGCGAATATTATCCGCTTCCGACTGAATAACCTCCAATGCTTGGCCACGGGCTTCTCCTTGTAATATTTCCTGAAGAGAAATGGCTTCGCGCTTTGTCGAAAGTAGCTGCCATATTTTTTCGTGACGTTGACGGACGCTTGACATCTCGGCTCGTTTGGTCTCAATCTTGGCAGAAATGTCTCTCATCTTGACTTGAATATCCGTTATCAAAGCTTCGCATTCATGTTTATCGAATGCTATAGAAAACCTCTCAGCAATGGTATTCTCGTATTTCGCCCCGCAAGTTGGACATTCAACTTCTGCGGGCTGCTTTGTCGCAAACTTGTAGTCAGCATCAAGTTCGCGCATGGTTCTTTTGGCAATGTCAAGCTGCTGTCTGTAAAACATATGCTGACTTGACAGTTCCCCCATCTTTAGACGGTACTCTTCCTCCTCGGCTGCAAGATGTTCTGCTTCCTTAACAAGTTCTGCTACCTCTGCCTGAAATCGTTCAATGTCAAAATCAACAGAGATATTTTCAAAACGAGCTTTAACTTGCTTAAGAGCACCTAACAGCGCACCTTCCTGAAGTTTTGGCTGTTCCAATTCAGCCTGTTTGATATTCATATCAGCTCTAAGCTGATAGTACCGGTTTGACCTGTAGCCAATGTGATATTCAGCTACAGGCAGTTTGTATTTTTCAAACTGGCTCAAATTTGCAAAAGAGCACCATGATCCATCCCATCCCTTATCTTGGTCAGTATAAAATGGAAGTAGCCAGAAAGCGGGCGGCGGCACTATTGGTTTATTAGCACGATCAGTCAGGGTAAACTCAAAATCGACAAGTTTCGCGAAATAAGGGCCAAACTCCCGGCTTACGCTGTTGGTCGAGATAAGCATCTGTTCACAGTCGTCAAACAGGGCAAGCTGCTTATTATGGCGAACTGCTGTATATTGTACGCCATCCACACTAAACCTGAGGGCTGCCGCGATGTCTAATTCAGACCACTTGTTATTTTTTTTGGCTGGTTCTGCTCCCAGACACCAAGGGATTGCTTTGAGAATCGACGATTTGCCGGTATCGTTCTCCCCCTTGAGCACTGTCGCCTTCGGATGAAATACAATCTTTCTTGCAGAACGTTCTTTCCGTGAAAGCAGCCGAAGATCGTGAAACAAGAACTTTTTCATAGTTCTTTTTCCGCAAATTGTGCAGTAGCTGTCGGTAATTCCCCATCATTGGCAAAAAACTCCCAAGCAATTATCGCCATTAGATATTCATCGGTGAATGACTTCGCCTCGGATAGATTTCGCAACTTCCCAGCTCCCCCCTCTATGATTGCAGAGAAACTCTGATCTGCGAAGTCATTATTGGCATATTGTTTAGCAGCTATCCCAATGTTTGCAAGTTCTCTACGTTCTTGATCAATCCGTTCAAGACAGTAGGCGGCGAGGTTCTTGGTAACTTGATTTAGCTTGACAAATGACATTCCTTCGTGACGGAGTTGTTCTTTGACCTCATCAACAATTCGCTGCGGATCACGACGGTCGGCTCTTTGAATGCAATTGACGATATATTCTTCAAACTGTTTTCTCTGGAATCCTTTACGTGATACAAGCTCAGTAATTTCTTGGCATGGCTGACGATATCCAGACAATCTCTTGATTTCGTCAATCAAAACTTGAAATATCGGATAAACAGGAAACTGCTCACGACTTGGATATCTCTGACGAAGGAACTCTTCGAGTCGACCTCTCGTTCCGTTTTCGTGATCACTGAGGTTGAGATTGCTTACAACGAAAACCAAAGAAATATTGATATCGAATAAAGCTGGCAATAAAAATTCTTTCTTGATATTGTCAATAATTAACTGCTGATCGTTGTCTTCTAAAGCATCGAAGGTAAAACATTCATCGTTGCCACCTGCTCCTTTTTTTCTCGATAAAGAAAAAGGCAGATTGCAAACAATGGCCATATTGCCTACGTTTTCTTTGAAATTTTCTCTATGTCGAAACAACTTTCCGATAACTGATGGCAATAATTTGCCATTCTTGCCTTTTTTCTGTCTTACGAGGCGATTCAAGGTCCAAGGTTGTTTCTGTGTTGTTTTAACTTGATAGAAATCAACCTTTTCTGACGATATTCCTCCTTCCAAAACAACAACATCATCGTGATAATCACAGATCACCACATAGTCGTCAGCAGTTTTATGAAGCTCAATAAGCTTGCAGACAGTCCAGCTATACTGATAAGCAAACCCCGTGATAGCATTAGCACCACCGTACTCTGTTGGTGGTATCGCGGCAAGATAGTCGATGGCTTTAGTCATGTAGTTCAAAAAGATAAATGACGAAACAACAAGTCAATATAACATAAAAAACGCCTTAATACTCTGCGACTGCAAATCCTGCCAACTCAGTCTTTTACCACGATGCATTTTTTTGGGCAGAACGCCGCCGCCTGACACACCGTGGCGAAACATTTGCCCACACCCACATAGCTTTTGGCTATATTCTTGGCAAAATCTTGCCCAAGCACACTTTTGACTCCCCAAGTTATCAGCAGTTCAGCAACCATGATGTCTCCTTCTTCAGTTTTTGCTCAGTTTGCTCTGGTTAGCTCCTCGACATCTCCTTCAGCTTCGCCTGAAGCATATCAACTAAGGCATCCTCTTCTTGCTCCTGCACAATCAGATCATCTTTTTGTAATGCCTTAAAGAAACGATCACAGACTTTGCGTTCCTCGGTTGTCCACTCTGAAGCATAGCCTTGCTTTTCCGCCTCTCCATCTCGTGCGGTTGCGTGATCACGCCGACCATGCGCCCAGCTCACAACATGGCTGTAATAGAGCAAAGCACGATCAAGCAGGATGTACAAAAGCTGAATATTAGTCACTGGCCCAACCTGCATCTGTTGCTTGTCCAATTTCATACCCAGAAGACGGCGACCGGAAAGCAAATCTCGGCCTTTGACAGCCGCACCGACAGCACCAACAGCACCGCCTATAGCCATGAACACCCCAAAAGAAATACCTGCGGCGAGCACATCCATGCCTGCACCAACCGCAGCACCGCTCATTGCGGCTGCCCAGATCAGATCTTCATCGCTCAAGCCGAGAAATTTCCAGGTGGTAGCGGCAAACAGGTCTTCCTGAAGAATAGACTGCTCTGACAGTTGCAGATTAAAGAGGGTGTGCTTGAAAAGTCTGCGAAGTTGCTGATGCGCCGCGCGCTCTCGTTTTGTAACAAAGTCTGTATATGCGCTACGCAGTTTTGCTCTGAGTGCTTCCTCATCTGTTCCGGGAGGACAAGGCGCGCTGGCTCGGTAGTTCAGGCTGTCCTTGAGCATGGTCGTGATCAAGGCTGCACTTTGTTGGCGGCGGTTCTCCCAATCTTGAGTAAAGGCTTGGATGACTGTCTCAATCACCTCTTCCAAATCTTGGTCAATTGCTTTGAGGCTATTAAGCAAAGCTATGCGCTGGTTGTAAGTCGCCTTATTAGCATTGAAAAGGCGGATGGAATTAAAATGCTTGCGGAACTCGTTCTGCCAATCTACAAGAAAGCGGCTTTCCTCATCTTTACAGTTAATGATTGCCATACGCGGTCGACCAGTCAGGCGGAGAATTTCCATCTCCGCCTTGTCCATATTGCGGAGCGGGCGGGAACCATCCACGACAAAGATGATTCCAGCTCCAGCAGCCAATGGGGTCAGTAAGGCGCAGTCATCGTGCAGGGCCGAATCGTCGCGGTGAATACGGAGGAATTCGGTGAGCATCTCTTGATCATTGCCTTGCCAAGCCCGCATCCACGCCAAGGTTTTGCGAGGATTTTGAAAACCAGGGGTATCAATGAAGCGGATGACTTCACGGCCGTCAATCAACACTGGAAAGGCCCGGCATTCCGTTGTTTCACCTGGTACTGCGCTGACTCGTACCGAATCATCCTCGCTCAGGGTGGAAACCACCGAAGATTTGCCTTCATTCGGATGACCAACAATAGCAAATTCAGGAATAAGCGACATTATGGCACCAAGGAAATGACTTGCAGGGCAGGATCAATAATTGTCGCTACTTTCTGCCGCCAGATACGCAGATGCTCCGCTTGGGCTGGAGTGAGCAGCGTCTCTTCTTCTGGTTTGCCGATCAGGGCTAAGATGATCAATGGCTGCGGGCCGAGATGCTGACGAAGCAAGCCTAACCACGCGAGAAACTCCTGCACTGGCGGTTGCCACGCCTCGTGAATGACAAGAATATCTGCGCTATCCTGTTCCGCCATTGTCTCCTTGAGTGCGACCAGCTCTTCTTCCTCGCTTTTCTCCAGAGTCCAAAAAGGTAAGGTCTGGTCGAGCTGATGTCCTGTCCGACGACGAGTTTGTTCGGCTAAACGTTCCAGTGGAAAGGCTGAAAACAGCTCGTCTGGAATCAGCACCACAAGAGGCGGCAGAGTGTTATTGGCAGATTCTGATTCTAGCTGAAACTGTTCTTCTGTTCTTGCAGCTTCTTCTGACAGAACAGAATCTGCTGTCTGCTTTTCGACATGGGCGGCAGTTGTAATCAGCGGTGTGCGCAGCCGGTGAATGATCTGGCGGAAGCAGCCTTGCTGAAAATTCAGTTTACCCAGCTCGCTACGTTGGCGAAGTATGCCAGTGGTCAGGAGAAACAGTCGGGGTAGCAGGCCATAGCAGAAGACAGAAAGACAAAGAAAAGGCCACCATGAAACGAGATCACGGCTGGCTAAGGAGTAGATACCATCCTTGAGAATGAGCCGCGATCCTTCAATTTGGGCTAAAGATGGCACCAAACTATCTGACAGCCATGCCCAAGGCAAACTAATTGTTGCTACTAAAGTATGAACCGAAGCAGCATTAATCTGCAAGGTACTTTGCCAGCCAAAAGCCAGATCAGAGCCGACCACTTTGAGCAAGGTAGCAACCAACACACCAACATTAAAGCTGATGCCAAAAAGCTGGGCCAGCAAGAAAAAAGGCCGGAGAAATAGCAGGCCATGTCGCTGGCGAAGATGTTTGAGACTAGCTATCCGAGCTGCCCATTGGAGCCGCTTTTCTGCGGAAAGGCGGGAAGATGTCCGCTTGCTCGCTGCCACGCATCGCTCTAAAAGATAAAAAAAGAGCCGCTCGGTTAGGCGGTAGAGGAGTGAAGATTCAAGAAGCGTATGGCCGCGCTGTTTGCCACAGAGAAACGAGATCGTCAGGAGGGAAATTAAGGCAAGCTGAAGGAGGACAAAGACGGCAAAGTAGGCAGCAACATTCACGGATTCCATGCCAGAATAGGCAAGAAAAGAAAAGGCGAGGCCAGCACCGCTGCTTAATCCCGCGACAATAAGCGCAGCCGCAAAAAGAAAGAGCATTTCCTGCCAGAGCGCACCGGGTAGAGCGGCATCTTGCTCCACTTGCCTTCGACGTTCTAGCCAAGAACGGAGCAGTACCTCTGCCCTACCCTCTTTGACTGTCGTTGATAGATTCAGCCAGATTTCTCGGTCGCGAGTAGCTAAACAATCAATATCTTCCCCTTCGTCAGTAGCAAGGAAAAATTCCAAATCAAGCAGCTCTGCTGTGTTCCACAGCTTTCCGGTCATTTTGGTGGATTCAAGTTGTAAATGCAACCGTTGCTAAGTTGAGAAAAGAGTGAGTTGCAGCATGATGACGCAATGCTCATACCTTCGACTATACACAACTCATCGAAGCGAAACGTAACCAGATTTACGTATTAAAGCAAGCAGGACATAAGAAGTCGGCAAAGCCACACCAATAAATACCAAGTGGTAACAACCGTCTTCTTTGTAAAAATTGATCAGATGCGCAAGGAGACGACCTTTTTGACACCTACTGAAGGAAAAACAGGGCAGGCAAGACTGTGTTTGTCATGGCTTTGTGTTGCGCCGCATTTTTTTGTCGTACCGCTCTTGTTCGCTGTAGATACAGCCGCAGTAGGGCTGGCGGTAGAGATTCATGGCAATGGCTTCGTCAATGCCATGCTGCCATCCTTCGCGGAAGTCATGATAAAAAAAGTGGTTGCCGAATTCAAGGGCCAAGGCTTGGCCCTTGCTTTGCAAGAGACTGTGGTTCTGATATTTGGAATAGAGCAAGGTGCTGGTGAAGGCATCAAAGCCTTGAGCAGCAGCCCGTTCAGCAGTCGGCAGCAGACGCATGTCATAGCAGAGGCCGCAGCGACTGCTGCACTCTTCATGAAAGACAACTTGGCGTAGAAAATCGCGCAAACCATAGCTGCGGTCAATCTCAACCTGAAAATTCTTCTGCCGGGCAAAGTCTTCCAAGGCTTCAATCCGCCGCCGGAATTCTCGGTACGGATGAATGTTGGGATTGTGAAACCAGCCCGTCACCTCGTGTCCCTGCTGACGAAGGAAGTCTAGCGGATAGACCGTGCAAGGGCCGCAGCAGACATGCAGAAGGATTTTCATTCATCCAAGCAGCATTTCTTGTACTTTTTCCCGCTGCCGCAAGGACAGGGATCGTTTCTGCCAATCTTGCTAGTCTTCGGTAAAAAATATTTATTGATTCCAAAACGTGGTTGAGGCGAGGAGCGTTTTTCCCGCAGACCAAAACGTATTTCCACATCCTCTACATCACCGCAGATGCTTTCGTCAACGCAGTTTTCCTGATACGCCTGCTGTATAACCGGCATAGCCTCCGCTGCCTTGAAATCCAGCAAATTACCGACAAGAAAACCGTTGAGAGCGGGGTCATTCTCGGCATAATGGGCTAACTGCCGCTCTATGCGGGTGATGCAGTCCTGCTTGAGTTCAGGATGCTGCTCCGCCATATAGACCAGTCCTTCAGCCACTGCTGCCCGATCATATATATTATGCTCCTCGTTTGCGAGATACTGCGCTATTGGTCGTAGTGCAGGTTCTCCAATCATGGCCAGCACTTTTGGTATCTCTTCGTGTGCCCAGTCGTCATTTTCGTAAAGACCAAGCCGTGCTAACAGCGGCTGCACAGTCTCTGCTGCCCGAAGATTACCGATAATCCGCCACGCATGAACCGGTGCCCAGATTGCATCGCTTTCCGAATTGTCCCAGTTCAGCTTTTCGTCCGCGATCATGCGGAGCAAATCAGGCACATGCTCCTCCGAGATGCCAAATTCGTTGTGTTTATCCCATTCATCGCTCAAGCTCGGCTTGCCCAAGGTCAGCAGCACGGCAACAGGTTCTTTGTATTGAATATCCATAGTTTTTTATGTAGGTGGTCGAGTTCTCCACTACTGATTATGATCCTTTGCGTTTAAGGATAAATTTTTTCCAACATGCCGTTTTTCTACTTATTCGTCAACAGTTAATTGTTGAAAATTCACGATTCACTCTGCCAGCTCTTTGCTGAAGCAAATTCTCCACGGCATTGCTTCCCACAAGCTAAGGAGAATGCTATACTTACAGAAGTGTATATTTTGCATACTATTTCGACAAAAGGTAATCAATTATGTCCACAACCATGCCATTTCCAGGACGCACTGTTATTCTGTTAGGGGACACCACTCACTATGAACCAAGTGGTCTTGTGTTGGTCAATGGTAATTTATATATGGCAAGCGATGACGGATACATTTATCTGTATAGCAATTTAGATAATACATGGAAAGAAGTGCTTGATGACAATGGCAGCGATTTTGAATCAATTACCTATGCTAAAAAAAAGTTAATGGTTGGCATAGAAGAGGAAAAGAAACCTAAGATAGCACGACTTGCTATGAACAACGATGGGACATTACAAAAAACAAGTTCTTGGATTCTAGAACTTCCAAATAGAGTAAAGCTAGGTGACATGGAGGCAATGACTTTTGTGCCAGAAGAATATTGCCCATTTGGAAAAGCAAAACATTATGGTGGCTTCTTTTTTGTTGCCTTTCAAAGTTGTCTTGGAAAAATTTTTGTTTATGATCTACCAAAAGGAGATGGAAAGACAGATATAAAGGGCAACAAATCTATACACACCTATGAAATAAATATCCATCAGTCATCATCTGATATGTGCTTTGCCAATGGTGCCTTATATGTTCTGTTTGATGATAACAGCAATCCTAACATGTTTGCCGTGTACACAACCCATAGAAAATCAAAAAAGTTAACCTATCAAAAACAATATGGCCTACCTCTGAAAAATGGTTCTCAAAGCAATTACGAGGGAATAGCCATCTCTGGTCAGACTATCTATCTTGCCAGAGATGACAACAATCATTCTAATAACAACGCGGTATATTGCTGTCCATCGACTTCAGTGTTTCCTCAAGAATAAGCAAAATAAAAATCAACGGATTCAAACTACCATCTTTTCCTTGACAGGCTACAAGAGCCTGCTTAGGATGAACAGATAAAATTTTACCCGGCTATAACGAACAGTTAACAGTAGCCAAGTCCGCCTTGTAGATATTAGATAGAGAGGAGCAAAGCATGGAAGATAAAGATTTATCAGGAGCTTTTATTAGCTCACTAAAACGAAATAATAAAGAAATCAGGGCTGATCGGGCCGCAGCCATTGCCGAAGACGCGCAACTGGTCTATAAACGAAAAATCGAGGATTTGGAAATCAGTATCAGAAAAATGCAACGAGAGCAAGAGTATATGCTTGATCTCTCACCTACAACAACGCAGAGCTTGATTCTTGCCAGTGACTTTAACTGCGAGGAATACGTAGCCAAGGACATCGACCTTGGTATTAAGATCAGACAGGCTGAGATCACCTTGGAAATTGCCAAACAGCGGTATAAATACCTGTTCGGAGGGAAATAAGATGGGCTGGGGACACTATTCGGTTGAAGACCGAGCTGAACGAGCAACAGCACGAGGTTACAGCACTAAATCAGCCCGCGAGATATTCTCACAGCGGTCGATCAACAATGCCATGAATCCACATGGGGTCAAGATGCGGGAATCACGCGATTCTGTCGAGCATCCTGAATCCTTGTCTATCATCCTTGCCTTGGATGTGACCGGCTCAATGGGGTCGATTCCGCATTATCTCGTAAAAGAAGGTTTACCCCATATCATGGGTCGGATTATCCAGAGTGGAACGAAAGATCCGCAGCTTCTCTTCCTTGCCGTTGGTGATCATGAATGTGATCGCAGCCCCTTGCAAGTGGGCCAGTTTGAATCGAGCGATGAGCTGCTCGACAAATGGTTGACTGATGTTTATCTGGAAGGTGGGGGTGGTGGAAATAGCGGCGAAAGTTATCTCCTTGCTTGGTACTTTGCTGGATTTCACACCTCAATCGACTGTTTTGAGAAGCGCAAGCAGAAGGGTTTTCTTTTCACTATTGGTGATGAGCCGACCTTGCCAGACCTACCTGCGGCGGCCTTACAGAAGATGATAGGTAAAGGACAGTATCAAACCTCTACTGCTGCTGAACTGCTGGATAAAGCGCGGCAGATGTATCACGTCTTTCATATCCACATCAGCGAGACCAGCTCAGGCAGCAGACAGGAAGTCATGGACGGTTGGAAACAGTTTATGGGCGATCACGTAATCATTCTTGATCACCATGAGGATGTGTCCAAAGTTATTCCAGAAATTATTGCTGAAACCATGCACAAGGCTGGAAATATCCCCTCGACCTCTGGCAGCTTACCAGAAACGCCTGTTATTCTGTGAGCAGCAAGGTCGTTATTGGCGCAGGTTTTGGCGACGAGGGCAAAGGATTAGTCACAGACTGGCTCTGCCGAACTTGCGCCAATCCGCTGGTGGTTCGTTTTTCTGGTGGTCAGCAAGCTGGGCATACCGTAGTCGCAAACAATATCCGGCATGTTTTTTCTAACTTTGGCTCAGGTACGCTGCAAGGTGTACCTAGTTATTTTTCCAGATTCTGTACAATTGATCCGGTCGGAATCATCAATGAGCTAAACTTGCTGCTGGAACAAGGCATTCAACCGCTGCTTTTTATTGATGCGCAATGTCCTGTCACCACTCCCTATGACATCGCTCGTAATCAAGAACATCATCCGCATGGAAGCTGCGGGGTTGGGGTCGGCGATACCCTCAACCGTGAGGAACAGCACTTCTCTCTTACCTTTGGCGACCTCTTTTATCCGTGGGTGCTAGAGACCCGCCTTGACCTGCTCCGTACTTTCTTCTATAAAGAATATGCTGTTGTTTCAGCAGAGGCGTTTTTGGACAGTTGTGCCGCAGTGACTAAGTCGCCATCTATCTGTAAAACAGATGGTTTTCCAGAAGGCAACTGGAGTGACCTAGTTTACGAGGGATCGCAAGGACTGTTGCTTGATCAGCACTTTGGTTTTTTCCCGTATGTCACGCGCTCGAACACGGGCACTGCTAATGTGCTGGCTCTAAATAATAATAGTGAAGAAATGGAAGTCTGGCTGGTCAGTCGTGCCTATCAAACTCGGCATGGCAACGGGCCAATGTCTAACCAACAATTGCCGCACAATATCAAGGTAAATCACCAAGAGACCAATATCCCCAACCGCTTTCAGGGGGAATTCCGGCGCACTTTACTTGACCTTGATTTGCTAGAATATGCCATACAGCGAGATCCGTTAATCCGTACCACGCAAAATCGGCATTTGGTCATAACCTGCTTGGATCAGGTGCAGAACGAACTACGCTTCACTCGCCAAGGACAAATCATCTACTGTGACAATGAAACGGATTTTGTCAGTAAGATTGCAAAAATTCTCGGATTCAGCAGCGTCTATGGCAGTTCTTCGGACGATGGCACCAACATCAACCGAATAAAATAAGTAGCCAGATCAGTGCGGCATTGATCAGGCTGATAAAGACTGCGGCTGAAGCCAAATCCTTGGCCCGGCCAGAGAGTGGATGCTGTTCTGTACCAATCCGATCAATAGCTGCTTCTACAGCACTGTTGAGTACCTCAATAATCAGTATCAACAGAAGACTGCCGATCAGTAAGGCTCGCTCCACCCCATTTTGTCCGAGAAACAAAGCTAAGGGGCCAAAGAGGATAAGAAGAAGAATTTCTTGACGAAAGGCGGTCTCCTGCCATGCCGCAAGCAAGCCTTGCACAGACCAACCCAAGGACTTGATAAGATGAGATTCATTTTTTCTTTCAAACATAATGGCTGTATTGTAAAAAGAATTCGCTAAAATGTCCAGCAGAAGCGCAGTTCCTCGATAAACTAAAGCTCCTCTTGTTAGACAGTGCAAAGCAGAGTATCATAGGCCGTTTTTTTATACTATCGGATAAAAAGTCCATTTTTTTGTTAAGTTATTTGACATCCGGGATATGAATATCTTCTCTTTCCATTACTGTCCGTACTATCAGGCTTCGCGGCACACCGTCAGATCGACAAGCATGACGGTTACAAACAGTAATGACTACTAATTATGTACACAGACATCCTCATCAACGCTGCCCCTTATGAAAACCGAATTGCCTTGGTTGAAGGCGGCAGGCTGTTAGAATTTCATATCGAGCGGCCTGCGGAGCAGGGGTTGATCGGCAACATTTACTGTGGCAAAGTAGTGCGAGTGCTGCCCGGTATGCAAGCTGCCTTTGTTGATGTTGGCTTGGAGCGTACAGGTTTTCTTTATGTAGATGATGTTCATATCTCGGCAATGCCATCAAATGCGGAAGGGCATCTGACTGACGACGAAACGCCCTGCTATCGTCGACATTCCTCATCCCAGCCTAGCATTGACCAGCTCCTGCAAGAGGGACAAAGCGTCTTGGTACAGGTTGCCAAAGATCCTCTTGGTACTAAGGGGGCTAGACTAACCTGCCATATCACCTTGGCTTGCCGAAATTTGGTCTTTATGCCATTGACTAACCATATCGGCATTTCCCGCAAAATTGGTGACGAAAATATTCGTGAGGAGCTACGCCGCAAGATTGAGCATCTCCGGCCCGCAGGCACTGGTTTTATCGTTCGTACCGCAGCAGAGAACATCAGCAGTGCTGAGTTGGAAGCGGATATGGAATTTCTGCTTATACTCTGGGATGAGATTCAGTCCACTGCCAGTCGTTCTTCAGCTCCTGCATTGGTGCATAAAGACATTGATCTTGTGTTAAAATCAGCGCGTGATCTGTTTACAGATAATATTAATGAGGTCGTCATTGATTCCGCAGAAGTACATGAACGGCTACTTCGCTTTGTGAGTACCTTTGCCCCGAAACTTAAGAGCAGGATAGTTCATTACGACGGTGATCTCCCCCTTTTTGAGGCCTACGGTATCGAGACGGCGATCAGTCGAGTGGCAGACAAAAAGGTCTGGCTGCGTTCCGGCGGGTATATTATCATAGAAAGCACTGAAGCTCTAACCGTGATTGATGTCAATACAGGCCGCTATGTAGGCCGGAATAATCTCGCCGAGACGATTTTTAAAACTAATATGGAGGCAGTGCAGGAGATTGCTGCCCAACTTCGATTACGAAATATTGGTGGAATTATTATTATTGATTTCATTGACATGGAAAGTGAGCAGAACCGGGATGCCTTGAATCGTGCCCTTTGCGAGGCAATGGCCAATGATCGTAACCGAATGAATATCCTTAGAGTATCTGAATTCGGCTTAGTGCAGATGACTCGGCAGCGTGCCAGTGAAAACCTATCCCGTACCTTGAACGAAAGCTGTCCGTATTGCAGCGGTGAAGGTGTAGTCAAATCCCGCCGTACGGTCTGCTATGAAATTTTTCGGCGTATTACTCGTGATGCCGATAAAATTGATGGAAGAAGTATTACTGTGCGAGTCAATCCGCGTCTTGCAGAACTGCTTCTGCGAGAAGAAGCCTATCAGGTCCGCCAGCTTGAACAGGCGGTTGGCAAAAGAATTGCGCCGGTGCCGGTGCCTGATTTCCACGCTCAACGCTACGAAATCATCTGGAATGAATGAAGGGGCAAAAGCCGCCCGGCCTAAATCAGAAAACTGAAGACAAGGCAGACTGATGATGATCAGAAAAAACAGAAGTAAATTTAGCAGCTATTTTCGCTCCGCCAATGCAAAAGGTTTAGGCCGCTTGGCTATCCTTACCCTGCTCTTACTCTTAACCACCGGAATCGTTGTTGCTGGATTGATTCTCTTTGAATTTGAACAACCGGTTGTTTCCGTTGATAAGGAAATTAAGTTTATTGGTGGGGCCATAGAGCTGCCTTTTCATGCTGCGGACCAAAAAAGCGGCATTAGCGAGATTGCCATCACGCTCTTGCAAAATGGCACATCGTATCCCTTGTTTGACCGACAGTTTCCTCGTCAAGCTTGGTTTTCCCAAGCTGGCCCTGCCGCAGTTCAGGAAACTGTAGCTATTGACGCAAAAAAATTGGCTCTCAAAGAAGGCACCGCAGAACTACTCTTAACAGTTCAAGATTTCTCTCTCCAACGTAATACAACTGAACTACATTTACCAGTAACTGTAGATAGTAGCATACCAAAAATAATAATTGATCATACACCAATGCAGCTCATGCCGGGCGGCAGCGGTATAGTGCTGTATAGCCTTTCTGAACCCTGCGAACGGCATGGCGCAATGATTGATGGGCGATTTTTTCAAGGTTATCCTGTTGCAGGGAAAAATAATCTTTTTATTGCCTATCTTGCTCTGCCTTGGAATAGCAGCAAATTAGAAGACACTCAAGTGATTGCTGTTGATCAGGCTGGAAACCAAGGTCAGGCTCCTTTTACGACGCATTTCAAAGCTGCGAAAGATAAAACAGATCGTATTAATATTTCGGATGGCTTCTTAGATAAGAAAATTCCTGAATTCCAAGAAGCTTACCCAGATATGCAGGGAACAAATCTGGAAAAATATCTGTTTGTCAATAACAAAGTCCGGGTTAAAAACGCGGAAAAAATTGCAGCCACCTGTCAAAACATCTCCCCTGAGCAGCTTTGGCAAGATCGTTTTCTACGGATGCCAGGAGCAAAAAAGGCAGGTTATGCAGATCAGCGTACCTATTATTATAAAGGGCAAGCTATTGACCATCAGACCCATCTTGGTATAGACATTGCTTCTACAGAACGGGCAGAAGTACGGGCTGCGAATCGAGGTCGGGTTATTTTTGCTGATTATCTCGGCATCTACGGCAACATGGTTATTCTTGATCACGGTCAAGGCGTTGCAAGCCTTTATTCACACATGAGCCGCATTGAAACTGCTGTCGGGAAAACTGTGGCTAAGGATGAATTGCTTGGTCATACCGGTACTACGGGTATGGCGGGCGGGGATCATCTTCACTTTGCGATGCTCATTCATGGCATTTTTGTCACCCCAAGCGAATGGTGGGATCAGCACTGGATTGATGTCAATATCAGTAAAGTGATCAAGTAAAAGATGCGCCTGCCCCTATTGCTGTATAGTTATATTGCTGCGGAGTTACTGGCACCTTTTTTTGCCAGCTTTCTTATTTTGTATGGTGTATTTTTTCTTGTCCGCCTGATTCCTCTCTTGGAAATCGTCTTGGATTTAGGCATCGGTTTTACTGACTTTATTCGTCTTTTTGCCTATATCTTTCCCCACATGCTACTTTATGTCATTCCCATGGCAAGCATGACAGGAGTGATCATTGGTTTTACCCGTCTGACCAATGAGCGAGAGATGCTGGCGTTTAAGACCTGCGGTATCAGTCTTCGACGGATGTTGCCACCAGTGCTGCTGCTTGCTACGGCAATTTCTCTCCTGACTGGCTATTTCTCTGTCCGTCTGATACCAGCTGGAGAGATTGCCATGCGCCAGCTCATGTATCAGCTCGCTAAAGAGAAAATAGACAAGGGGATTAAGGAAAAAAAATTCACTGAAGCCTTAGGCGAAGTAGTGGTTTATGTTGATAAGACGGACCAGAACGACCGCTGGAGCGGGGTGTATGTATCTGATATGCGAGGCCGTCAGCAGCCAATCATCATCATGGCCAAACGCGGGCACATGCAGGCAGATATTAGTAGAATGGCGGTTACTATTGTGCTCGAAGATGGCACCTTACATACTACTGACGATGTAGATGGCCAAATTGTCCACTTCCGTCTTTATCAACTTCAGATTCCCTTGCAACCACCAACCCGCATTGATGGCGATGATGTTACGAAGTTAAGCAAGAGCAGTATGTCACAGGAGCAACTGCTGACCGCTGCCAGTCAGCCAGATGTGAATCCACAGGATGCTATCACCTTTATGACTGAATATCATCATCGGTTAGCTATGCCCGCAGGCTGTCTCATCCTCAGTCTGCTAGGTATCCCCTTGGGGCTACAAGCTGGGCTAGGTCGTCGAGCCGTAGGTTTACCGCTGGGACTAGCCTTTTTTGTCCTTTACTATATTATTGCTACGATGTTCCAAGTGATGGGTGAAGATAGGAGTCTGCCGGTCGCCGTTGCCATGTGGCTGCCAAACCTGATTTTTTCTGTTCTTACCTTATTTATCTTTCGCCGCGTTGAACGGGAACGTCCATTGATTCCTGAATTCTTTACGTCAATGCTCAACCAGATAGTAGAGGTGTTGCTCCTCAATCCATGGAAAAGATTAACCCATCGCTGGAAAGGAAAACGTGGCACCATCCGTCGGCGACATGCTGGTGGGTTGCTCGTGCATGCTGACCCTGATAGTGGTCTTTTTCATCTCCCAGGTTGCAGGCAGTATCAGCAGCGAAGATCCTCTTTAGAGTTCCGCGATGTTCAGCTTGCCAGAAAAGCCGGATTTCGCCCCTGTCCTGTTTGCCAAGCAGCCGTAAAACAACATGAAGTTCTCTGATACTGCTAAAAAATATGGCCTCAAGATACTTGTGGCTGGACTTTTACTTTTATTGATTTTCCGTAGTGTTGATAGCAAAAGCACGACAGCAGCTATAGCAGCAGCCTCGCCTGTCTATCTTCTTGCCGCTTGTCTTTTGCAAATAGCCTGTAATACAGTTGCTGCCAGCCGCTGGCGACTGATTATGAGGCAACTTGGCTTCAAGCAATCAGCCAGCTTTTATCTGAAAAGTTATTTTAAAGGTGTTTTCTTTAACCAAGGACTGCCGACAAGTATCGGCGGTGATGGTGTCCGTATCTTGGACTGTGCCCGGAAAGGCGGTTCAACAGAGGATGCTTTTTTTGGTGTCTTTATTGATCGGATTGTTGGGCTAACCGGACTGCTCCTGCTGAATATCGCTGCCCTGCTCGCGAATCACCATTTACTACCAGAAAATGTAGAATATCCGCTCCTCTTCATTCTTGCTGCCCTGACGACTGGTTTACTTCTGCTCTTTCTGTTCCGCAAATTTTCTTTTTTTGCTGCTGGTAAGTATCTCGGCTTTTTAGGTCGTCTCTCAGAACGTTATTTTCAGGTTTACTCATCCGTATCTTCGATCTCTGTCCAATTAGGTTTGTCCATCTTTATCCATCTCTTATCTATGGGCGGATTCTTTATGGTTGGTAAAGCTGTCGGCCTGAACTATCCTTTTCAAATTTACTTAACTTTAGTGCCCCCAGTTATTTTATTGACTATCTTGCCTATTTCACTAGCAGGTTGGGGTGTGCGTGAAGGGGCAATGGTTGGTTTTTTTCTGCTTATTGGAGCAGAAAAGGAAAAGGTACTCGCCTTTTCTCTACTCTGTGGCTTAATTATGCTCGCGGCATCTCTACCAGGTTTGTTAGTCTATCTAACTGAGAAGCAAACACAAACAGCACGCTAATGAACGTTGATACCATGCGGGCTGTGGACCGCTGGCTGGGCATTCCGCTCACCTTTCTTCTTACACAGTTCCTCCGTGTACAGAAAAATAGTACTCCTCGACCAATAGCTCCCATAAAACGAGTTCTCTTTATTGAGTTATCGGAAATGGGGTCAACCATCCTTGCTGATCCCGCTCTACGTAAGGCAAGAGCGCAGCTAAAGGCAGAAATATTTTTCGTTATTTTTGCCTGTAACCGGGCCAGCCTTGCTCTACTCAACACCATCCCGCCGGAAAACGTTTTCACCCTACGCGAAACAGGCTTATTGGTGCTCGCTTGGGATACATTTCGTTTTCTCCGCTGGACACGACAGCAAAAAATAGACGCTGTCATTGATTTGGAACTATTCTCTCGCTTCACAGCCCTGCTGACTGGCGCAAGCGGAGCAGGCAAGCGAGTCGGGTTTTATCGCTTCTGTGGGGAAGGGCTTTATCGTGGTGAGATGCTCACCCATCGGGTGGCTTATAATCCACATCTGCACATTGCTAAGAACTTCATTGCATTGGTCAACAGCTTACTGACAGAGAAGGCTGAACTACCATACTCCAAACAGGTCGTTCGTGATGAGGAAATAAACTTGCCAACGCTTAAGTTCGCAGAAGCAGAACTGGAGAGGATGCACGAGCGAGTGGCAAAATGTTATGCTGGATATGATCGCACCCAGCAGCGGCTGGTTTTAATCAATCCTAATACCAGTGAAATGCTGCCTCAACGTCGCTGGATGCCAGAACGATATGTGGAGTTAATTCAGCGTATTCTTGCTGTTGCTCCAGATATTTTGGTGTTGATTACTGGTGCGCCTTCAGAGCAAGAGGAAGCAGCAGAGCGATGCCACGCAGTTAATAATAATCGCTGCATTAACTTTGCTGGAGCAGTGCGGTTGGCGGAGCTGCCGCTGCTTTACGCTATCGCGCTGCTCATGGTGACAAATGATTCTGGGCCAGGGCATTTTTCTTCAATCACAGCACTCCCTACCTTTGTCCTCTTTGGCCCTGAAACTCCGAAGCTGTACGGCTCACTGGGTAATTCCACGCCGATCTATGCTGGACTGGCCTGCTCACCCTGTGTTAGCGCAGCCAATCACCGCAAGACTCCCTGTACAGATAATAAATGTCTTCAGGCTATTACTGTCGATCAGGTCTTTACTGCCATTACGTCGCTACTGCTACCTGATCACCAGTGTGGCTGATTACCGATTCGGTAGTTCATCACTTCTAACGTATTGCTGATAACTACAAAAGCGTTAGGATCAATGTTGCGAACGATTCGCTTGAGTTCACCGATTTCTGTAAAGGCAATAACTGCATAGAGAATATGTTCGCTACTGCGTTTATATCCTCCTTCACCTTTAATAATTGTTACCCCGCGCCGAATATCTTTGAGAATTTCTTGAGATATTTTTTCCCATTCTTGAGAAATGATAAAAACAGATTTTCTTTGACTAAAACCAGTCACCACAATATTGATCATTTTTGAACCAACAAAGACGACTATCATAGTGTAGAGCACTGCTTCAATTGAATAGTACACTGAAATCAGCAGCATAACAATACAATTGACTGTCAAGATAGTGCTACCGATGCTGATCGAAAAGCGCTTTAGCAACATGACAGAAAGAATATCTGTACCACCTTGAGAGCCTGATGTGCGCAAACAAAGACCAGCACCTACGCCTTGAATAAGACCAGCAAGCAAGGCATTAAGCATTTTATCCTCAACCTGAAAATGGACAAATTTGATCGAGAGCAGAGCGAAGGTCAAGGTCAATGCACCAATGATACTGAAAACAAAAAATCTTCGTCCTACTGACATCCACGCCAGAACAAAGAGTGGAATATTAAAGAGAAAATACAGCAGTCCTACATCAAAAGTAGGAATAATTTTGTGAATGATTAAGCAAATACCGGTAATACCACCAGTAAGAAAATTGTTTGGAATCAGAATGCTATTTGTCGCAATAGCGCAGAGCGTACTACCGATGCAGAGTTGAACAATGTCAATAATGAGCTGCGACTTGGAAAGAAAAATCGCTTGCGGTTTAGTATTCATGAATGCTGTATAAAGGAATAGAGGAAAAGAATATCAGGAGGCTTTTTCTTCTGGTTGCTCTGAAGTCTCATCTTCCTCATCAGTAGCATCAAGCCCACTCGATTTTTTCACCAAGGCTTTTTTGATTTTTTTTGATACGTCTTGATCTTTCAGCATAGCCTGCATGAGCCTGTCATCCAGATACGTCTGATTCTGCGACTGAGAAAAATAGCGGAGCTTCCAGATCAACCAAAGCAGTGACAGGATTAGCAGAGCTATCATGACAATAAAGAGAATCCACATCAGACCGTTCATAATGTTTCAGCCTCCAATTTTTTTTTGTGGATATAAAAAAACCCGCTTACCGTTAATCGGCGGCGGGCTTATCTTGGTGGAGGTGCCGGGAGTTGAACCCGGGTCCGAAAATACTCCCCTCCCGTATCTACATGCTTAGTTGCAAGTTCAATTTCGCAGGTGGCTATTACTCACAACAAAAATTGCCAACTGCTATCCTATTCAATCTCATCATCAGTTTCTAGGCATAACCGACAACCAGCCCGAAGAGTCGACGCTTTATTCCGGCCTTACAGGCGCGAGCCGGGAAAGCGGCACAGCAGGTTAAGCTGCCAGTGCGTAATTATAATCGTCTGCGATTATATTTAATGTTCCGTCTTTTTTACGAGCTGACAGAAGGCTCGGCATGCAACGGTAAGCTTACATATCCCCGTCGAATCCGTTTCACCCCCATATACTTTCTCTATTCATTATGGCGCAGCGTCCGCTGCATTTCGCGTTCGGACTGCTTTTCTTTCAAAGCTGCCCGCTTATCATACAGTTTTTTACCGCGAGCAAGGCCAAGTTCTACTTTAGCCATACCCTTATCTATAAAATATATCTTCAACGGAATAAGCGCAACCCCTTTTTCGTTCAGCTTGCCGATGAGCTTGCGAATTTCTTGCCGATGTAAGAGCAATTTTCGCACCCGTAGCGGATCAAATGGAGTATGAGTACAGAAAGAATACGGTGAAATATGAATATTATACAAAAATACTTCACCATTTTTTATGCTAGCATAGCCGTCTTTGAGATTGGCTCTTCCAGCCCGTAGCGATTTAACTTCCGGCCCTTTTAAAACAAGTCCGGCTTCCATAGTTTTATCAATATGATACTCGTGAAAGGCTTTTTTGTTTTTACAGACGATCTTCATCACAGTTCCTGCTTACGGTTTGCGGAAGGCTTCTGCCAGCTCAGTCACGGCCATTGCATAAAAATTGGAATGATTGTATTCGGTAATTGTCTGGAAATTCGGATAACCAGCCACATAGCGAAATTTGTAGGGTGACTGCTGCGGGTTCAGTTCCAGCTCGACAATGGACAGATCCCGTCCACCCGGTGACGGCGGAATATCTGCCTGCTGCCGGTCACGGACTGTCCGCCAAGCAACTCGGCCTTTGCGACCCTTGTTCATCGCCGTAATCAGGCTTTTATTCTTCAGCTCATGGCCGAGTTCGGCGTACATCGGAGCGTCCAGCGTCCAGCCGTGCCGCTGGAGATAATGGGCAATCGAAGCCAACGCATCAGGGACTGACTTCCAGAGATCACACTGTTTATTGCCGTCAAAACTTACCGCATACGAGCGAAACGATGAAGGCATGAATTGTGCCTGACCAAAGGCACCAGCATAGGAGCCATTGACTTGGTGCGGATCAATATCATTTTCCTTGCAAAGGAGGAGAAAATCGACAAGCTGCTTGCCGAAGAACTCAGAGCGTTTCGGATAGGCATCAAATAAGGTATTCAGAGTTTTGAAGATATTAAAATCACCCTGATTCGTGCCATAGCGGGTTTCCACTGCCCAGATAGCGACGATGATCTCTCGGTCAACCCCGAATTTTTGTTCAATCCTGTCTAACAGCTGTTTATGTTCCTTGAGTTTCATCTTGCCGGTGAGAATATTCTGCGGGGTGATGAAGAGAGGAAAATATTGATAGTAGGGCTTGGCCTCCCACGGCCGATCCATCAATTCCAATACCCGTTTGGAGATTGTTGCGCCCTTGAACAGCTGTTCAAGCTCCTGTGCGCTGAAGTGGTGCTTCCGTTCTAATTCCCGAAAAAGCTGTTTGTACTTGGCTTGGCGGAGATCAATAACCTGATTATCCTCTACCAGATCGGCAGCCTTGGGTTCCTTAGCTGAAGCAGCAATAGGCAGGACAAATAGGGCTGCTATTAGCAGAAAAGCAGAAAAACGAAGCAATATGCGCATAATAAATAAGGGGTGAAATCGAAAAAACTACTCTCCAAATTGGCGACTGAATGCCTGAATAAACGTATCTAATTGTTCTTCAGGCAGGGCGTTGATGCCTGCTGCTGCTGCCCGTCCGCCACCACTAGGAAATTGACGACAGAGAGTGTCCGCACCGTTTCGATTCTGTAACGGCGCACGAACGCTCACTAGCAAGGAGCCATCCCGATTTTCTGTTAGCATAGCATGGGCTACATCAGGTCGTTCGTTGGCTACGGCATTGGCAAACGTTCCAGAGACCCGCCGTGCCCAAGAATCTGAAGGCAAACGAAAAATCCGGCCGGTGCGGTCTTCATGTACTGGCTGCGACAATTTTGCCCGCTCCATGTCATCTTGATAGCCTTGCCGCAAGGCCTTCAGGGCAGGGGAATCTGCGTAAAATACCAAAGGGTCGGTATAAGGACGTACTTGACGATAGAGTTCAGCAGGATGGAAAAATAAATCCTCCAAAGCTGCTCCGTAGCCATTGTAGTTGAGAAGGATGCCAAGTTCTCGAAGCTGATCTAAATTGGTCAGACTTAGACGTTGTGCAAGCTCTAGGGCAGATTCATCTAAATTATCACCAAAGGCACCAACCACAGCCCACGCTGCATAGTTGTCTTCCAAGAGCCAATTGATGATCAGGGAAGTACAGAGCTGTGGTTCTGGATTGATATGAATCGTCAACAAATCAGAATGCGGCACCTCGCCAGCATAATGGTGATCTACGTAAAGGACTTTATTTCCTTGAGCAAGAAGCTGTGTTAAACTTTCTCGATTCTTATCTAACGAAATATCCAGAACCGTGATACTGCTGTCTCGTACCGTCTCAATTTGCTTTAAAAGCGAAATATCTCGTTTTATGCCACTGATCAATCGTGCTTCTGCCTGTGGCTCATGCAGTCGCAGTTGGTGTAAAGAACAAATACCATCAGCATCGCCATTAAACACGTCTATACAGTGCATCATCATCTCCCTAGCAAATCCATACCAAAAGGTGCGCCAATATTGGCAAGCTGGAAAAGGATTGTGACCTGCTCGTTGTCTGGTGTGGTTTCCGCGCCCAATTCAACAGACCAGCAGGCCGGATGATAGATTAGGCGGAACTTTTCCTGCACGGTAATGGAATCTTCCAAAGATTTTTCTAAGGAATAGCCAACTGAAACATCGTACATCAGGGCAATAAGCGTAGAAAGGCGAACAGAGTTCGTATCCTCGCCCCAGTCATTTTTATAGTACAGATAATCAAGGGAGAAGGTGTCGCCTCGATTGCTCCAGTAATCAGCTTCTGCGACGTGTTTAATAAACTCAGTATCATACACATCCCACTTGGTGCTGTACTTGAGCATCATGTTTCCTTTTGGATACCATGCAGTATCTAGCTCAATCGGCAGGAATGGCTCCTCATCAGCCTCGCTGCGGGCATCATAGCTTTGCTGTAACTTGATATAACCATATTCCCGCTCAAATTCCTCATTATTGGCTTTCGTGCCAAAAATATTGAAGAAGTTGTTCAGGCCGTAGGTGATTAAATTCTGATTCGCAAAGCTGTCAACTGAATCAAATTGCGGCACATCGCCCTGATCATCAGTAACATAGATGTACTTGACAAAGGGACGGAGTGTGTGGCTCCAGCCGCTGCTCATGCTGCCAAAATCCTTGCGCATCAAGCTGGAAACTTCTGCTTCAAAACTGCCAAGTAAGCGATTTTCTGAACTACTGTCTTGCCACGCCTCATCGCCATTCGCATCTATAGAGTATGCGGTTTCCCGAACACCTAGAGCAACGGATGAATCAAGATATTGATTTAATAACGGTACGGCAGCAGTCACTTTTGGATACAGATCAATCCGCTGCGCAGCTACACCTTCATCTCGCCAATAATGGACATAAGCTGTATCCCATGATAGATCTGTCTTAATCTTGTCATAGAGAGGAAGGCGACCATTATATTTAACTTCTGGCAGCTTCCAGAGAGCAGTTGAGCCTTCTTCTCCTTCAGCAAGATCATCGATACCAACAATGCTGGCCTTCATCGATGTCCCATTATCCCACGAGCGCAAGGCTTTGAAGCTGTTGGTACGCTGATCAACGGTCTTGTCTTGGAGGCCACGGCCAAACTGTTCGAGGAAATAGCGGTCACTCATCGTCAGACCAGTGCGACCAAAATCAAACTCGCTTAAATAATCTCTGTCAGAGAGCGTGTCCAAGTCCAGTCGGGTCGTCCATTCGCCAAACTTTTGATCCATCTTAGCCCGCAGCCAGTAGCGGTTCTGATCCGTGTAGGTGTATCTACCTTCTGCCTCCAAATCATCAGAGAGGAAGTTGGCCATAATCGCGCCTTGATCCGTTTGGGAGAGCATGTAACGCGCCTCAGCTCCAGCCAGCAGTCCTCGATTGGTAAGATAATGCGGATAAAGCGTAACGTCGCTGCTTGGTGAGAGGTTAATGAACAGCGGAAGTTCTACACCAAAACCATTGCGATCAGACAGAGAGATCAGCGGAAAAAGAAGGCCGGTCTGCCGGGTTCGCTTGGCCGGCAAGATCATAATTGGCGTATAGAAAATCGGCACATCTTTAATGCGGAAGGTAGCGTGTTTGAGATAGGCATAACCACCATCTGTAATGTCTGCTTCCTTTGCCGCAAAGCTCCACGGCGGCACTTCGCCATCTTTGAGCTTACAGGTGATGAGCCAGCCGTCCTCAATATGATAGGTAAGCTCACCAGTTTTTTCTAGTACCCGACCTGCAAGGTGCATATCCTTGTATTGGCGGATAATAGAAGCATTGTCAAAGGTGCCAGTCTCCTGCTTCAGATCGACTAAGCCGCCCTCGGCAACAAGCTGGTCTGGGCCAATCTCAATAAAGACATCGCCATCCATCTTGACGGTATCTTTTTCCGTGTCATAGAGCATCCGGTCAGCTTTGATAGTACTCATAACCTTAGATAGGGTCACGGTATCTTTCTCTGGGACAAGAGCACTATCATTTTCGCTGATTACTGGTACAGACTTAGAGGTTGCTAGCGGATCTGCGCCTTTTGTGTTAGTATTTTGCTCTGCATTTGTGTCAATGGCAGCGGCTCCACTCTCTGTGGCAGTTCCGGTATTTCCGGTATCCTCACCGAGCAAGTCACTCCACCCGCTCTGTTTCTCTTCTTTTTTATTGCCGACCGTTTTTTCAATTTTGGTCAGCACAACATTGCCTTCAGCAAGAATACTGGGTGGATTTTCAAACCGAGTCAGTTTGTCAGCATTGATTTCCCACTCCAGAGCTTTAACAGACTCTGCCGCTGCATCTGTGGGTATCTGTAGAGTAGAGACACAGCAGGCCAGCGTAATAACCGGGAAAAGGTATCTGGAAGAATGCACGTGACGCGCTCCTTGTTCCAAAGAGAAGAGAATGATTATAGAATTCGGAAAAGCTGTTTAGACTCAAACTTACGCTTCCGCATTCCATGTGTCAAGGGAAAAGGCGCGGTGAGCGGCGGCGTTGCCGCGCAGTTTGTCCTTGCGCAAAACCAAATTTTCTTTTATACAGCGGGAGATTACACAGTCAATTTTTTGCCGTGTAACTGTGATTCTTTCTTGGATGATTTCTTTGTCGGTAACGGCGGCCGCATCTCCCTAGTTTTCCTATGAACTACATCTTTGGCCCTGTCAATTCTCGGCGGCTTGGACGTTCTCTCGGTATTGACCTTTTCCGAGAAAAAATTTGCTCGCTCAACTGCATTTACTGCGAGGTTGGTGCAACGACCCAGCTCACCTGCGAACGAGCTGAATACGCTCCAACCGCAGATATTATCGCGGAAATCGATGTTTTTTTTCGGCAAGAAAAACGGGCGGCCAGTATAGATTTCGTCACGGTCACGGCTAGTGGTGAGCCTTTGCTGCATTCTGCTTTGGGGGAGATTATTAGGCATCTCAAGCAGACAACCGGCAAACCAGTTGCGGTACTGACGAACGGAACGCTACTCTGGGATGCGCAGGTACGGCGGGAGCTGGCTCAAGCTGATGTGGTGATTCCTTCGCTGGATTCAGCTTTGGCAAAAGGGTTCAGGAAAATTGACCGACCTGCTCGTTGTC
This sequence comes from Candidatus Electronema sp., assembly GCA_026645415.1. Classification (GTDB taxonomy): domain Bacteria; phylum Desulfobacterota; class Desulfobulbia; order Desulfobulbales; family Desulfobulbaceae; genus Electronema. Next base: position 28,244 of record JAPEVH010000085.1, read on the forward strand.
TTGATCTTGAGCAGCTTATTGAAGGGTTGGTTACCTTTTCCCAAGAATTTAAGGGGCAAATCTGGCTGGAAATTCTTTTGGTTCAAGGAATTAACGACAGCAATGAGGAGATTGCTGCTCTCTGTCAAGCAGCAGGGCGGATGCGCTTAGATCGAATTCAACTCAACACGGTAGCCCGTCCGCCTTTAGAGATCTTTGCTCGGCCTGTAGCACAGGAGAGGATGCAGGCCATTGCTGCGGCTTTTCTGCGCTGTGATCCCAATCGGCCGGTTGATCTCTTGGCAAACGGCGCACCAGAAAAAGACAGTCCTTCTCCTTCTGAAGGTGAAGGGCAGAAAGATTTTGATCTCGACCAAGCTGCTGAACGGCAGGCCCTAGGGAACGAGATTTTGGAAATGTTGAAACGGCGACCATGTACGGCTGCCGATATTAACCGTGTTTTCCCTACAGGAAGCATGGACAGGGTTGAGCAGTTGCTTGCTGCGCTGATTGAGAGCGGTCTGCTCGAAAAACGAGTTCATAACGGAACACTCTATTATCAGACAGTGCGGACAGCATCGGATGATACAGCGCATTCAGCATAAGCGACTGCTTGTATTGTTTACTTTTATCAGGAAGCTGGATTATGACCGATGAGGTAGAAAAAGCCACTGCGGAAGAGCAGAAAAAAAAGGCGCGCAAAGTAACCACTGGAGCGTGGTGGAAAAGCGCAGGCGCAGAGCAAAAAGTAGCAGAGGTGGCAGCTCCAGTAGCAGAAGTGGAAGTTCCGCCAGAACAAAAGAAACCGCGTAAAAGAACGCCGAGAAAGAGGAAGGTGGCACTAAACGAAGAGTCTCTGACCAAGCCACAAGAAACAACCGCTCCTGCGGAAAAACAACCGGCACCGCAGGCTGAAGCTCTGCCAAACCCTGCTGCTGATTTGGCACCGACCACCGAAGAGGGCGAGGTGAAAGCGGTGGTCAAGAAAAGGCGGCCCCGCAGACGTGGTAAAAAGAATAAGACTGAAGAGGCACCGCCGCAAGAGGCAGGACAAACAGAGACGGCAATAGTGCAGGATGCTGTTGTTGCCGATGAACAAGATCAGCCAACAAAAAGACCAAACCGCCGCAATCAGAGGAAGAGAGCAGAGGAAAAAGACTCGGACGAAGTTGAGGATGTCGATAACAGTGCCTCTGCCGGGAAAAAAATCTCAGCTAAACTCTTGATCAATGTAGAGGAAGCAGAGGAGTGCCGGATTGCTATTGTTGAGGAAGGCCGACTTGAGGCATTCCATGTCACCACTACGGTACACGAGCGCACCAAGAATAATATTTATAAGGGCCGAATCGTTTCGATAGAGTCTAGCCTTCAGGCGGCTTTTGTTGAAATAGGCACTGGTCGTAATGGCTTTCTGCCTTTCAATGATATTCATCCTGAATATTACAAGGAAGATATCAGTGAGGAAAACCGTAACCTGATTCGTCAACAGCAATGGCGTAAGCTGAAGATTGAAGACGTGGTCAGCAAGGGCCAAGAAGTGCTGGTGCAGGTGGTTAAAGAAGTGACTGGCAGTAAGGGCGCAAATATAACTACCTATCTTTCCCTGCCAGGCCGCTGCCTCGTGCTGATGCCAGGCAGTGACAGTGCAGGTGTTTCTCGCAAGATTTCTGGTGAGGAGCGGCGCGGTGAGTTGCGGCAAGTGATGGCTGACCTGAGTCTGCCTGAGGGCATTGGCTATATCATTCGTACCGCAAGTGCTGAAATCACCAAAATCGCTTTGGAAGAAGATCTTGCCCATCTCACCAACCTCTGGGAAGAAATTCGGCAGCGCGGCCAGAACCAGTCTGCCCCGTCCTTGGTTTACGAGGATCAAGACACGATACTGCGTTTTCTCCGCGATCATTTCACGCCAGAGATTGTTGAAATTATCACTGACACCCAAGAGGCTTATGATCAGGTAATTAGGTTTGTGGCTAGTCTGCCGGAACATCAGCAAAAAGTACAGGTTAAACTGCACCGAGGCGCAAAGCCGATCTTCAACCAGCACAGTATTGAAGAGCAGATTGAATCAATCTATCAGCCGCAGGTTCAGCTCCCGTCGGGCGGTTCCATTGTTATCGATCCTACTGAGGCACTGGTGGCGATTGACGTGAATTCTGGCCGTACCTCTCTGAAAGGTGATTTTGATCAGTCTATTTTTCTTGCTAACATGGAGGCCGCAGATGAGCTGGCCCGGCAGCTCCGTTTGCGCGATTTGGGTGGCTTGATTGTGGTGGACTTTATTGATATGCGCAGCAGTACGCATATTAGAGAGGTTGAGCGGCAGGTTAAGAACGCGATGAAGCGGGATAAAGCTAAGGTTGACATCAGCCGCATCTCCCGTTTCGGCCTGATGCAGATTTCTCGACAGAAGATGGGCGCACCAATTGAACGAGGCAGCTATCACTGCTGCGAATACTGTGGCGGACGCGGCGTGATCCGCTCGGTGGAAACGCTGGCCCTATACTATCTGCGCCGTATTCAGACCGGGGTCAGCCGTAGAAAGGTCAGGCGAGTGGAGGCCAGTTTGCCTTTGGAAGTTGGACAGTACCTGCTGAACAAAAAACGGGCAGATATTGCCGAATTAGAGAGCAGGCATCAGGCGGCCATTGAAATCCGTCTTTGTCCAGAGATGAAACCAGGTGATAATAAGATTGACTTTCTTGCCTAAAACAGACATCAGGACAAGTCATGCTGCATTTTCTTGACAAATCAGCGGGCAGGCAGTAATCTTGCTTGCAAGTTGTATTCTATAGCCCGGATGGCGGAACTGGTAGACGCAAGGGACTTAAAATCCCTCGGTTCTTGTAACTGTGCGAGTTCGATTCTCGCTCCGGGCACCATAAAGCAGTTCATTCGCTTCCGCGATTGTCCGATAAAGCCCGCAACCTTAACAGGTTCGCGGGTTTTTCTTTGCCTTTTCTTCCTAGGCTCTCGTCTTGCACGGGAATAATAACTGTTACTGATTAGGCTGATATGAATACCTTTTTTGTTGACAGGATGATTAAGAGCCTGTAAATTTTTTTTTCATTGAAGCAGCAATACAACCAATGAAAACGCTGCTTCAGTTCCTTGCCACTTTTTCTTGGGCCGCACAACCGAACGAGAACGATTTGTTCCGCAGTAAACATAACAGATGGCAATGCTTATTTAACTGAGCGGGTGCCTGCTTTCTGGTCGGAACTGGAAAGCTGATAAAGCCACAGCCGACTGCGATTCTCGGCACGAAAAAGAAAAAACAGCACTTTCTCCTCCGCACCTGCGAGTCTCGCGGCTCAACAGCGCCCGTTAGCCATATGATCAAAAAAAGTCATTACTCTAGGGTTTAGGATGATAAAAGATAGTGGAAGAGAAAAACTCTCTGACAAAAAATTTGACTCTCCAGTAAGTCAAGAGAAGTTCATTAATAAATTGTTCGAGCGGCTTGTGGCCTTGAAGGTAGAGTTCAAAAATGTGGACTTTAGCTACTGTATTTTTGATGCAGCTTATTTAAGAAATTGTACTTTTAAAGATTGTAATCTTACCGGATGCAGATTTATTAACAGTAATCTTTCTGGTTGTAACTTTAATGGATGTAAATTTGACTATGCATCCTTTGATAAAACGCAAGTAGATAATGATATTCTCGATGTTGGTTGCCCTGGCCCAGAAAACCTAAGACTAAAATTTGCACGCTCATTGCGATTAAATTATCAACAAATTGGCGATGCCAAATCTGCAAATAAAGCAATTGGTATTGAGCTTCAAGCAACTGAAGACCATCTTTACAAAGCATCACTGCCATTAAGTTAAGCATAATTTCATAGAACAGAGTACAAAGAAGCCATTTTTGAGGTAATCCATGTTTTGTAAAAAAAGCGTGTCGTTGAAATCGGTCGGAAATTGATTTTCGATAAT
>JAPEVH010000036.1 GCA_026645415.1 Candidatus Electronema sp.
TGTCGAGAATGCCCTCAGCCACGCTCTCCGCACTTCGTTGTTTATAGCCAAGAAACTCGCTTTTCTTGCCCTGCTCCAGCAGATTGATCACGCCAGCGGAGAAATGATCCAAGTCCTTAGCTTTCCAGGAGCGGCGCGACTGTTCACGCTGCTCGTGCATGGCCGCTTCAAAGCCTACGTCATCTAAACCGATGCCATGCTCCAAGGCCACATCACGGACAATATCTTTTGGAAATCCGTAGGTGTCGTAGAGTTTGAAGATGAAATCGCCGTTGATGACTGGGCGTTCAGGCTGTTCGCCCAAAACCCGTTGAATTTCGTCATCCAGCATGGCCAAGCCCTTGTCCAAGGTCTCGCCGAAGCGACTTTCCTCATGGTCTGTCACCTTGTCCAAGAGCTGGCTGGAATCGGCTAAATGCGGATAGGCATCCTGCATCGTCCGCAGCACTTCGCGGCAGACCTCGCCAAAGAATGGGCCGGTCAAGCCCAGTGTCCGGCCAAAGCGGATGGCCCGGCGCATCACTCGGCGCAAGACATAGCCGCGCCCCTCGTTCGAGGGCAGCACCCCGTCTGCCACCAAAAAGGCAGTGGCGCGGGCATGATCGGCAATGACCCGCATCGCGGTATCATCAGCGCGATTCTCGTGATATTTTTTGCCAGAAAGTCGCTCCACCGTGCTGATCAGGGGCGCAAAGACTTCGCTGTCAAAGTTGTTGAACTTGCCTTGCAATACTGCGGCCACCCGCTCCACACCCATGCCGGTATCAATCGAAGGTTTGGGCAGCGGCGTAAGAGTTCCATCCAAGGAGCGGTAGAACTGCATGAAAACCAAATTCCACAGCTCCAAGAAGCGGTCGCAGTCGCAGCCAATGGCGCAGTCTGGCCTGCCGCAGCCGTGCTCCGCGCCCTGATCAAGGTGAATCTCAGAGCAGGGGCCGCAGGGGCCGGTGTCGCCCATTGCCCAGAAATTGTCTTTCTCGCCAAGGCGGACAATGCGGCCTTTAGGCAAATCCTCAATCTGCTCCCAGAGTTCTTGGGCCTCGTCGTCGTCGCGGAAAATCGTGATCCAAAGCCGTTCCGGGCTGATAGCCAGTTCTTTGGTCAGAAATTCCCACGCAAAGACGATGGCCTCTTTTTTGAAGTAATCGCCAAAAGAGAAGTTGCCGAGCATCTCAAAAAAGGTATGGTGCCGGGCCGTGTGGCCGACGTTTTCCAAATCATTATGCTTGCCGCCAGCCCGCACACAGCGTTGGCAGGAGACAGCCCGCACGTAGTCGCGGTGCTCCTCACCCATGAAAATCCGCTTGAATTGGAACATACCCGCATTAGTAAAAAGCAGAGTGGGATCGTCATGCGGGACAAGCGTAGATGATTCGACTATCGTGTGCCCTTTACTGGCAAAATAGTTGAGAAATTTTTCTCGTAACTGATTTCCGGTCATTTTGTGGCGATTAGAAGTTGAACACAGAGGGAAGCAATTTTTACTTCAAATGCGGCAGCATGGCCTTGAAAGCCGGAGTGCCTGCTTTGTAGAGAAATTCATAAATAATCATTTCTGTTGGAGCCAGTACCGCGCCGATTTCCCGCAAACGCTGTTTGCCATAGGCATCATTTTCTGGTGTACGCGAGGAAATTGCGTCGGCCACCACGTGCACTTCATAGCCTTCCTGCACTGCGCCAACCGCTGTTTGCCAGACACAGATATGACTCTCTACCCCGCAGAGCAGCAAAGTATGCACTGAGGCCGACAGCTCACTGAGCATCCGCCGCACTCCCGGATTGGCAACTGCATTGAACTCAGTTTTGTCTACGCAAGGTTTGTCAGCAAGTAGCTCGGCCAGTTCTGGCACAAAAGGGCCAATGCCTTTCTTGTATTGAGTGCAGGCCAAAACTGGGATCTCCAAAACCTCGGCAAGTCGGAGCATGAGACTAATATTTTTGCTCACCCGCGCTGCCTCATGAATATGAGCCATCAGGCGTTCTTGGGGATCAATAACCAGCAGACAGCATTCTTGCGGCAGGAGCTTTCCGATGTCCATGTTAGGCTCAAACTAAAGATTAAAGGCCAAGCAACCCCTTTCTTTTAGTGGGCAGCGGCGGAATTTGCAACAGAAAAACAGTGCCTATTCAACAGCAGAGCAAAATACCTTATTTTTGAAAAAAGCGAAAGAGGGCGAGAAAAAGACCGTCGTTGCTCGACCTTCCTTGTTGCGGAAAAACTTATTGAATGAAGTTGCAATATCCTTCATCATGAAAAGAAGGTTAGAATAAGATTAGCGAAAGATTAAATTTTACACCTCAGAGGGGTCTTATGGATAGTTCGATAGATATTTGGAAATTAGCTGCAGGGCTGTCGGTGTTTCTCTACGGCATGTTTCTGCTTGAAGACGCGATCAGGGTTTTATCAGGCCGCGCCTTCCGCCGTATGATTCGCTTGTACACAGACGGTCGTCTGCGTTCCATTGTCAGCGGCACCTTAGTCACCGCAATTCTTCAATCTAGTTCAGCGGTTTCACTGATGGTGCTGGCCTTTGTTGGAAGTGGCGTAATGACTATGCAGAATGGCATTGGTGTAATGATGGGGGCTAATATCGGCACAACGTTCACTGCATGGATAGTAGCTGCCTTTGGCTTTAAAATCAAAATTGATATGTTAGCCTTTCCGGTAATTGCTAGTGCCGGCCTTATTTTCATGCTAGTCAATTCTTCAGCAAAATTTTTTCAGGCAGGGAGATTGCTACTTGGCTTTGGTTTCCTCTTCCTTGGCCTCGATTTTATGAAGACCAGTGTGGAAGCCTATACCCAGAATGTTGATTTAGAGGTACTTGCTGGCTACGGCGCATGGATCTACTTACTGCTTGGCCTGATTATGAGCGGCCTGATGCATGCAAGTGCCGCTGCTATTGCTATCATTCTTACTGGGCTTCATAGTGGTATGCTCGATTTTGAAACCTCCTTGGCTATGGTTATTGGAGCCAATATTGGTACTACCGTGACCGTACTGTTTGGCGCAATCGGTGGTACCTCGGCAAAAAAACGGGTAGCGGCCAGCCATCTTATTTTCAATATCGTCACTGCTATTATTGCCTTTATTGCTCTTCATCCTTTGGCTGAATTTGTGGGAATCTTCTTTAAGATTCCTGACAACGCTGTGATGGGCCTAGCTCTGTTTCATACCATATTTAATCTGATCGGGGTCTTTATCTTCTTTCCCTTTATCGGTCTTTTAGCTCGTTTTTTGCTGCGATTTTTTCCAGACCGCAAAGAAATTCTTACCGTCTATCTCAATAATGCTCCAGCAGAGGTGCCAGAGGCAGGTGCAGACTCCCTGCGTAAGGAAATCATGCACCTTTTTGAAGAGTGCCAGCTCTACACCCTGAGAAGTTTTGGTATTGATGACAAACTGGTGTTTGACCACCTCTTACCCTTTGAGAAAAATCTTGGCAAACGTAGTACCTTGCCAGATTTTTATGATCGAATCAAACTTCTGCACGGTGAGATTGTTGAATTTTACGCCAAATTACTTCAAGTTACTTTGGAAAAAGACGAGGCTAAGGACTTGGAACGGATAATCTATGCCTCCCGCAATGTCATGAATTCAGTAAAAAACATCAAAGGGATTCAACATGATATTGGGGAGTTTGACAGCTCAGACAATGAGCATCTGAATCAACAGTATCGACTCTTCCGCCGCCGCCTGATTGGACTGTATCACCGGCTTAACAATTTTCTGGATATGGAAAACAAGCAGGAGCAATACCGCCCCTTGCTCCGCTCCGCCCTTCAGATTGAAGAGCAAGATAGGCAGTTTATCAGTACGATTATGAACTTAGCTGCGGCAAGAAATATCAACGAGTTAGAAATATCTTCTCTGTTGATGGCAAATCGTCTTTTCAGTCAGTCCTGTCGTCTCCAAGTCTTTGCGCTCAAAGACCTTCTGCTTCAGGAAAAAGAAATCAATGAATTTGACCGAGCTATGGATATGAAAGAGATGCTGGAAGAGGAACAGGGCGAATAACGGGCAGCTCAATTTGTTCGACTTGTTAGCCGTTTTCTTTTGCTGGAAGCAAGGCTTTACGCAGTGCGGTCGACTGTTTCATTGCCTGCTCCCTTTCTTTTTCCTTCCTTCCGCACTCGGTTTTTCACAGTCTGCAAACATCCTCTGCCAGAGTCACCCTAGTAACTCTCACCGAGACACTAGTGCTGTCACAACATTAAGTTGACGAGTCTCTTTTCTTCTGCTTCACTGAAAACAGGAGGGAAGAAAAATGGCAAAAATATACAAGGTCACTTTGACCGATGAGGAGCGGCGTGATCTTT
>JAPEVH010000022.1 GCA_026645415.1 Candidatus Electronema sp.
CTCATGAAAAGAAAATTCCTTGCCGTTATCGCACGTTATGGTGTGAACTTGTTCCTGATATGGGAGCAGTGCTCCGGCAAGAGCCTGTGTGACACTGTCCGCCCGTTTGTCCGGCGCAAGGGCAATAATGCTGAAACGGGATTTGCGCTCAACCAACGTGACAAGGACAGCCCCGCCGCGACGACCGATGATCGTATCTGCCTCCCAATCACCAATTCTGGATCGTTCTTCAACAATATCAGGCCTTTTATCTATCGACACACGATTTCTGATCTGACCCCGCCGGTCAGTGCTTCCATAACGTTTTTTTCTTTTCTTTCGGCAGCGTAAGTCGTGATCTCTTCCCAGACCGCACTTGGAATAGCGGTATCATCGAACAGCTCAAGCTGGTCAAGCACAGCCAGCGAAAAGATGGCTCCAGAGTCAGCAATAACCAGTCCGTTCTTATCGGAGCTTGCTGATGTCATCCAACACCTCGTCTACGTTCAGGTTCGATACTGGGAACTCATGTTCCGCCAGCACAGTCTCAAACTGTAGTCTCGACAGTCCGGCAATCTGCGCCGCCTTGCCAATCGTGAGTTTCTCCGCTCTGTAGAGCTGAACAGCCAAGGCCAGCTTGATGCGCTGGGCAAGCTGGTTCTCCGTCTCATTCAAGGCAAGAAGAATGTCAGCAGGAAAGTCCACAGATATTCGTTGGGTATTCATAGTCGTGTCCTTGTGTTGAGCAACAAGTCAGCGCAGCCGCTTCTCAGCCAGCCAGATCAACCATAATACGGGTAGTCCCATTAAGGTAGTAGCCAAGAAGAACCATTGGTAGCCCCAGGCCGTGACCATCGTGCCGGAATAGCCACCCAGCAGCTTGGGCAGCAGGGTCATCAGGGAACTGAAGATGGCATACTGCATGGCGGTAAAGGAGATATTGGTCAGCCCAGCAAGGAAGGCAACAAAGGCGGTCGTGGCAATGCCTGCACTCAGGTTGTCCGCCGCAATGACAGCGCAGAGCAGGGGCACGTTGTTACCGACCGAAGCCAAGAGCATGAAGAGCAGGTTGGTCAGGCTGGAGAGCAGCGCACCAAGAAAGAGGATGCGCACCACGCCGTAGCGGATGGTCAGGGTGCCACCAAGAAAGCCGCCTAGTAGAGTCATGAACAGGCCAAAGGTCTTGATCACGCTGGCAATCACCTCCTTGGAAAAGCCAAGGTCCTGGTAGAAGACATTGGAGATCACGCCAAGGACGATGTCTGAGACCCGGTAGAAGCCAATCAGGGTCAGCAGGAGCAGGGCGGTGCGCAGGCCGTAGCGGTCAAAGAAATCAAGCACTGGGTTGATATAGGTCTGGCTGACCATGCTGCCGTCTGCCAAGTTCGAGCGCATGAGGAAAAAGGCAGACAGCAAGGCAGCGCATAGGGACAGTACCAGTCGGATTGCTTCAGCGAGAAAGGTGGAAAAGGGCGTGATCTGCTCCATGAGGGCGGTGCTGAACAGGCCAGCAAACAAACCATTGACGAGCGACACCACAGCACCGCTCCACCAGAAGACCGCGACAAACACTCCGACCGTGCAAAAGAAGAGCAGGAGGAAGCGCAGATAGTATGCTGCCGGGTAGTCAGTAGTATTCCTGTTCACCTCTGGTTCCGGGATGAGCAGGGTCGTTGCCACGCCAACCAGCATCACGGCGGCCATTGCCAAGTAACTGCCCCGCCACGCCGCGTAATGATACGCCGCGCTGCTCGTGCCAAACCACGCAGCCAAATAGAGCGCGCCTGCTCCAGCAGCCAGCATTCCCAGCCGATAGCCAGCAATGTAGGCCGAGGAGAGCAGAGCCTGTAGATCCTGTTCCGCGCACTCAATGCGGTAGGCATCAATAACAATGTCCTGCGTGGCTGAGGAGAAGCCGAGCAGCACGGCAGCCAAGGCCATGAAGGTCAAGCTCTGGCCCTCTGCGGCTGGATCAATCATGGCCATCAGGCAGATAGCGGCGATAATCGCGGTTTGAGCCACGAGCAGCCAGCCTCGTCGTCTGCCCAGCTTGGCAGTCAGAAAGGGCAGCGGTAGCGTGTCAATCACCGGTGCCCAGACAAACTTGAACGAATAGCCCAAGGCTGCCCAACTGAAAAAAGTAACCGTAGAACGGTCTACACCTGCCTCGCGTAACCAGAGCGATAGAGTAGAAAAAATCAGCAGGAGCGGCAGCCCTGCCGAGAAGCCAAAGAAGAGCATAGTCAGCACTCTAGGGTGCGTCCATGCCTGTAGAGTTTCGCTCCAGTTTTTTTCTCTTGCCTGCTGTGTCTTCATGTGGTTGTCCATTGTTAATGACTGTGTTATATCTGGGAAACAAATCGTGCTCTAAACTCTTTTATCTCTCTTTGCCCTCTGAATGATGAAGAATATTCGCATATATAACACGCAGACCAAGAAAAAGGAACTGTTGATACCGCTTGAGGATGGCCATGTCCGCCTCTATGTCTGTGGTATCACCTCCTACGACTGGTGCCACATTGGTCATGCTCGCTCGGCCTTAGTTTTTGATATGGTGGTGCGCTATCTGCGCTGGCGCGGCTTGCAAGTAACCTTTGTCCGCAACTTCACTGATATTGACGACAAGATCATCAACCGAGCTACAGAGCAAGGTCTTGATGCGCAGGCTTTGGCAGAACGCTTCATTGCCGAGTTTTACACCGACATGGACGCGCTGGGCGTGCTCCGGGCTGACCTTGAACCCAAGGCAACCGAGCACATTCTTGAAATGATTGAGCTGGTCGAGCAGCTTGTTGAGCGCGGCTTGGCGTATGCCGCAGGCGGTGATGTCTATTATAGAGTGCGCAGCTTCTCGGAATATGGCTGTTTATCAGGACGCAAGTTTGAGGACATGCAGGCCGGAGCACGGGTGGATGTCAACGAGCTGAAGGAAGACCCAATGGACTTTGTCCTCTGGAAAGCGGCCAAGCCCGGCGAACCAAAGTGGCCCAGTCCTTGGGGCGATGGTCGGCCAGGTTGGCACATCGAATGTTCAGCCATGAGCCGCAAATATCTGGGCGCAACCTTTGACATTCACGGCGGAGGCCAGGATCTGATCTTCCCGCACCATGAAAACGAGATTGCCCAATCAGTGGGTGCGAACGGCCAAGCCTTTGCCAAGCTCTGGATGCACCACGGCTTTGTCACGGTTAAAGAAGAGAAGATGTCCAAATCGCTGGGCAACTTTCTCACCATCCGCGAGGTGCTCAAGCAGTGGCCTGCGGAAGTGCTGCGCCTGTTCCTCTTCTCGACGCAGTATCGCAACCCGCTTGATTATAACGAGACTGCCCTGCGTGATGCAGAATCTGGATTAGAGCGAATGTATAGCTGCTTGGCCAAGATTGCCGAGCTGCCAGAATCTTCCAGCGGCATTGCGCCACCTTTGCTCAGTCCAAAGGATAAGAAGACGATTAGTTCTTTGCGCAAGCAGTTTACTACGGCAATGGACAATGATTTCAACACAGCCCAAGCCATTGGCCAGCTCTTTGATGCGGTCAAAGTGCTGAATAAGGCAGCAAGGCTGCTCCTTGAGCAACCGAGCAATACCGAAGAGATAGAGCTTGTCCATCAAGGTGCGGCAGACTTGCGCGAACTGGCTGGTCTGCTCGGCCTGCTGGGACAGGATCCAGCAACATATCTACGCCAGAAAAAGGAGCAGCTCTTGGCTCTCACTGACCTAAGTGAAGAGGCAATCAATGCCCTGATCGCCCGGCGGAATGCAGCCAGAAGGCAGAAGGATTGGGCAGCCAGTGACGCGGTGCGAGATGAGCTATTGGCGCATAAAATTGAGTTACAAGACAGCCCGGACGGTACAACGTGGAGCGTGAAAGCATGAGCCGAATACCAACAGTTGCAGGCAGCTTTTATGAGGCTGATCCAGCAAAGCTCCGCAAAAGTGTGGGCAAATTGATGCCGCGCAAGCGCGCAAAGATAGAAGCCAAGCTGCTGATCGTTCCTCATGCAGGCTATGTCTATTCAGGCTACGTAGCAGGGACGGTCTTTGCTAACGTGAAAATCCCGGAAACTGTGGTTCTGCTTGGGCCTAATCATCACGGTGTTGGTGCGCCACTTGCCGTCAGCACAGAAGACTGGGAAACGCCGCTCGGCCAAGTGCCTTTAGCTAAAGACCTTGCCACTGCCCTTGTCAAGAAATCAACACTTTTTGCTCCTGATAATCTTGGGCATGAGCAGGAGCATTCCCTTGAAGTGCAGCTTCCTTTTCTCCAGATGCTCCAGCCACAGCTGAACATCGTGCCGATTTCTGTTTCCCAACTTCCTTTGCCACAATGCCGACAGGCAGGTTTAGAGCTGGCTAAGGTGATCAAAAAACTTGCCAAACCAGTGCTGATGATTGCCAGCACAGACATGACGCATTATGAGCCTCGGAATCAAGCCTCGGAAAAAGATCAGCTTGCCTTGGGTGATATGTTGAGCCTTGATCCTGCTGCACTTTATCGCACGGTGCTGACCAAGCGGATTAGCATGTGTGGCGTTATGCCTGTAACAATAGCCCTGTTTGCAGCTTTAGCACTGGGTGCGGAACTGGCTGACTTGCTCTGCTGCACAGATTCTGGCTATGTCAGCGGTGACACCGAACGAGTGGTGGGATATGCTGGGCTGATAGTACGTTGACAACGGTTCAGAGGTGTTTTTGCTTGCGAAGCAAAATCTCCTTGCTTTGGACAGGCCGCAACCCGTAAACTCCTTATAAGGAGACCTTACGGCTTGCAGTAGACATCTCCTCACACAAGAAGGTGCAAGCTATCAAAAAATGCCAAGGGCAACAGCCCACTAAAAAAGGAGCCTATCCGATGCAGAAAGTAAAAATACTGTCAGCCACAGCAGCAATGTTTTTCGTACTTACCGCAGGTAATATTGCTTTTGCCTCAGCACCTTCTGCTTTTAGCAAAGAAATGCCGGAAGCCGCGAAAGAAGAGTTAGCTACTGCTACAGAGGCAAAAGCAGCAGCGGAAGAAAAAACCACTGTTGAGGCGGAAAAACCAGCCGAGCCGTCTCTGTATGAGCAACTTGGCGGTGAGAAAGCTATTGATGCTGCTGTGGACAAGTTTTACGAGAAAGTTTTGGCAGATGACCGAGTGAACGGCTTTTTTAAAGGCGTTGACATGGATCGCCAACGCAGGATGCAGAAGGCATTTCTAACCTTTGCCTTTGGTGGCCCTAATGCCTATGCGGGTCGGGATCTGCGGGCTGCTCATGCTCATCTGGTTGCCAGAGGTCTGAATGACACGCACTTTGACATCATTGTTGAGCATCTTGGTGCAACGCTGAAAGAGATGGGCGTGAAAGATGAGCTGATTGCTCATGCAGCAAAGGTTGCTAACAGTGTTCGCAACGATATTCTGAACAAGTAGTCGTTAGGTTTCCAAGGCATTTTTAGGCAGGTTTTCCGCAAGGAGAGTCTGCCTTCTTTTTTGCCAATTGCCTGCCGCAGCCAGTAAACCTTTTGCCCACTGCGGCGCGCCCGGTGCCAGCACATGGGTATACAGGGCAAGGACATTGTTCTTCTGTAAACCGTCCCGCTTGCCTTGAAAACCAGTGCCTCGCTCCATCCGCAAAGCCAGTTCCTCTGCGTTCCCTTCCCAACTTTCCACTACAGAATAGCGGAACTCGTGCCCTTTGATTTGTGTACCAACTGGATAAAAGGGATTCTCTTGCTCGACCGTGAACATTGTATAGCCGTGCCCCTGTGGTTTCTTCGACATGGAGAATCGCACTGGAAAGACTCCAGTCAACGGATATTCACTCTCTGCAACAACAATTGAACTCCCCAAGAAGATCAGACCACCGCATTCCGCATAGATTGGTAAGCCCTGCTCGGCTGCTTGCCGGATAGACTCCCGGAAGGAAACGTTGTTTGCCAACTGCGGCGCGCTGGTTTCAGGGAAGCCGCCTCCGATGTAGAGCGCGTCTAAGCCTTCTGGTAATCGCTCTGCGTTCAGCGCGTTGATCATGACCAATTCTGCACCACCTTCGCGCAGGGCATCAAGATTTTCCTGATAATAGAACTGAAAGGCTGCGTCGCGCAGCACACCAATCGTCACATTTGCGTTGCTGTTCACTTGCGATACCGACGGCAACTCAAAATGACGCGGCTCTGCCAAGCGGATAATCAGTTCTACATCAAAATGCTCCTCGGCCAGTGCAGCTAAGTGATTGACTGCTGCCCCAGCATTGGCATCGCCATACTCCTGATGAGGAATCACGCCAAGGTGCCGCATAGGAAAGATATCCTCTGCCAAACGGGGGATAATGCCGACCACTGGAACACCCGTGTCCTGCGCAATCGCTTGCCGGACGACCTGCTCATGACGTGGTGAAGCTATTTGATTAAGAATCACCCCAGCAATGCGTACCCGTTTATCCAGCTCGCGGCAACCGAGCACCATGGCTGCCACTGTCCGGGTGGTCTTGCTGCAATTGACCACCAGCAGAATCGGCAGATCAAGGACAAGAGCCAGCTCGGCCGTAGAGAACTCTCCCTCTGCGGTCACTCCGTCATACAGGCCCCGATTCCCCTCAATCAGGGCAAAGTCTGCCCCTGCTGCGTGGTGCTGAAAGGAGGTCGTAATTACCTCTGTGCTCATCAGAAAGGGGTCAAGGTTCCAGCAAGGTTGGCCAGCAGCAGCACTGAGCCAGCCTGCGTCAATGTAATCTGGCCCTTTCTTGAATGGCACAATGTGTTGGCCGCGTCGTCGTAAAGCCGCTGCCAGTGCGACTGAAGCCACAGATTTACCAGAGCCGCCACTGAGTCCAGCAATGACGTGGCAGCGAGTGCAAGTAGTTACCCTGTCCATCTTTTCCCTAATGTCCCTCTCGGCCAAGCTCCTGCCAGAGCTGTTGATACATACTGTTCATTGCTGTTTCAAGCTGCTGCCGGTAGTGCTCCACGGTCTCGGTGGTCAGTTCTGGTTCCACCCAAAGCAGCTCACCATACTGCAAGATAATCGTAGTAAAGGGCAGAGGTAGCACGGTGCGATCCCAAGAGTTAAATGCCTTGTAGCGTTTGGCTGCCCAGACAATCGGCATGATCGGCGAGCCAGATTTAGCTGCCAGCAGCACTGCGCCCGGCTGGGCCTTCAGGGCTGGGCCTTGTGAGCCGTCCGCAACAATACCTGCATTCTTGCCCTGCTTAACATGATCAACCATGCCCTTCAAAGCCCTGATGCCAAAGCGGTTAGACGAACCACGCACGGTCTCGAAGTTGAGTAATTCGGCAACGCGGGCAATGTATTCACCGTCCTTGCTTGCGCTGACCATTGCCACGCCCGGATATTGGCGCAGATGATAGAGCATGTAGAAGAGCGAGTAGTGCCAGAACGGCACCACCCCGGCACCGTGTGCCAGTACCTTGTCCAGATTCTCCTGTTGGCGCACTTCAAGGCGACAGGTGCTGAACCAGAGCGAGGACAGGGCCACGTAGAGGCGTGGAATAAGAGCTATAGACGTTTTGTAGAGCAGATTAGACAAGTCGTTCTCCCAGTTCTCAGAAAGCTGATGTAAGCCAGTCTGTTTCAGTATAACGAAGAGTAGGGCAGAACAAAAGGATATATCAGCCGCTTAAGCTCCTTTCTTTCTCGTACAGCAACACCAACGTGGATGTAGAAAGACCTCGAACGCACGTTGGTGCTTTCCATCTATGTACATAAGTCTGTCGGACTTGTATAGGTAAGTCTGTCGGACTTGTACACGTAAGTCTGTCGGACTTATATATGTTGGAGCAGTGCAGCACTGCATTTCAGCACGGCCCCCGCTGCTTGGCGCGAAGCAGCTTCAAACTGCTTGTCCATGCCCTATCCTGCTAGAATGCTTCAAAGGTGCGTTCAACGAAGGGATTGCTTGTTCATAGATACGGAAAATGAGCCGCTGCCATGCTCATGATGACTTCTGTTTTCAACTCCTCATTTGCATTGACAGTATGCGTGCTAGTTTATTACAACTCAACAAGGCAATTCCCTCATATTTTTCTTGGAGATAAGTCTAGTATATGCAAACAGAGCTAACGAAAAGCATGGATGTTTTTCCGGTAAACAGCTTCATTGATTGGCTAGAAATTGAACGAGGTTACTCAGCAAATACAGTGGAAAGCTATAGCAGGGATGTGGAGGATTTTCTTCGTAGTCTTGGCCGGAAAACAGATCTTTCTGAGGTTAACGCTCTGCATGTGCAGCAATATCTCGCTTCGCTCTATCTGAGCAACTCGGCCTCGTCCGTGGCAAGGAAGATGTCTTCTTTACGAGCCTTTTTTCGGCACTGTCTCAGGCTGGGCCTACTTAGTACAGATCCGCTAGTAGGTTTAGCTGGGCCAAAATTACCCAAATATATTCCAATCTATCTGACCGTCGATGAGGTCTTTAGCCTGTTGGAGGAGCCGAAAAAGCAAGACAATCTGTTTCAACGGGATCGAGCAATAATGGAACTGATTTACTCTACAGGGATGCGAGTTTCTGAAGCAGCAGCAAGCAATCTAGCAGATATGGATTTTGAGGCGAGAATGATCAGAATTAGGGGCAAAGGTGACAAGGAGCGAATGGCTCCTTTTGGCAGGACCGCAGCGGAAGTCCTCCTGCAATGGCTACCTCTACGCAGCCAGCTCACTGCCGCCCGAATTACACGAGGAGATAAACCAGAACAAGCAGCACTCTTTTTGAATAGTCGAGGGACTCGCCTAACTGCCCGCAGCATAGAACGGATGGTCGCAGCCTACGGACAACGAGCTGGGATTAGGGTGCAGGTCACACCCCATGCCCTACGTCATTCTTTTGCCACGCATCTGGTAGAAATGGGTATGGATCTACGTATGGTACAGGAGCTACTTGGTCATGCAAGCCTTTCTACCACCCAGAAATATACGCATCTTAATTTAGAACATCTAAGTCGAGTGTATGATAAGGCCCATCCTAAAGCGACTGCGCAAGGAAAAAAAGCTACTTAGTAGAGATATGCTCTAAAATAAACAAAGCAGCACGGAGCTGATTGTCAGCAGCGAGGAGCTGTTCTTTCAGACTGGCATCTTTTTTTCCTTGTTCTTTATTTTCAAGATGGTGCAGCAGATCTTTCTCGCGGATGCTGTTCTGTTCCTCGTCGCCTTTTTCCTCTAACGGTACAACAAGATCTGGGGTGATACCTGTCTCTTGAATTGATCTCCCACTAGGAGTGCAGTAGCGAGCTGTTGTCAAGCGCAGTCCAGCTCCATCTGGCAGAGGAACTACAGTTTGGACAGAGCCTTTGCCAAAGGTTTTTGTCCCAAGGATCAGTGCTCGCTTGTGATCTTGCAGCGCGCCAGCGACAATTTCTGCTGCGCTGGCTGAACCAGCATTCACCAAGACTATTACGGAAAAATTGTATTTCTTCGTTCGAGGATTCGCCTTAAAAAGCATATCATGCTCTTTGTCGCGACCTTTTGTTGAAACTAATACGCCTTGTTTGATAAATAAATCAGCTAATCTCACAGCCTGATCGAGTAAACCACCTGGATTGTTACGAAGATCTAAGATCAAACCCTTCAGCGGTTTTTCTTTTGCTGCCTTACCAAGAGCCTCTTTGAAATCGCGCGCCGTGGCAGATTGAAAACTGCTAATCTGTACATGCAGCAGACCAGAGCCAAGCTCAGTAGCAGTAACCGAATGCTGAGGAATAAGGCTGCGCACCAAGACAATGTCCAGTGTCTTGCCGTCACGCCCCAAAGAAAGCGTTACCTTGTCGCCGACCTTACCCCGGAGCTGTCGGATTGCCTCATTCAGGGTCATGTCTTGGGTTGGCAAACCGTTGATGCCAAGAATTCTATCGCCGGCTTTCACCCCTTGAGCAAAGGCTGGGGTGCCGACAATAGCTGAAACTACAGTTAAAACACCATCCCGTACCGTTACTTCTATCCCTACTCCGCTGAAACTGCCGCTCGTATCTTCTTGCAGCTCCTTGAATTCTTGAGGTGTAAGGTAGGCTGAATGGGGATCCAAAGTGTTAAGCATTCCATTGACCGCCCCAATAAGCAACTCACTGCTACTGACTTTATCAACATAGTGCTTTTGCACCAAATCTAAAATATTAGCAAATGTCTCAAGATTACTATATATTTCTGCATCAGAAGTCTGTTTGTTCTCTTTGGCAGATAGCGAACTAACAGATAATGCAGCAATAAAGGCAGTAAAAAAAATGACACGCAGCAGTAGAGATTTCATAGATATTCCGGGATGAAATTTTTCACTGTTCTGACAGCCTCTTTTTTCTTATACCGCAAAGCGGGCTGCTGAAGAACAAAAAAAAGCATTCCGGGTAATCAGTCTGCTTTAAGCCACTGAAGAGGGTCTTGCGGCTCTTCTCCCTGGCGAATTTCAAAATACAGGCCTGGCTCGTAGAGCGTAGCAAGATCACCACTAACTCCAATTTGCTGATTACGCTGGACAACATCTCCTTCTCGAACCAATACTGTATCGAGCCGAGAAGTAACTGTGAACCAGTTTTGTCCATGATCGATGATCACTGCATTGCCATAGCTGCGCCGCCAACCTGCGAAGACGACTCGCCCCTTCTCAACTGCCCGAACTTTAGCACCTTTATCAACCGCAATGTGGATACCTTTGACTGTCTCTCCTTTGTGTAAACCCGTTTTCAGCACTTCACCGAAATGCAGTGTCACTTTTCCTTCCGCAGGGAAAGGAAGTTTACCTTTGAAAGGCTGTAATCCTTGGCCAGGATTCCGCTTTCTTTCCTTGATTTTGGCCAACGTGTGTTTCATCTCGGCCTCAGCTTGACGCATTTCCTCAACTGCCAAGCGGTACAGTCCTTGCTGGGCCTTGATTCTGGTCAAGAGGTCTTCTCGTTGCTGGCGCAATTTTTTAAGAGGTTTCTGCTGTTCCTCGGCTTGGCGTACCAGTTCCTCTTGCAGCGATTCTTCCAATTCATGCGCGGTCTTCGCCTGTTCTAAAACGGCCAAACTCTTTCGATAGCGAGCAATAACCAGCCGATCATAGACAGACAAACTTCGGAAAGAATCTGTCATCAGCATCAGTTCTGGCAAGGTTTGGCTGGAAAAGGTCACATTGAGCACTCCCAGCCTTCCCATCATATAGAAAGCGCGTAGGCGGTTGAGCATGTGCTGTTTGGCCAGATCTCGTGCCTGCATTGTCTGGTTAAGCGTTTCTTTGGTTCGGGCCAAGATCTGCTGCTGCCGCTGTAGCTGTTTTTGAAGTACAAGAATTTTTTCCTGCTGCTGCTCTACGTTGCTGCTGACTTGATCTAGCTCATCCAAAACCGTTAGCTCTTGCTCACCGCTTTGGCGAAGCTGATCTTCTTGGAGGGCAATCTCTTCCTGCAACCTGCCAATATTGATCTTGATCTCTCCTTCGTTTGCGCCAAGGCAAAAGAAAGGCCAGAGCAGAGCAGCGAGCAAAACAGCAACAGGCAGTTTTTTCGGCTTCATGCTCAAATACTGAGAATTTTACGGATGGAGACAAAGCTGCCGCCCGCGCAAAGCAACGTAGAAAGAACAATGATAGCAAGTAACGTCGAGGCACTGAAAAAACTAAAAGCAAACATGCTCTGGGCAGCCTGAGCAGCAAAATTGCCTTGAATCCACCGAAAGAGCAAATACAATGCGCTCAAGCCCGCTGTTGAGCCAAACGCACCAAGGAGCGCGCCTTCCAGAAAAAAGGGCACCCGGATATAACTGTTCGATGCACCAACCAAGCGCAGCAACTCCAGCTCTCTTTTGCGGGAAAATACGGTTAAGCGGATGGAATGACCGATCATAAAAGTGGTTGTCAGAATAAGCAGTGTACCAGAGAGCAGTACCACCACCCGGAGGAGCTGCACAAAGGAGTAGAAACGCTCTACCCATTCCCTGCCGTACTGGACCTTCAGCACTCCAGGCAGCTTTGCCAAATAGTCGGAAAAATCTTTAAGTTGCGCCAAACTATGCAGGCTTCGACGCGGATAAATTTCGATTGAGGAGGGAAGAAAATCTTTGGGAACATCTTTCAAAACATCGTCACTTTCTTTAAGCTGGGCCTTGAAGCGGTCATAGGCTTCCAGCTTAGAAACAAAAGTAATCCGCTCAACTTCAAACTTTTCGATTTTACGGCGATATTCCTGCTGAAGAGCTTGGTCTGGCTGTTCATCAAGATAGACGATTAAACGGAGGTCGTTGTCTAGCCGATTGCCAAGCTGCAAGGTATTGACATAAACTAAATAAAAAAAGGTAAAAATCAGCACGGACAAGGTAATAGTTATCAAAGAGAGGAGCTGGCTACGCCACGTCTCAGTAATGCTGCGCCACGTCTGGCTGAATACGGCGAGAAGAAAATTCATCATGCCCGTGTCTCCGCTTTCCTCCCTGTTCCTACAGGTTTCTGGATTGCCAGCCGTCCGTTTTCAATTTTGATGATCTTACTGCCCGGATAGTCATAAATAGAATGATCATGGGTGGCAACGAGCAAAGTCGCGCCCTGCTCATTGTAGCGATGAAAAAGCTGCATGACCAGTTCTGTGGTTTCAGCATCCAGATTACCGGTTGGCTCATCTGCTAAAATAAGTTCTGGTTCATTGGCTGCGGCTCTGGCAATCGCCACTCTTTGCTGCTCGCCTCTGGACAAACAACCTGCTGGCGCGTCCATCTTGTCTAATAAATGTAGTTCTGTAAGTAGCTTTTCTGTCTGGCTGCGGATGAACTGTCTGCTCCGGTAAGAAACCTCCATAGAATAGGCTATGTTCTGGGCGACTGTTTTATCTGGGAGCAGTTTAAAATCTTGATACGCCACGCCAATGCGGCGACGCAAATTTTGTAACTCCGTATCAGTGGCGCGACTCAGATCTTGACCAGCAATTTCAATATAACCTTTGTCTGGGATATCAATAGCACAGAGCAGCCGCAACAGCGTGGTTTTACCAGCTCCGCTCTGACCAGTGAGAAAAATCATCTCTCCTTGCCGGATGCGCAGGGAAACATCGTCCAAAGCATGGGTATCTGGCGGAAAGGTCTTGCTGACTCTTGCCAGATCGATCATAGTCGGTCGTTTTTCTTCGTTGCTCATTGTCCGAAAATACGGTCAAAGATGGCAAAAGCCTGCTGAATGATCTTGGAATCATCGGGAAGCTGCAAATAGGACGCACCACTCAGCTCCTGTCCCACTAGCTCCTCGCTGGCTGGAATAATACCTGCCAACTGCAGCTTGCTTTCTGCCACGGCTGCATCAATTTTTTCTTGGAGGGCAGAAGGGATAGGGTCAGGAGCGCGGTTGACAATCAGATACTGCTCATGAATATCAAGCTGGAGCGGGCCAGTCAACTCAGCAATCCGCCGGGCTGTAAGAATGCCTCGCGCCGAGGGATCAGAAACGATAAGCAGATAATCAATTTTGCGCAGATTGAGGCGGCTAAGATGCTCCATACCTGCCTCATTATCAACAATAATATATTTATAGTTGTCTGCCAGACGATCCATAGTCATGGCTAAATACTGATTGGCGGCGCAGTAGCAGCCTGGGCCGTCAGGCTGGCCCATGACCATCAGGTCAAAACCCTGCTCTTCGATCAGTGCTTGATGGATTTTCATTTCCATATACTGATCACGGGTCATACCGGGTGGCAGATCGCCTTTCAGCTCTTTGCGGATTGCGCCGAGAGTGCTATGAACTTCTAAGTTGAGCAGCTCGTTAAGGTTGGCATTGGCATCAGCATCTACAGCAAGAGCTGGAGTCTTGCCATGTACGGTCAGGTATTTAAGCAGGAGGGCAGCAGTAGTGGTCTTGCCAGTTCCGCCCTTACCTGCAAGAGCTATTACTTGAGTCATTGATCTCTCTGGGTTGGGGGATTATCAGTCATAAACAAAACTTCTCTGTATCATACTCAAAAACAGGCCTAGTTCCAAGGCAAACGAACTGCTGCTCACTCTGCATTACGTACGGTCACCACCTCAGCCTTGCGCAAAACAACATTTTCTTTTGTATCAATGTAGCCTTTTTTAAGCACCGTAAGAATTTCTTCGTCTTTTCTCTCTGGCATCCGCTTGGTTTCAACAATGCGGCACTGCTCTGCCTTTGCTCGGCGATCAGGAAATTCGAGCACTTCAATATGACGAGAGGTCAGCAGCCGAAGGAGTTTACGCTGCACAGCACGCATATTGTTCAAGAGGCTAAGGCTGGTCTTCTCAAGTGGCTGCTGCCTGCGACGAACATTGTTTTCTACGCTGTCAAACGCATCTAATACCTCAAATAATTCTGTCAGCAAATCCTGCTCGCGGCAACGGCAGTTTTCTTCTTGCTCGCGTTGACTTCGTTTCAGTTCAGCGATTTCCCGCTGAAAGGTAACAAATTTTTCCCGTAAAAGGTCACTGGGATCGCTAGGCTTCATTCTTTTCATCATGATTAAACAAAAATTTCAAGCAACTTGAGATCATCTGAGCCAAGCGGCTCTGTTGCTAACCTAGAAGAAGTCAGTAACGGCTCCAAATCAACAAAGCAGATAAAATCGAGCAGAGGTCGCAGTTCTGGGTTCATAAGCTGTTGTCGAGCTTCGGCGATCTCGCGTGCAGAATATTTTTTTTCTCGTAAGGACTTGGTGGCAGCAGCAATTATTTCCTTTGCTGTCGCCTCTGCCGAGAGTCCAAGTATCTTGTATGGATTCATGCCATTTCTTGTTTTAGACGCAGATCATCAAGACTTCGCTGAATCTCACCAATCATCTGATGGCTCGTATCGACCCGAGTGACACTGCGGAGCAGATCTTCCAAAATCAAGATTGCAGCCTCCGTATCAGGATAATCGCCCTGTTCAAGCTGGACAGCTACTTGCTGTGCTGCTCCAAAAAATTGTTCAACAACCTGCTCATAGCGGCTGGCCGCAGCAATGCGAGCCGCCTTAGAGAGCCAGCCTTGATCTATAGCTTCATGCAGTTCAGCTAATTCAAAGGCAATACTCACTTCTTCCAACATCATCCGGGCAAACTCATCGTCAGGATTGAGAGCAACCGCCTTTTGCATTGCTGCTGCCAAAAGCTGTGGCCGTGCCTTCTTGCTGTTATGCAGGCGCACTGCTAGTTTGGTCAGAGCGATACATAAAGCACGGGCAATCTCCTCTGGCGGGGAGCTTTTCGGCAGCAAGCTGAGGATACTCAGACAAGCTGCGAGACAAGGCGTTTCTTGACCATTTTCCTGCGCCAATACAGTCAATAGCTGCTTTTCTAGCTCCACGGACCAAACTGCTTGCGGTTCACCGCCAACTAGAATTTCCTCTGCCTCTCGGCACCGCCCATGCCGAAGAGCCTCAAGCCCACAGGCAGTTCTGACTTGTGCTGCACCATAGGCGAGAAAAGGGTCATCACGCTGTTCTTCCAAACTAACTAACTCTTTCAGAGCCGTCTCATACATCGTGCTGCGTACTAAGAGGAGAGCTTCTGCCACAGCGTAAGCAGCCCCAGTCTCAATCCATTCCTTACTATTGGAAAAATCATCTCGACGCTCTCTGATCAAGGTACAAAGCTGATCGCTTAGGCCCGTGCGCAGAGCTAGAGTGGGCGTACAAATTGGCAGAGCCTGCTCCTGTACGGCAGGTAATTGAGCCAGCCTGTTCAGGAGAGCAAGATTTTCCTCCCATTCCTGTATGAGCTGCGGGCCTTCATGCAGGCGAGTGGAATGCCTACGGAGCAAATTTTCGCCAAAATCGAGCAACGCCTGCCGCTGTTCTCCGGCCTCTTGGGAAATTTTTGGATGAAATAAGGCAGAAAGCCAGCTATCAATAAATTGCCGCAAGAGAGGCGCAGAAACCGCTGTTCTGTCGCCAAGCAAAAACTGACAAGTGGCCTTAGCTTGAATTTCTAATACAGTAGCATAGCGTAAATC
The DNA here is from genome assembly GCA_026645415.1 of Candidatus Electronema sp. Lineage (GTDB taxonomy): Bacteria > Desulfobacterota > Desulfobulbia > Desulfobulbales > Desulfobulbaceae > Electronema. The sequence goes on from JAPEVH010000022.1 coordinate 15,872, forward strand.
ATTTTGATCAGCCATTGCCATAAGTTCTTCAACTTGATCTTCTTGCCAGAGCCGAGCCAATCGTAGATGATTACAATGAGCCAACAGCTCTTTGCCACTCGGTAACGCATCTAAAGAGAATTCTTTTACGAGCTGCCGAACTTCCTCTTCCCGCTCTATAGGCTGCTCGTCTAAGTGATGATAGAGTTCCTGTAACAGCAACTGGCAGACGCGCTCTTTCTGGGCAAGAAAGTCTGGATGAGCTGAATCTATCCGTTGCCAGAATCGCAGACTATCGGCAAAACGACCCACTTTGGCCGCAGCAAAGCCAGCATGATAGCAATCTATTGGAGAAAAACAATCTGCTACAGTATATGCCTCTACGGCCTCCTGCCACTGCCCAGCTCGTAGCCGACAGTAGGCTAATCGTCGAAGCCGCTTGCTATCAGGACGGACCGTCTGTAACTGCTCTAACAATCCGGCTGCACGAAGATGATCATTAGTAGCCTCAGCCTGCTCTGCTGCCTCTAACAAGCGTTGGCAATCCGCCTCAACTTGGGCAGCTCGTCTTTTTTTGAAGAGCCATTGTAGGCTGGCAAAGCAGGTATGTTGCCTCATGCCATTCAACGGAGAATAATATTAACCGTATTGCCAGGAGCCACCTTTTGGTCTCCAGGATAAAACACCCTGCCTGAATATCGAGGCGGGAAAAAACGAGCGTAGAGAGATTGCCACGTTTCTCCGGGTTGAACTTTGTGTTTCCAGAGAAGTAGGCCATCTCGCTGCTCAGTTTTACGCCGATATTGGGCTGCTGCCTGCCTGCGATCCGCAAAAAGCCGGACTTTACTACTACCCTTAACACTGCCTTTAAATATCTGTGGGTTCAACTCCATAATTACAGGGTAGTATTTACCCTCACCATAAAAACGTTCCGCTAGTTCCCAAACTGTTTCACCGTCCTGAGCTTGATAGAAAAAGAGAGCAGAAGAAGTTGCGCGAGTAGCTTGTCTTGAAAGTATTGGGCTAGATTCTCGCAACCCAGAGACCAATTTTATCCATCGCTTCCGCGTAGCCTTGAGGACTGGCAAGGCCGTCGCTTGAGCAGCAACAGTCTCTGTAGCAGCGGATTGCGTCTCAGGTGTGGCTGCAATTGCTTGCTTTGTCGCTGGCTCGGATAATTCTACAGGTTGATTTTTCTTCCCATTATCGCTTTTCTGTTCTGGGAGGTCAAAAATAACCTCTTGAGCCACTTTTGCCTCGGAAAGAGTATCCTGCTGCGACGAGAGATCCGTGACAGAAATTGCTGCTTGCTCACCTTTTGGAGAAACAACAAGAGGCTGATTTTCAGATTGTTTGTTTTCTTCAGATGCAGTCTTGGAAAGTTGAGATTTCTTTCCGGCTTGCCGATCATCCATAATACGAATTTGGGCATCAATATGAATCTTGCCGTCAGATTGATTGACTTCCGCATGAGAAACTATTTGCTGACTTGGTGCTGTTTCTGGTGCCGACAGAGTGACGACCTTATAATATAGCTCTGCAAAACTACTTTTCATATTCAGAGCGACGATAACAAGCAGTAAAAGGACAGTAGCCCCTGAGACCACGGCAAGCCAAGGAAAGCCTTGTTTTTTAGCAACAGGCTCAGATGATGTCTTAGATGACAAGGCATCAAGAACCTGAAAACAGGTCAAATCAGAATCACATTGCGGACAATTAGCACAGTCTGGAGCCAAACCTTGCCGCCCGCAGACAGGACAGGAAGAGCTTTGGCTCATTTTTTGATATCTCGATAAATCTTTTGCGTACTACGGGCATGCTGATCCAAAACTTCTTCAACTTCTGGTAGTACAGCCAGCACTTGTTCTGTAAAGGCGTTACTCTCAGTTTCAGCTACGGCCAGCATATCAGCAGCGACCCGCATGAACCGTTTTGCCTTGCTTGGATCAGTTTGATAGCAAATTTCGCAGGCATTTTCAATCTGGGTCAGAGCATGAACCAGTTCTAGTCTTGGGTCTTCAAGTACCTCGGCTAGTTCCTCCATTGCCTGTATGGTTTCCTCATAGGAACCGTCTTCGTCTGCTTGACGCAGGAGATCAATTTTTTTTTGCATCTGCGTTGCTAAATCTGCTTTGATCAGCTTGCCGTAGTCCTCTAGCATACTTTCTGCATAATAAATTCTCGTCAGAGGTGCTTCCTCTGCGCTAGCAATTTGCACGGCCTTGCTGATTTTTTCCTCGACCGAGCGACGTAGTGCCTCATCAACTTGACCAGTTTCTGGATCAACTACCCGATGGATAGAGCGGATAATTGCTCTCGCCCGACTCAGCAGATCTGTTACTGTGTAGGTTGAATACCCTTGCTGATCAGCTTCGTTAATCGTTCGTTCCAAGGTGAGAAAAAGTTTTTCATCTGCTTTACCACGCGAGAGAGTGCCAGCCACCTTCACCTCTGGCTGGCCAACCAAAGCAGCCCGAACTGAAACTAAGTTGTTTTCGTCAATATCTAAAGTAACAGCAACTCGCGGTGGTTCATCGGTGTACTTTTCTTCAGCCTCTTGGCCATCCCGATCAATGCCAAGCCAAAGATCACCAATACTTTCTTCTCGCTCATTAACAATATTGAAAAATTTTATATGCACCAGTTCCTGCTCTGCATCTACGAGCTGAAAAATTTCAGTGCTAGAACAGGGCAAGGGACTGTTTTTCTCGACCATTAAAAAACGCCGGTCATTTTCCAGCCGAATGAAATAATCATGCGCCGTTGCATGAACTATATCTACTAAACCTTGATTCGTGATATAGGCAGCTAAATCAAAACCACAGCTTGGACAGGCAGCATCGTTTTGTCCAGCTTCACCGCCGCAACCAGGGCATTCTTGGGTATCTGCTAAACGATGACTGAGAATGGCTGCGCCTTCTGCCACAGCCAGCATGGGGCGTTCGTGGAGCAAAACCTTTTCTTCACCAAACTCTTTTTGTAACGCCTTAATAAAAGATGGAATGCAGGAACTGCCACCTACTAAGAGCACCTGATCGATAAGGTCAGGCGTGAAATGCAGCTCGGCCAGCAGACGACGTAATAACTGAAGCACAGCCTCCCGCATCGGAGCCAGCAAAACATCTAGTTTCTCTTGCCGCAGTTCAACCTCAATATCTAGCGCGTCGCCGTCTTCATCTGTTAATAAACTAAGCACTTCAATATATACTTCTGTCTTCTCGCTCAACGTAATTTTGGCCTTTTCCACTGCGGTCTTCAACTCGGCCATAAAGCGATTTCGCTCTGTTTCATCTTGGCGCGCAAGGAGGGCGTAAATGCGGCTAATACCCTGTTCACCTCCGGCCTCTTGCAGGACATAATTAATGATCAGGCTATCAATATCTTCGCCGCCTAACCACATGTCACCGCCTTTCCCCATCTCGATGATTTGGCCGCCGCTGATGACAAGTACAGAAAGATCAAGGGTGCCACCGCCAAAATCAAAGACCAGCAATGTCTTACCTTCATCACCAGAGACCTTATCCACGCCAAAAGAGATGGCCGCTGCTGTTGGTTCAGGCAAGAGACGGCTCACTTTCAATCCAGCTAGGGCAGCAGCAGTCCGCGTGGCATGTTTTTGCTTGTCGTTGAAATAGGCTGGCACAGTGATAACTGCTGAGTCTACTTCATCACCCAGAGCTTGTTCTGCATCTACTTTAATTTTAAGCAAAATCTTGGCTGATATTTCCTCTGGAGTAAACTCCCGTCCGCCTGCTAGGATGGCTAAACTATTTTCTGAGCCGTGCGAATGTGCTGTTAAGTGATTGCGGAAACGTTGCCCGGCGATCAATTCCTGCACTTCTTTATCCTGAAAGCTCCGTCCGATTAGGCGTTTGACTGCGGTAATGGTATTCTCTGGCTCTTGCCGCAGCCACTCTAAGGCATGACGGCCCACAATAAACTCTGGTTTTCGCATCAATCGTTTACGCACCGTGACGCAAGACGGAGTGATGTATTCACCTTCGGCATTCCGCAGCACCTCAACGCTTACCTTTCTAATTGCGGCGGCAGAATTAGTGGTTCCTAGATCAATGCCTATTGATTTTTTCATATCCTGCCTGCTGCGGCTGCGTTGCAAGCCCATCTCTTGCGTTGCAGCGGTATCCTTTTTAGGCAATGGGGAGGGTGAAGCTAAAAATGCTTCCGTTGCCAGTCTGCTTTTCTGCTTGCAGACGGCCTTGGTGGAGTTCAATAATTTTCTTAACCACCAGCAGACTGAGACTTTTTTCTCTGCTTCCAGTGGTAGAAGTTGGATTATTTGAAAAGGCTGCTAAGTCTTGATTGTTTAACTCTGGCCCTTGATCGGCAACAGCCACCTGCACTGAATCTCCCTCTGCTTGCACAGTCACAGTAATCATGGAGCCAGACGGAGTATGTTTGATCGCATTGCTCAAAAGTCTGTCCACAGCTTGACGAATACGCCTTGGATCACAACTGATTTGTGGCACTTCAGCTATCTGCTCTATCAGTTCTATTTTTTTATCTATAGCAGCTCGTTGCTGGGACGAAATAGCTTCTTGAACGACTTGGTGCAGCGCGACCTGCTGCCGACTAATTTTAAAAGAACCTTCCCAAACAGCCGAAGCATCAAGAAGATCACTAATTAGGATCTGCATGGCTGAGGCAGTCTCATGGATGCCGTGCAGGTGATGATCCATATCTTGCCGGACATCAACAAAACTTTGATCAGTCAGCATCTCCGTCATCGTGATAATATAACCGAGCGGATTGCGAAGATCATGAGCAGCGATACGAAGAAAATGATCTTTGAGCCGATCTAAATCCACGAGGCGGTCATGGGCCTCAACCAAGCGGCGACCTACGGCAATCCGGCTCTGTAGTTCGCCAATATGCACTGGTTTACTAAGAAAATCATGTGCCCCATGATCTAGGGCATGAATAATATCTTCTTTCTCATTTCTACCAGTGAGCAGGATTGTATAAATGAGTGGGCTATGTTCTTGAGCATTCAGTCTGGAGCAAAGTTCCACCCCATCCAAGCCAGGCATCATCCAATCCACCACCGCAATTCGAGGTGGATTGGCTTCGCGTAGTCTCGCCAGAGCTTCAAGGCCGTCTGAAGCCTCCACAGTTTCATAGCCCCATTTAGCAGCGCAGTGCTGGAGAAATATTCTAGTTGATAGCTCGTCGTCAGCGATAAGCAGTTTCATGGAGATGACGTGTTTTTTTACCTTTTACCTGTGGATAACAGAGGGAGGCCAACAAGCAGCATAAAGAGGAAACTCAGCAAAGTCAACAGGAAGAATCGCCGAAGCTACGTCTAATAGCAATTTCTTGCTGCGCACCATAGATACTGGAATGGATATTTTTTTCTCCCCATCGCGTAAGTTGTTTGTTGCTCATCCTCAGCAGTATCATATATTATGCCGCATGGAAAAGCATTATACTGTAAAGTATAAAAGACTGCATATATTGAAGCAGCCTTTCTGCTGCTGGTGTTTTTTTTCGCTGCAACTGAACTCATGACCACTCAAATTATCCTCCGCCGCTTGCGGGAGACGCTTCGTCCCTACAGCAAAAAGCTGCTCATTGCTATGACCGCAATGGTCATTGTTGCCCTCTTTAACGCGGTGCAAGCCTACATGGTCCAGCCACTGCTGGACAAAATATTTTATGAAAAAAATGCAAGCTGGCTAACCGCCTTGCCAGTGGCTCTATTGGTCATCTTTTTTATTAAAGGTATTTTTTATTTTTTTTACTCCTACCTGCTGGAATGGGTTGGTCAGTCGATAATTAAAGATCTACGTAACGCTATTTACGGCCATCTCCATGAATTGTCGATGAATTTTTTCTATAAAAATTCTACAGGCGAGCTAGTTTCTCGGATCATGAATGACGTGGCCATGCTGCAAGGAACAGTCTCTCATGCCTTGATTTATGTGCTCCGTGATTTGTTTACGGTACTCGGTCTGTTAGTAGTAATTTTTTATATGGATTGGCGGTTAGCCTTTGTTTCACTGATCTTTATTCCAATGGCTGCGGTGCCCATTGTCGTATTTGGTAAAAAATTTCGCCGGATCAGCACGCGATATCAGCAGGGCATGGGCGAGGCGAGCGACTTTCTCAACGAAACCATTCGGGGTATTCGCATCGTTAAAGCTTTCTGTACTCAGGAACAAGAAAAAGCGCGCTTTGCCAACAAGATGCAGCAGCTTTTTGATACCTTAATGAGTGAGACCCGCTATCGCAGTCTTTCCCACCCGATGATCGAATTTCTTGGTGGTATAGGTATAGCGTTGATTATTTGGTTTGGTGGCATGGAAGTCCTCAAAGGGCATTCTACGCCGGGCACCTTTATGTCGTTTCTTACGGCCTTGGTCATGCTCTATGAGCCAGTTAAAGGGGTAAGCAAACTCAATTCAACGATTCAGTCCGGCATGGCAGGCGCGGCGCGAATTTTTGCCCTGCTTGACATCAAGCCAGAAATTGAGGAAAAAATCCCGCCAATCATTCTTCCGCCTTTTTCTAACTCAATCGAGTTTCGTGCGGTTAGCTTTGCTTATCAGCCAAACGAATTGGTTTTACGTGATATCAATCTGAACATTACTCAAGGCGAAGTGCTTGCCGTAGTTGGGCCATCCGGGGGCGGCAAAAGTTCCTTAGCCAGCCTTTTACCTCGCTTTCATGACATCAGTTCAGGGGCAATACTCATTGATGGCCACGACATCCGTGACTTAAGTTTGCATTCCTTGCGCAGCCAGATTGCGATCGTCACCCAGCAAACCATTCTTTTCAACGATACAGTGCGCAGCAATATCGCCTACGGCAGCCCGAATTGTAGCGAGGATGCTATTCGTCGGGCAGCAAATGCGGCTTTTGCCTTAGAGTTTATTGAAGACTTTCCAGAAAGTTTTGACACTATGATTGGCGAGTCAGGAGTGCGACTCTCCGGCGGGCAGCAGCAACGAATTTCTATTGCAAGAGCGATTCTTAAAAATGCGCCAATTCTCATTTTAGATGAGGCAACGTCCGCGTTGGACACTCAATCAGAGCGCAAGGTACAGCAGGCTCTTGATAACCTCATGAAAAACCGTACAACTTTAGTCATTGCGCATCGTTTGTCAACGATTAAAAATGCAGATCGAATTGTGGTCATGCAAGAGGGGCGACTAATGGAAGAAGGTAGCCATGAGCAACTCCTCAATTTAGGCGGCATCTATAAGGGACTGTATACAATGCAGCATATCGAACAATGAGACTCATCTGGCAGAAAATTCGCGCCAAGGCAGGCTTGGTTAATAGCTGGCTTCTTGCAGTGCTAGCCTTTGTTCTGCCACTTTCAACTTCAGCCGTGTCTGCTGTGGCTATCTTGATACTGCTTTTCTGGCTGCTTGAAGGCAATTTTTGGGAAAAATTTGCAGAAACTCTCTTTACGCCAGTTGCAGTAACTGTTCTGGCCTATCTTGCTTTGCTCTGTCTGGGGCTACTTTGGACATCATATCCAGTAGAAGGCTTTATTGTCCTGCGCGATCATTGGAAAATTGCGCTATTGCCAGTCTTCCTCACGAGTGTTCGCTTTGAGCAGCGGTGGTTCTATCTGAGCAGCTTTCTTGCTGGAATGACAGCAGCTATGTTACTCACCTATCTAGCATGGTTTGGCTTGCTGCAATACGCTGATGTCAGTCCAACACATCTGACCCCGAAAACCTTCCACGTCGTCTACAATCCGTTACTAGCCTTTGCAATCTATTTGATTTTGCACAAAGTCTTATGGGGTGGATACGAAAAGAAAGTACGTGCCACACTCCTTATACTAGCCGGGCTGATGAGCTTCAATATGTTTATTACTGAGGGGCGTACAGGGCAGGCGGTCTTTTTTGTACTCATCAGCTTGCTGCTCTTGCAAATTTTTACAAAGAATCGCTTCCGAGCCATCTTAGCTATCTGCCTCTTACTACCTGTAGGCGGTTCGGTCAGCTATTTGGCCAGCCCTGTTTTTCAGCAACGGGTTGATTTAGCTTTGCAAGAAGTCGATAGTTTCAAGGAAAATCCAAACACTTCGGTTGGGCTACGACTTCAATTCTGTGAAAATTCTTTACTTCTTTTCCAGCAGAATTTTTGCTTGGGAGTTGGCACTGGTGATTTCAAATCTGCCTATGCGGTGATTAATCAACAGAAAAGTCCGAAATCCATCCCTACTGATAATCCGCATAATCAGTATCTGTTGAGTGCGGTGATGCTAGGACTGCCTGGTTTGCTTACTCTACTCCTTATCTTCGTAGCTATGATCTTGCAAGCTCGAACAGATGAGGACAGCATTCTACAGAGAGTGCGTTTTGCCTTCCCTGTGTTTTTTTTAGTCATCATGCTAGCAGAATCCTATCTCAAGGTATATCAAACCGGTTTTTTTTTCGTCCTGATGGCGGCAGTGCTGTATAAAAAACAACCAGAGCCGCAACCCAAAGGTCGTTGCTGGTTGATTCTTTCCTATCGAGCTAATATTCCCGGTTCAGCCTGCTCACAGCATATCGATGATCGTCTGCCTCATCTGCAAAAACAAGGTATCGAACCTATTTTGCTGACTGGGCCAGTAGGACAAAAATCTACGTTCTGGCGGCATTACCGTAGCCTGAGTATTGCCCCCTCTGGTATCCGCTTTGAGTTGCGCCATTTTCTCCGCCGTCATCTCCAGAAACGTTGGCAGTTCAAGATAGTTGAGACCCTGCTTCTCTTGCCAGTTCTCCCTTTCTATCTGTTAGAAAAAATCATTGTCAACTTGGAAAGCGAGTGGTCGTGGGGTTTGCTAGCCTCCTTGCGTGGCTTGCTTCTCTGCCGTCGCCTTCAGCCGGAAATGCTGTATTCGACTGGTGGCTCTGCCTCTGCCCATATTGCCGCCTTACTGATCAAAAATTGGACTGGGATTGGCTGGATTGCCGAAACCCAAGATCCGTTAGTTCATGATCAAGACTGGCGGCGGAGCCGTCTTGTTCTCCTGCTCTATAAAAATTTAGAGCAATTGATATGTAAACAAGCAGACCTATTTGTCTTTCTTGTCCAAGCGGCAAAGGAACACTGTCAGCAACGAACTGGAAGCTGTCGGGCTGTTACCATTTATCCTGGGGCAGAGCCGTCTTGGTTTAGCCAAGTGCAATATGTTAAAAGCGACCGCTGTCGCTTTGCTCATTGTGGTTCCTTGGCTGGAACACGTAACTTAGCAGTCTTTTTTCAGGCGTTAGAGCAGGTGGTTAGCCGTAGACCAGAACTACGTAGGCTGGTTCGAGTTGAGGTTTATGGTTCTTTTGATAGCCTTTCCGAACGGGAAATGAAACGCCTGCGTCTCCATGATCTGGTACTGCTCCATGGTTCGATAAAACGGCAAGAGGCTCTTACTGCTATGCAACAGGCTGACTGTCTTCTACTGATTCAGAATACCATCTATTTTTCCTGCGAAACCATTCCTTCCAAAGTTTACGAGTACCTACTCACAGGCCGTCTAATCCTTGGCTTACTGCATCACAATCAAGAATTAGAAACCATGCTGACTAAAAACGGCCATTGCGTTGTACCTGCGGATGATGTCCAAGCAACAGCAGCCGCAATTGAAGCCCTATTGGATGACTGGAAAACAGAACAGCAGGACAAAAGAACAGTAGTAACAGAGACTTGGACTGTTGCTAAGGCAGTGGACAGACTACTCTGCTTAACTGAACACCGATGCAGTTAGAGCGCAGCCGAATTTTAATTATCAAGCCGAGTTCGCTTGGTGATATAGTTCATACCTTGCCAGTGGTTCACGCCCTAAAACGGAGTTTTCCAAACTGCTTCATTGGCTGGATTGTGCAGCAGGCTTTTGCCCCTTTGCTGGAGGCAGATAAAAGCATAGATTGTATCTATCCAATCTATATTCCTTCAACGAGCGAGCCTCAAGCTGGTCGTTTTGCTTGGTTGGCAGCCTTTCAAGCGACTTTGCAGACTTTAAAAAAACTACATCATCAATTGCAGCAGGCTCCATATCATCTTGTTCTTGATCTTCATGCCTCTTTTCGTAGCGGGCTACTCGGCTCCTGTAATAATGGGGGGGTGCGGATTGGTTTTCGTGATGCTAAAGAGCTAAATACATTGTTCCAAGATCAGCTTGTTACCGTGCCTGATGCTGTACACCATGCACAAGCAAAAAATCTGCTCTTCTGTCAGCATGTAGGTATTGTCCCAACAGATGAAGATTTTTATCTTTCTCGCCTTGAAGAAGACCGAAAGGTTGTGCAAGTTTTTCTGCATGAACAAGGCGTAACAAATAATAAAATTATCTATGCTAATCCGGCTGCCCGCTGGCAAACAAAATTTTGGCCAATTGAGAACTGGGCTTTATTGGCTGACACGTTTGCCAAAAATGGTAGCGTATTGATTTTTGGTGGTAGTGAGCAAGATATGGCGTATATCAAAACGATTGCCAGCCTCATGAGTACGCGCGCGGTGATTGCCGCAGGTGCCTTGAACTTAGCTCAATCTGCCGCCTTAATAAGCCAGTCTGCTCTGTATGTTGGTTTAGATTCAGGGCCAATGCACATCGCTGCCTTAGCTGGAGTGCCAGTTGTAGCTTTATTTGGCCCTACTCATCCAGAGCGAGTTGGGCCTTGGCAGGTAGCGCACCGCATTGTTAGAGCAGCAGGCTTAGATTGTTTAGAATGCCGAAAACGGCACTGTAGTCATCTTTCCTGTATGAAGGAGATTTCTGTGCAGATGGTTGCTGCGGCTGCCACCTCACTGTTGGAATCTTGAGTTATGACAATCAGTTTAATCATAACTACCTATAACTGGAAAGAGGCCCTAGGACTGGCCCTGAACAGTGCGCTCCAACAGACCCAGCTTCCAAAGGAGATAGTTATTGCTGACGATGGCTCTGGTTCAGACACTGCCGCAGTTATTCGCCGAATCGCAGCCACAGCTCCAGTGCCAGTAATCCACTCTTGGCAGGAAGATCAGGGCTTTCGTCTCGCTACCAGCCGCAATAAGGCTCTTGCTAAGACTAGCGGTGACTATATTGTCTTGATTGACGGTGATATTATTCTTGAGCGACATTTTATTTTTGATCATGCTCGCTTTGCCCGATCTGGATACTTTGTTCAAGGAACACGGGTACTCCTTGGCGAACTGTTGAGTGCACAAATTTTAACAGGGAAAAAAAATCTACACGAACCCTTCTGCCGCCGGGGCGTAGAAAATCGAAAAAACTGCCTGCGTTCTGATTTCCTCTGTCGCCTTTTTTCCTATCGAGAACGAAGTATGAGTGGGGTGCGGACTTGTAACTTTGCTTTTTGGCGTAATGATGCTCTGGCGGTAAATGGTTTTAATGAAGACTTTATTGGCTGGGGTCGGGAAGATTCAGAATTCACTGCCCGCCTGTTAAACTACGGTCTGGTACGGCGAAATATCAAATTCAACGCCTTGGCCTACCATCTCTACCATCCCCACAATGACCGCAGCCATCTTGAGGAGAACAATCAGTTACTCAAGAAAACCATTGAAAACAAGTTAGTCTGGTGCGAGAAAGGGGTGAATAGTCATCTTGCCTAATTCAGAGTTTCTGAACCTAAAAAATTCCTAAACAGAATCCATGAAAAAGACCTCTGTCTCAGTGCTCTTAGTACGCATTGTACTCTGCCTGCTGATCCTTGCTGGGGGCGTTGCCGGTATGAAATGGCTTAAGGCAATGAAAAAACCACCTGTACAGGTGCAGCAGAAAGAAAGTGCCTTGGCCGTGCAAGTGCAACGAGTTCAGCCTGAAACCGTGCCCGTACTGGTCTCAGGTTATGGCGAAATTGTCTCCCGCTCGGTAATTACGTTACCTGCCGAAGTTTCTGGCCGAATAACAACAGCATATAAAGATTTGCATGTTGGTGCGGTCATTCAGAAAGGTGAAGTCCTCTACGTTATCAATGATCAAGACTATCGCTTAGAGTTAGACAGTGCTCAGGCGCGCTTAAACAGTTTGTCTCGCGATCTTGAACTAGCACGCAAAGAACATGATCGGCTTGGCGGTTTATATAAAAAGAATATTGGTACTCAGTCCAGCGTAGAACAGGCCGAACGAACTGTTAATTCTATTCAAACCCAGATTGTCCAGATGGAGCAAGCTCTCCGGCAGGCAAAGTTATATCTCTCTCGCTGCCTGATTCGCGCTCCCTTTACTGGACGGATCACCGAACTCTTTGCAGAACAGGATGAGTACGTGAGTCCTGGTAAAAATTTAGTCACCCTGACAAATGATAATGATCTTGAAATCCAAGTACCTTTAGACAGTCGAGAGGCTCTCAAATGGCTCCGCTTTCAACCAAGTCAGCAAGAAGGTTCTTGGTTTGGCAAACCAGAAAAGACGATCTGTACTGTGACATGGACAGAGAATACAGCCGTACAGGCTAAAGGCAGCGTAGACCGAGCCATCCGTTTTGATTCTAAGCTCAGAAGCCTAGTCCTCGCGGTTCGTATCCAACCAGAACACAATACAGCTCTACCTTTGACCCAAGGTATGTTCTGCAAGGTTGATATTCAGGGTCATGCCATTGAACGAGCCTTTGTGCTGCCTCGACAAGCAGTGAGTTTTGAGAACACTGTCTATGTGGCTGAAGAGAATCGGCTTCAAACCCGTCCGGTTGACGTAGCCAGAATTCAGGACGGCAAGGCCATTGTGGTTAGCGGCTTGCAGGAAGGCGAGCAGGTGATTGTCACCCGGCTGGAAAATCCACCGGAAAACTCATTGGTGCAGATTGCAGCAGTGGACGACAGTAGCGAATCGTCTGCGCAGTGAAAAATCTTGATTTGCTGCATGAGGATTACTGCGGCAAGACCGCTGCCAGACAAAGGACAGCGGTCATTTCTGATTTTTTACAAGGCTTGGCTGACGCTGGCCGGGGCTGATTCCTTGACGTGGTAAAAGGGATCGTTGCAGCGCTGGGCGGTGCAGAGAACAAATACGGTTGCGGCAAAAAGCAGTGCGTAGGTGATGCGTTTTTTCATAGCGAGCCTCCTTGTGTCTGAACAGAGCGGAAATAATGCAATAATAATATATTTCTTCTTCCAACTATGTCAAGAATATTTTGTAATGATTTGATTTTATTCACCGGACGATTCATGCTGATACAGAACATCTTATTTTTCCTGCCTGACTTGGAATAATGAAAAAACTCCTTGCCGCCTTTGCTGCGAACACCGTTTTTGCCAATATTCTCATGACCATGATTATGGTCGGCGGAGCACTGTCTCTCAGTTACATGCTCCGAGAAACCTTTCCTGAATTTTCGATAGACAAGATTTCTATCCAAGTTGTCTATCCTGGCGCAGATCCAGAAGAGGTGGAAGAAGGAATTGTTTTCAAAATAGAGGAGGCATTAGAGGGCATTGAGGGAGTTAAGGAGTACACCACCACTGCCGCTGAAAATGTTGGTAGCGCAGTGGTTGATGTCCTAGAAGGTAGCGATCCTAGCGAAGTACTGGATGATGTTAAAGCCAAGATTGATGCTATTTCGACTTTTCCAGTGGATGCGGAAAAACCGGTAGTTACCGAAGTAACTATGCGCCGCTCTGTGACCATGCTCTCTTTGTCTGGCAAAATATCAGAAAAGCAGCTCAAAGTTTTGGCCGAGCAGCTCAAAGACGAAATCAGGGGTTTGGACGGCATCTCGCAGGTGGAGCTGTTCGGCACCCGTGATTATGAAATCTCGATTGAAGTTTCCGAGGAACAGCTCCGCCGCTACGGCATCAGCTTGGCGCAGGTCTCGGAAGCGGTGCGCAGTTCCAGCCTTAATCTGCACGGCGGCACCCTTCGCACCAAAGGAGAAGAAATCCGGGTGCGGACTGTGGGCCGCAAATACACAGGCAAGGAGCTGGCTGAGATTGTTGTTTTGGCGGATTCCTCTGGCAAGCTGATCACCTTGGGCGATCTGGCGACAATCCGAGACGGATTCACTGAGGATCCGATCAGCTCCGAGGTGAACGGCGAACCAGCAGCCTTTATCATGGTTTTTAAAACCACTGAAGAGGACTCGATTCAGATTGCTGACACGGTGAAACAATACATGGCTGAGAAGCAGCCCCAGCTCCCGCCGGGCGTGCATTTGCAGGAATTTTATGACGGCACTTCAGCCCTGCGCTCCCGCATCAGCCTGCTGACCAGAAACGGCTGTATGGGTTTGGCATTGGTCTTTTTTCTGCTCTGGCTCTTCCTTGACCTGCGCCTCTCGTTTTGGGCTGGTATGGGCATCCCCATTTCCCTGTCCGGGGCCATGTTCATTCTCTGGTGCATGGGCGAGACCTTGAACATGGTTTCGCTCTTTGGCTTCATTATGGTGCTGGGCATTATCGTGGATGACGCGATTGTGGTGGGTGAGGCCATTTATGTTCACCGCAGCACGGGCCAGCCGCCTCTGAAAGCGGCAGTGGACGGAGTTGCTGAGGTGGCCATGCCGGTCATTGCCGCTGTAACCACTACGATTGTCGCTTTTATACCACTTTCTTTCATTGGCGGCATCATGGGCAAGTTTATCGCTATCCTCCCAGTGGTGGTCAATTCCAGTCTTTTGATCTCGCTCTTGGAGTCACTTTTCCTTCTGCCTGCCCATCTCAGTCATCTACCCGATCTAAGCAAAAGTAAACCAAGCCGCTTCCCCCTGAGCTGGCTCCAGCGCGGCACCCAAGCCGGGCTGGAGTGGTTTATCAGCAGACTTTATGTGCCTTTTGTAGCTGTGGCCCTGCGCTGGCGCTATATTTTCCTCGCCCTTGCCATCAGCTCTCTGATTTTGGCGGTGGGGCTGATCCAAGCCGGCTTGGTCAAGTTTCAGGTCTTTCCCAAGATGGACAGCTTTCTCATCACCTCGACCGTGGAATTTCCAGAAGGCACTCCGGCAACAGTAACCCAAAAGGCTGTAGATCGACTAGAGCAGGCATTTCTCAACGTAGCTGAACGAAATAAAACTGCCAGTGGTAAATCGATTATTGAACAACGGCTCAAATTAGTGGGCCAGAGTCTGGGCGGCTCGCAGGGCGGCAACGGGCCGCATCTTGGCTCGGTTCAGTTCATTCTACTGCCTGCCGAGGAACGCGGCATCCATTCTAACGATCTGCTGATTGCTTGGGAACAAGAAGTTGGCTCTATTGCGGGAGCGAGATCGCTCACCTTTAGCGGTGAGGCGCACGGACCTGGTGGCTCTGAATTTGAAGTCTGGATTCAAGGCAACAATATGAACGATCTGTTAGCCGCTTCAGATAAACTGCAAGAGAAGCTGCACACCTTCAGCGGCATGATGCAAATTCGTTCTGACTTTTCACCCGGCAAAAACGAGTTCCGCCTCTCTCTGAAGCCAGAAGCCAGAGCTTTGGGTCTGACGGTCGAAAATTTGGCCCGGCAGGTCAATGCAGGATTTTATGGGAGTGAGGCGTTACGGATTCAGCGGGGTCAGGATGATATCCGAGTCAAGGTGCGCTACACCCAAGCGGAGCGCGCTAGCGTGACTGATTTTCAAGAGATGCGGATTCGCACCGCCGCCGGGCAGGAGATTCCCCTGCTTTCCGTTGCAAACATAGACTTTGGCCCTGGCTTTTCGACCATCACCCGCACCAACGGCCTGCGCCGGGTGGCCGTGACAGCGGATGTTGATCCCAAGCGGGCCAATGCCCAAGAAGTTTTTGCCGCCCTGTCCGCAAAAAACGGCTTCTTTCAGCAGCTTCAGGCGGCATATCCGGGCCTGCATATCTCCATGCAGGGTGAGAAAAAAGACATGCGGGAATCCTTTTCCTCGATTGAGATCAGTTTCCCGTTGACCGTGCTGGGTATTTTTGTGATTGTGGCGACCATTTTCCGTTCTTATGTCCAGCCGCTGGTCATTCTGGTCAGTATTCCTTTCGGCATTATCGGCGCGATTCTCAGCCATCTGTTCATGGGCTATGACTTGTCCATGATGTCCATGTTCGGCATTGTCG
Organism: Candidatus Electronema sp.; assembly: GCA_026645415.1. Lineage (GTDB taxonomy): Bacteria > Desulfobacterota > Desulfobulbia > Desulfobulbales > Desulfobulbaceae > Electronema. The sequence goes on from JAPEVH010000022.1 coordinate 31,823, forward strand.
CCCTGAGCGGGGTGGTGGTCAATGACGCGATTGTCTTGATTGAGCGGATCAATGAAAATCTGGCTGAAGGCATGTCCTTTCACAATGCCATTGTCAAAGGAGGCGCGCGCCGTTTTCGAGCTATTCTCTTGACTTCGGTCTCGACCGTTGGTGGCCTAGCCCCACTGATTATGGAAAAAGATATGCAAGCCCAGTTTCTTATTCCAATGGCTTTGTCGCTCGCAGGTGGGGTTATCGGCTCCACTATTCTGACCTTAGTATTAATTCCTAGCCTGCTAGTAATTGTCAATGATGGCAGAAGGTTGATTGGCTGGTTGCGTACTGGCATCTGGCTGGAACGTGAAGCATTAGAGCCAGCAGCAGCCCGGCGAGCGAATAGGATGGAGTATGACTGAAAGGAGTTAAGCGGTTAGCTCTAATGCCTTGTAATTACTTAATTTGTTTCACAAACAAGTAAAGCAAAAAGCAATTTGCTTATGTAGGCTGCTCAAATCTCCTCCTCTCTTGCGCCGCAAACAAGCATGAGGTATAAAATCCACAAAAAAATGCTCCCGGGGAGTGCCGATGAGGTTTTTCCTGTGTGAGATAGCCCTTGCCACCAAGCTAGAATTGGCCTTCTTCAAGGTGGCAGGGGTTCTTTGCATCCATTCTTTTTCACAACACCATGTCTGAACAGCAAAAAGGACAGCCCTTTTCCCGACCTGTGACCGACGAAGCGATTTTGAAAGTGACCAAGGAAATTATGGTCAAATTCATTGAAATTGGCAGAGTAACTCCAGGTAACTTTGAGGAAAACTATGATAAGGTTTTCAAAACAGTGAAGCAATCTGCACAGGAGTTGAACAGTGACAGCCCGACTTGATCCGCAGCTCAATTGTGCGCCAGAACAAATTCGGCATATTCATCTGATGGGTATTTGTGGCACGGCAATGGCCGCCTTAGCAGGAATGCTCAAGGACAGCGGCTATGTGGTCAGCGGCTCGGATCAGAATGTCTATCCGCCGATGTCGGATTTCCTAGCTCAAGCCGGAATTGCGGTGATGCAGGGCTACCGAGCAGAAAACTTAGAGCCGCGCCCAGATTTGGTCATTGTCGGTAATGTTATCCGGGCGATTTATCCAGAAGCAGAGCGGTTGGCTGAATTGCGCATTCCTTATCTATCCATGCCCCAAGCTCTGGGACATTTTTTTCTCCACAGCGCGATCAAACCGCTGGTGGTGGCGGGAACGCATGGCAAAACTACGACTTCCTCGCTGCTTGCTACGGCTCTGCACCGCGCCGACCGCGCGCCGGGCTTTTTCATCGGTGGAATTGTCGAAGCATTTGGCAGCAACTACCGCATTGGTAAGGACAAGTTCTTTGTCATCGAAGGCGACGAGTACGACACCGCCTTTTTCAATAAGGTTTCAAAATTTCTGCACTACCGGCCTTTCTGCGCGATTATCACCTCAGTTGAGTTCGATCACGCCGATATCTTTACCGATCTGGAGCAGATCAAGGCTTCCTTCCGCCAATTTGTCCAGCTCATTCCAACAGAAGGAGCTTTAGTTGCCTGCATGGATGCTCCGCTTGTTGCAGAAATTGCTGCTCTTTGCCCTGGCAAGGTGATCGGTTACGGCACAGGCGTAAACTGCCGCTGGCGGCTGGAAAATTTTACAGCTAAAGGTCTCAGCTCAACCTTTGCAGCGCACAAGGACGGCAGACTATTCGGTGAATTCAGCCTGCCCATGCCGGGAAGACATAACGCGCTCAACGCCTTGGCCGTGATTTCCCTGCTGGAGCATCTTGGCCTCAGCCGCGAGGAAATCCGGCGCGGACTGGCTTCCTTTGAGGGAGTGAAGCGACGGCAGCAGGTGCGCGGCGAAGTCAACGGAATCACAGTAATTGATGATTTCGCCCATCATCCCACGGCAGTGCGCGAGACCATCAGCGCATTGCGGTTAGCTTGGCCAGAACGCCGTTTGTTGATCGTTTTTGAACCGCGCACTAACACCAGCCGCCGGGCGGTTTTTCAGCGGGACTACGAGACCGCCTTTGCGGGCGCGGATATAGTGATTGTGCGCGAGATTATGCCGCTTGACCACGCCGCACCGGGTGACAGCTTTTCCTCGCAACAGCTTGCGGCGGCCTTGAACGGGCAGGGCATTCCGGCGGAATATTTCCCGGACACCGATGCCATTCTTGCTTTTCTGCTCCAGCAGGCCCGGCCCGGCGATGTGATCGCCATTCTTTCCAACGGCGGCTTTGACAACATTCATGCGCGGCTGCTGGAAGGGCTGCGCCTTGTCGGCCTGACCGCAAAGTCTGGCGGCAACTCTGCGCCGTAACGAAAAAATTTCAGCCGCTGCCCCCGAATCAGTCTGGCGGATCAACTCGTATTTGCGGCAGATGAAATTTAATAGGAGTTACGCAGTTGCATAAAGAGTGATTGGGTCAAGCGTATAAATCGGTTTCGTCAAATACGCCCGAACAGCGTCACGGATGATGGCAGTCTTTGCCTCGAACCAAGAAATTCCTTTGACAAAACAATGATATTCAATGCGGAGAAAAGCCCGTATTGCCAGTTCGATGTAATTGCGTTGCGCTTTTTCTGACCGCGCCTGACAGCGTTCAATGCCGCAAAATTGTTTAACTCCGCGATGGTACGTTTCAAGCATCCAAGATAATTCAGCATATTTGAGCCGCATGAGATCGCTCATATTGAGGTCACTGCTGGCCCAGTATTCAATGTCAGCATCCGTTCTGACGATCTTGAATACCTTGATCATGCCGTAGCCTTTGAGATGAACAGAACGGCCCGACGGAGGGATATCGACCTGATTAAGCAAGATATTTCCCGTTCTGTTTGGATCAACATGGCGATTGTGTTCCAAGCGGGTCAGCCACTGCCAGCCAGCCGAACGAATAAGCTTGAGATTCTCCAAGCTGGCGTACCAACTGTCAAAAAGGACAAACTCAGGCTGAAATCCCCGCTGGCGAGCTACTTGCAGCATGGAGCGGAAGTGATCATTCTTGGTCAGGCCATCTTTTATTTTATTATAGATGCGGCAGTCTACAGGAATATGTCGTTCGCCGTAAGTCCACAACATCGTGACAAGATTAATGCCTGACACAACCCGTTTATGCTTTCCTGACCAATGCCGAGTCACCAGCTCGATCTTGCGGCTGTAAAATTTATCTAAAGTGCTGTCGTCGATGATTAAACATCCTTTATTCAGATCAACATGCGTTTGAGCTTCTGACCATAGACGTTCAGTTGTCGGGAAAAGCCGGTGGAGCTGGCGCGTAGAGGCATCATGCGCAGGCCCGTTCTCTTGCTCAGGACTGACCCGCTCCGCTTCGGCACTGCTATAAACTCGCTGAGTGCCGATTAAAAAATCAATATAATCGTACTCACTTACTTTGGATTTATTCATCCTGCTATGTTAACTGATTTTTACCAACTGCGTAACTCCTAAGTCCTTTTCAGCCTGCGGCAGGCCACTTAACATGGAAAAAGGAAAAAGATGAGCGGCAAACAGCGATGGGAAAGAGCTGAACTGTTTGTCGCATTCAGTCTTTATTGTCAGCTCCCATTTGGCAAGCTGCACTCGAAAAATCCAGAGATTATAAAACACGCCAAGCTGATAGGCAGAACTCCATCTGCTCTGGCGATGAAATTATGCAATATAGCCAGTCTTGACAATGCCATCATCGCTACAGGCCGGAAAGGGCTTTCCGGGGTTTCGCAGGCTGACCGTGACATGTGGCAGGAAATGCGAGAAGATTGGGAGAATTTCGTCCTCAATGCTGAAGCTGCACTGAAAAGTTTTGCTGCACCGTTGGATCAGACTGCTTGGCCAAACAACGCTGATTATGATTACACCGGCCATGAAAAAATTGTGCAATCATCAGCACGAATTGGGCAGTCGTTTTTCCGCAGTGCGCTATTGAGCGCGTATGAACAAAAATGCTGTATAACCGGTTTGTCCGATCAGCGGCTTTTAGTCGCAAGCCACATTGTTCCGTGGCGTTACGACAGAAAAAATCGTCTGAATCCTCGTAACGGTCTCCTTCTGTCGGTGCTTCACGATAAAGCCTTTGATCTCGGCATCATTACTGTCAATGAGGATATGACACTCCGGGTGTCGAATCATCTTCCAGCCAACGACAGCTATATCGCAGCCTCTATTCTTGCATACGAGGGGAAAACTCTGGTAATGCCATGCAAGTTTCCACCTGATCCTGCGTTTCTTGCCTATCATCGTGCTTATATTTTCGATAAAGCACAGCGCGAGGCTGGGATGCCTATTTGCAACTATAATAAACACGTTGAACGCAGCTAAGGTCTGCTAACAGATAATGAAAAAAGGATATCTTTCTCAATATTTTGACAGGGTAGCAGCTAAGTGTCTCAAGGCGGCAGAGACAGATAGGCTTGTTTCTCATCAGCACGAGTTCAACAGCGTAAACGACCTGAAAATTATTTTTGGTGAACCGGCAGGGAAGACTGTTTATCCGGCGAGATTCATTTATCTTTCAGATAACGATGAGCTAATTGCGGAAGATGGAACGCTGACTTGGTATGATGCTCGGCAGAAGGAGCATGAGGAGCGCAATGTCATGCGCCAGGAATATCGAATGCTCATTCAAGTCACCCGTGCTTCTCAGGTATGGAATGCAGGAAATGTCCTTATCATCGCAAAACGCTCAGACGGCACGATACTCACTATTGCGGCTGACGAAGAATCTTCAGCTGCACAACAGATTCTCTGGCTTTTTGGTTTCTCCGGCTTGACCTTTTCAGAATTTTCCATTCGTGAAGAGCTGGAAACAGAACATGACAAAATCAGTTTTACCTCACGATTCATTCTTGAGAGCATAGGTATCGTTATAGAAGAACGGGAAGAGTCATTTTTGGAGGACATGCTGCGACTTTTTGAAGGCAAGTTTCCCAGTGCAAAAATATTTTCCCAATACGCCCGGAACACTCTCCCAGATGTCATACCGCAGGAGGAAACGGATGACGACACGCTGCTTATGGCGTGGCTGAAGCGGGAAGAAATTTTATTTAGAACCCTTGAAAAGCATTTGGCAAACGAACGGATGCGGCAAGGATTCGCAGGTGATATTGATGATTTTTTTTCATTTTCATTATCTATGATCAATAGAAGAACAAGATGGATTAAGTTCGCCATTGAACATCATATTGAATTTCTTTTTCAAGAACGTGGAGTGCGCTACGCAAAGAATTTTGTTCTCGAAAATGGTATGAGGCCAGATTTTATTTTCCCAGGCAAGAAGGAATATCTCGATCTGTCGTTCAGCCAGGCAAATCTCACCATCCTTGGCTTGAAAGCGTCCTGTAAGGACAGATGGCGGCAAATTCTCTCAGAAGCGGATCGCATAGACAAAAAGCATCTGCTGACGCTGGAAGCTCCTATCAGCAGGAAACAGACTGATCAAATGCGGACAATGGGTGTTCAGCTTGTCCTGCCTAAAAAATTGCATCAAGCGTATCTGCCGGGACAGCAAGACTGGCTGCTGACTGTCTCGGATTTCATGCAGCATGTCCTTGAGAAGCAGAGGAATCTTCACTTTGATCAATTGAAGCTATAACTTCATAGCTTTTTTCAAAAAAACAAACAGCACCACATGGAATCTTTCATCAAACAGGCTGGTCTTGCAGGCATTTTTACCAAAATCAGGAATGAGGAACGACTTTCTCTTGAGGATGGTAAGCGACTTTATGAATGCCCAGATCTATTAGCGGTTGGTTGGCTGGCCAATTTAGTCCGCGAGCGTAAAAACGGTAATCAAGCGTTTTTTATATACAATCAGCATATCAATTACTCAAATATCTGTACCAATCTCTGCAAGTTCTGCGCCTTTGGCAAGGAGAAAGGGCATGAGTTAGCCTACGAGATGACGATTGCAGAGATTAAGGACAAGGTGCGGCAGCGGTTAGATGAGCCAATTACAGAGGTACACATGGTTGGCGGCATTCATCCTGATTTGCCCTATTCCTACTACCTTGATGCCCTGCGCAGTATCAAAGAAGTGCGGCCAGAAGTGCATATTCAGGCGTTCACCTGCGTAGAGATTCAACATCTGGCTGACTTGGCAGGTCAATCAGTGAGCGAAACCTTGGCGGAGTTGCAAGAGGCTGGGCTAGGCTCTTTGCCTGGTGGCGGAGCTGAGGTCTTCAGTCCCCGTATCCGTGAGCTGACTTGTCCGAAAAAGCTGGATGGTGCAGGGTGGTTACGGGTGGCGAAGACTGCACATCAGCAGGGACTAAAGACCAATGCCACTATGCTTTATGGTCATATTGAGACCATTGACGAGCGGTTGGAGCACCTAGATGCCCTGCGGCAGGCCCAAGACGAGACAGGCGGCTTCCTCACCTTTATTCCGCTGGCCTTTCATCCCAAGAACACAGAGCTTTCTGACCTGTCCCGTACCACGGGAGTAAAAGACCTAAAAAATATTGCTGTGGCCCGCCTGATGCTTGATAACTTCCCGCATATCAAGGCGTATTGGGTGATGATCGGCCCGAAGTTGGCCCAAGTAGCCCTATCATTTGGGGCGGATGATATGGACGGCACAGTTAAGGAAGAGGTTATCACTCAGATGGCAGGCGGCGAGAGCGGGCAAGCCTTGGGTCATAAGACCTTGATTCGTCTGATTCGGGAAGCAGGTCGAGAACCAGTAGAGCGCGACACGCTTTATAATGTATTGACCAGACATCATGCCTAAAATAGGCCCTGTACAGCTCAGTACGCCCTTTATTCTCGCACCATTAGCAGGATATACCGACCTGCCCTTCCGCTTGGTTTGCCGCGAGGCAGGAGCTGGACTGGCTGTCTCAGAGATGATTAGCTGCCACGGCCTAAACTATGGCCAGCCGCAGACCATTTCCATGCTCAAAAGTCTGCCAGAAGAGCGGCCTTGGGCAGTGCAGCTTTTCGGAGCCGAGCCAGAGAGCATGGGCCGAGCTACTGCCACTGTTGCGGCAATGGCAGTGGACATCATTGATATTAACATGGGCTGTCCCGTGCCAAAGGTGGTCAAGAAAGGGGCAGGCTCTGCCCTGATGAAGCTGGAAAATCTAGGGACGGCTGAGGCCGTTATCCGGGCGGTAGTTCGTAACGCCGCAGATAAGCCCGTCACAGTAAAGTTCCGCAGCGGCTGGGATGAGAAATCAGTCATTGCTCCAGACTTTGCTCGGATGTGTGAGGCTGCTGGGGCGGCTGCGCTTACCATTCATGCCCGTACTCGCTCCCAGCAGTTTGGCGGCAAGGCTGACCGACAGATTATCGCCTCCGTCAAGCAGGCAGTCTCTATTCCGGTGATTGGTAACGGTGATATTTGTAGTTATGGAGATGGGCTGGCAATGATGGCAGAGACTGGGTGTGATGCAGTGATGATCGGCCGGGCTGCGTTGGGCAATCCGTGGATCTTCCAGCCAAGCGGACTACCTGATACCTTAGCAGGGCGGCTGCCCGTTATTCTGCGCTATATAGAGTTAGCAATTCAGCATCTTGATGCCGCCCGACTTCTCTTTCGTATTAAGCATCATCTCTGCCGCTTTCTGAGTGGCCTAGCCGGGGCAGCAGCACTCCGGCAAGAGATCATTGTCTGTGTTAATCTGGCAGAGGTGATGCGGTTACTACAAGAACGGGCAGGGTAAGACAGATGAAATGGCACGTTTTTGCACGTGGCACCTGTCGCCATCCCTATGTAGTCATTGTTTTTTTTGCACTTCCCAGCTGCTAATTATAGTGACAATATCCTTTTGATCTTTCTCAGAAAGAAAATTGTTTACACCATTTTGTTTGGCATGGGCTGCCATATTTTTAACTGTTGCCGCCCATTCTTCTTTACTCTTTACAGCCTCATGCACCCGATCTAAATTATGGCAGGTTTCACATTTACGGGATATGAGAGGATGGGATGCACTGGATGAACGTAACTGTGAACCTGCTTTAGTCGTCTTTTCCTCATTAACAGGCTGACTTAAATAGTCAATAATATCCTTTTTCTCCTGATCAGAGAGAAAATCAGGGTCACCGGTAATTTCAATCATACTGTTGATGGTTTCTATCCATTGCTCTCGATTTTTCTCAGAACGACTCCGTAGAACCCGATCTAAAGCATGACAGCCTGCACTGCACTTACGGGCTAATAAACGACGAATTCTATTCATTTGTTCATCTGACAAGTCATCCACTGAAGTAGTTTTACTCCACATCTCTCTCCGTTCCCGTCGTCGGTCTACAAGAAATTCAATGATATCCTTTTTTTCCTGCGCAGAGATAAAATCAGGTAACCCAATAATTTTAATCATGTCATCTACAGTCTCTGCCCATCTATCCGCATTCATATTAGCACTGAAAACTTTGTCTAAGCTGTGGCATTTACCACATTTGGCTGAAACTAAATCGCGACCCCGTTCAACACCTGTGCGCTGAGGAACTCTATTGCGGAGTTGGTTTAGATATTCTGTGATCAGCTTGACATCAGATTCGTTGATATTTGGGTCAAAGCCAGCCATTTTTGTCACTGTTGCAGACCAATCCGTGGTATTGGTCGTGTAGACTCGCTCAAGACTATGGCATTTACTGCATTTTCGATTCATAACTGCTTGGCCAGTCTCCACACTAACGATATTGCTATCTGTGGCGGCAAGAAGAGCGTATTTTAAGTCTCCACCATGCAGGGCATAATACTTAGCGGCAATGCCGGTCAGTCCAAAGGAAAGGATAAAGATAGAAGAACCTAAAAGTAAGAGTCGAGTACTAATCCGCGCCTTTCGTCGGGCAATTACCGCCCTGATAATCAGCAGCGGTACCAAGAGCAAGGCAAGAATGATATAAATAAGCTGCGGCGAATTAGAGAAACTTTCTTGGAATCCTCCTGCACTAAAAATAAGATAAGCCAGTAACCCAGCAAAAAGGAAAAGAAAAATCGAGCTAAGGATATTATGAAAGGTGTTTTTCCCTGCTGATTCTTCCACCTCCATCTTGCTGTTCATTTCCAGCATGATCAGCACAGTGACAGCAGCGATGACCAACAATAAAACGGCCAGCATCGATGAAAATTGATGATACATCATGGTAAGTTCCTTGTTTAAGGCAGCCTTCCTGTTACAGAGGAGAAGAGGATTCTAATAAATTCTATCGCTTCTCAGGCTGCAATTCAACCACCGAGTCTAGGCAGTGAATCCGCTTTTCTTTTTCTGCAAAAACAAAATGACTGTCATGCTCTGGCTGATGACAGGTCTTGCAGACTTGTTCTCCTGGCTTGGCATGTGGTACAGCGACTTGTGTTGGATCAGCATCATGAGCTGCTGTTGGGCCGTGGCAGCTTTCGCATCCCACACTACGAAACTGTTCTGGCAGGTTAAGCAGCAGCTTATCTGTCTTGATCTGCGCAACGGCTTCTGGTTCAGGCAATGTGACATGGCAAATCACGCAGTCTGGGTTAAACTGCTGCTGTTTTGCCTCTAATGCGGCCATACTCCGGGCATGACCGGTTTGCTGCCAAAAAGCTGCTTGAACAGCATGGCAGGCACTGCATCGTTTCCAGCCTACTAGATTGCGTAAAGTATTCTCCTGTCCTGTACTAAACGTATTGTTTGCTTTTTCCCCTTTGCTGAAGGTATTGATTCGCTGCATCGTTGTGCTCATAATTTCTTGCACAGTTGGATCTTCAGGCAGCGAGGATTCCAATGGAATAAAGCGAGCAGTAAAACGAGAAAGAGTTTTATCTTGAGGCTGTTGCTTCCGTAGCATGGTGTTAATCTTGGTTTCTGCTGTCTTCTTTTCCGCCAACAGCTTCTGCCAGTCCTCGTCCTTGTTCAGCTTCCGATTTTCATTTTGCTGTTCAAGGCGGTGCATCTGGAGAATGATCCGATCTAACTGACTTTGTTGCATACGAATGGCACTGAAATCATTCTGATCCCATTGCCCAGCCTCAGTCCAAACTATCCGCATTAGCCCAAGATTTTTACCCCGTGGCCCTGTCTGGGCAAAAACAGTCTCTTTGACCATGAATGGATAAGCTGTGGCTGCGGCTGGGCCAGAAGACAGAATCAAATTGATCTCAGGATACGCCTCGGCAATTTTTTTATTTACTACATAAGGATAGCTCGATAGGAGAATAATCATATCCGCTTTTTTCTTTACCTGTGCCAAGGCATTGGGCAAAGTTTTCTCCCACGGCAGCAGAGTATAGCTCGTTTTCTCTTGAGCTGAGAGTGGTATCTTCTCATCAGTAAGACCTAATATTGCTACAGAGATTCCCGCTGTCTCTGTAAGTGCTGATGGAGTGAAAATTGCTTTTTTTCGTTTACTCTCAACAAGGTTCATAGAAAGCCATTTGAGCTGTCCTTTTTCCTGAAACTGCCGGAGTAGCTCCACACCACCTGCTAGGTCATGGGCCTCAATTCCTGTGGCTCGACAATCCATAGCCTGCATTGCCTCAATGATCCCTTGCGCCGCAATCCTTGCCTGTGCTTCCTCATCACTGGGAAGTCGGGTCTGTTTAAAAAGTAGGCCGCCGCTGTCCAGAAACAGATAGGGGAGCTTTTCTTTTTCTGCTATCTGCTTGATCTGGGCTGCTTTACGTGACATGCCCCCTCGCTGTTTAGCACTACAGCCGCAAGGCTCTGTTTCACCTCGCACATCATTACTGTAAAAAAGGAGAAATTCTGCTGCCATGACTGGAGCAGCAAGCAGGACGAAGAGCAGAGTTAACGGCACTGCGCTTTTCAGTATTTGCAGCATAGTCATTACCTTTATGGCTAAGTTTACAGCCGTATCCTGTACAGATACAAGAAGTTCAGGCTTGCTTTTGAAAAAAAGAAAAAATTGTGTTTTGCAGATCGCAAAATATGGGGAAGGGAAGAAAAAAATTATTCAGGCATCACCACAGACGCGGATAGCTTCCTCAACAGTAGTCAGACCATTTTTCACTTTTTGCCACGCATCTTCCTTCAAGGTTGTCATACCCTCGCGGATAGCCACTTGGCGCAGCTCGGCATCTGCGGCCTTTTCGGTTATCAACTTTTTTAGCTTATCTGACATTGGGAACAGTTCAAAAATGCCTATTCGGCCTGCATAACCAGTTTTACGGCATTCCTTGCAGCCCTTACCCCGCTTGAGTTCAATTTTTCCCTCCCCGGAAACCGGAAAGCCCATCCGTTGTAGCTCGACCAGCTCTTTTTCATAACTTTCAATGCAGTGCGGACATATTTTCCGCACCAGCCGCTGCGCTAAGGCTCCAAGCATGGTTGAGGCAATCAAAAATGGTTCTAAACCAAGATCTTGCAGGCGGATAACAGTGGAAACTGCGTCGTTGGTATGAAGGGTAGAGAAAACCAGATGTCCAGTTAGAGCAGCCTGCACTGCATGGGTAGCAGTTTCAAGATCGCGAATCTCGCCGATCATGATCACGTCCGGGTCTTGCCGGAGGATATTGCGCAGGATGGTGGAGAAGGTGACATCAATGAGCGGTTGGACTGCAATTTGGTTAAAATCCTCATGCACCATCTCCACAGGATCTTCTACGGTGATAATGTTGATTTCTGGTGAGGAAATTTTTTTCAGGGTGGAATAAAGGGTGGTTGATTTACCGCTACCAGTCGGACCTGTGACAAAGACGATGCCATGCTGGGCAGTCATGAAGGAATTATAGATGGCCCGGTCGCGCTTGGAAAATCCCATGTCATCAACATCTTGAAAGATGACACTGGTATCCAAAATACGCATGACCGTCTTTTCACCAAAGGCAACCGGAATAGTGGAAACACGTATTTCCACCTCCTTGCCGTCCTGCTGGCTGATTTTAATGCGACCATCTTGAGGCCGTCGCTTCTCAGCAATATCCATGCGAGCCAATGCCTTGATCCGCGAACTGATAGCTGAGTGTACTACCTTGGGCAGCTTATAAATCGTATGAAGAATACCATCAATCCGATAACGAACTAAGCAGGCTTCTCGCTTTGGCTCAATATGAATATCGCTCGCCCGTTGCTCAATAGCATATTTGAAGAGGTGGTTAACTGCCGCCTTGATATGCTGATCTGTAGAACTGAGTTCGGTATTTGACAGCTTGACATACTGCTCCAGATTGCCAATATCTACTGCTGAACTGTTGCCAGTGTTACCAAACTGACTTTCTGCCGCAGTAATTGACTGCTGAAAACCGAAAAACTCAGAAAGAATTTTGCGAATATCAGAGCGAGTGCTCAACCACGGGTTAACCTTGATCTGATTGACCTGCTCAATGTCATCCAGCGGCGAGCGGTCTTCTGGGTCATAGGTAACAACCTGAAGCACCCCGTTGCGGACTTCAAAAGGCAGAATCAGATGGTTGATAGCAAAAGAGCGAGGAATGGTTTTGGTGACGATCTGAATATCCAGATCAAGTGGATCGAGCTTTTTGAAAGGAATGTTAAGATGATGCGCAACTGTCCGCATCACGACTTCTTCGGTGAGAACTTTTTTTTGATCGCCCGGAATTTCCAGCTTCATCGAGGTGATAATGTCCACCATGTCAGGATAACCCCGACCTGCTGGTAAGTTCCGCTCCTTTTGGAATTTGCGGAGCTGCTGCCGTTGCCGCTCCTTGTTGCGGAGGACAAATTTTTTCTGCTGCTCGCTAATCAGCCGTTGTCGGAGCAGCAGGTTAAGGAGTTCGTCGCTATCAAGAAGGCTCATTGCCGCTATTGCTCATTACGAGACATTTCTGCTTCTTTGGCTGTATCCTCGACGGTATCACCTTTATCTTTCCACCATTTCCAATCCGGCATGTGCAGATTAGGAAGCCATTTTTCCAAACCCCATTTAGGTGGCTTCCCAGCTTCCAGCTTGGCGAGCAGCTCTTTGGCCTTGGGTAGAACACTTGCATCAGGATACATAGCAATGATGTATTTCAGACGATGTTTGGCCTGATCGTATTTGTTGCTACGAACGTAAAACACGGCAACAAAATACTCATGATTGACCAAGAATTCCTGAGCCGCATGTCTTCTTGCTTTGGCTTCCCTTGTGTAGGGAGAATCGGGATGGATACGGAGGAGCCGGTCAAAGGATTGCACTGCATCTTTGGCTCCGCTGGGGTCACGGTCAATTCGGTCTGCACGAGAAAAATCGCACATCCCAATTTGAAACATAACATAGGGAACTGCCTCATTGGTGGGATGCTGTTCCTGAAAAGTTTTGTACAGCTCCTTGGCCTCGTCATACTTGCCAGTATAATACTGACAGTCTGCTGCCTTTAGCTCGGCCAACAGAGCTTCTGGGCTGAAAGGATAACGCTCAATGATTTCTTGGAACGATCGGAGCGCATCTGAGTAATTGCCGACCGTATAATCGTTCATGGCCTTGGTAGCCAAAGTTTCTGAGGATTCCGTGTTCTCTTCTTGATTTGCCCCAAAAGAAAAAGAGCTAAACATCTCTTTAATCGTACCACAGCCGCTTAAAGAAAGACAGGTGCTCGCAAGCAAGAAATAGCAAGCCGCACGAGGCAATATTTGGCGGCGGTCAGAAGCCATGTTCCGCATAAGTTTTCGTCTCCTCGGTTCAAGCAGTCGGGCAATTACTAAGATAATGTTCTGCGGAGAGTTCGGCAGTAGCCCCTTCACCAGCAGCATTGATGATCTGACGGAACAATTTACTACGGATATCACCAGCAGCATAGACACCAGACAACCCCGCGCAGACCATCTCGCTATCTGTGATCAAAAAGCCACTCTCGTCAGTCTGTAGTTGGTCGAGCGGCAACATGTCGTTGTTAGGTACGACACCAATGAGGATAAAAACACCTGTTACTGGCAGCGTTGCTGTTGAATCATCATTATATGTGATACGCACTGCCTCAACGCTGTCTTGGCCGACAATTTCGCTGATCTGGGCATTCCAAATAAAGTCAATTTTTGGCTCGGCAAATGCCTTTTCCTGCAAAATCGCGGTGGCTCGGAGGCTATCTCGGCGGTGAATTACCGTCACTTTTTTAGCAAATTTGGTCAGGTGAAGTGCCTCTTGAATAGCAGTATTGCCACCGCCCACCACTGCGATTTCCTGATCTCGATAAAAAGGAGCATCGCAGGTGGCACAGTAGGATACCCCTTTGCCTTGTAATTCTTTTTCGCCCGGTGCTTCGATCTTACGCGGTCTGGCACCAGTACAAATAATTACTGCCTCGCAAGTCAGCTCCTCTCCAGAATCCAAGCGAATACGTTTCAAATCGCCTCGTAAATCCATAGATTCAACTGCGGCAAATTTTTTCTCCAAGCCAAAACGGTCAGCATGGGCAGTCATTTTGTCCATTAACTCAAAACCAGCCACACCTTCGGCAAAGGCTGGGTAGTTATCCACCCAGTCAGTAACTAAGACTTGGCCACCAGTTGCTCCTTTCTCAATAAGCAATGTCTGAATCCGTCCACGGGCTGCATACAGTCCGGCAGTCAGCCCGGCAGGGCCACCGCCAACAATAATCAACTGATAATCTGGCTTGTCCATTATTTTTTCCTAAAAAAGAAAAGAGATGCCCCGGAGTACAAAGGTCATGCACCCCGGAGACTGCGCTGCTGGAAAATTCAGATACCCTTGTTGATCAGATCAACAAGCTGACCTTTGCCCACTGCGCCGGTGATCTGGCCCAGCACTTTTCCATCCTTGAACAGAATCAAGGTGGGAATGGCTCGGATATTGTATTTGCCAGGTGTTTCTGGGTTGTCGTCAACATTCATCTTGGCGATCTTGACTTTGCCGTCAAATTCATCAGCAAGCTGGTCGATAACTGGACCAATTGCTTTACAGGGGCCACACCAAGGTGCCCAAAAATCAACAAGACAAGGAATCTCCCCGCTTATGATGCTCTCAAAGGCACTGTCTGTTGCTTGGATGACTTTCTCGCTAGCCATAATTAAATTCTCCTTCTCCGCTGAGTGGAAGTTATGTGGAACCAAAATGGTTATTGATGATCTGCATATACTTAGTGATTTTTTTCTGTGTCTTCTTGATACGGATTGCCTGTAACGATACCGTCCTCTATATCTGGGAGTAGATCAATCAAGGTGCTTAGATCAGGGCTAATGACCGCTGTTTTTGAATACCGCCAGTTAAAAAGCACCTGTTGTAAAAATGCTATTCAAATCGACAAGCTCATCCTGCGGCTTGGGAATTTTATATGTTTTTAAAAAGGCTTTTAAAGCCTGATTGGATTGAAACTCTTGGATATCTTCTTTGATTCGTGCAATATCATCTTTAACATCTTCAATATCTTCATCAAGTTTTTTAAGGAGCTGATTCGGTGCCAAGGTGTAATAGAATGGCCAATGAGAATTTTGTTTTGCTTGATACTCAATAAGATTGATTTCCTCTTCCAGCTCCTTGAGTTGATTTTGCAAAATCTTGTTAAAATACTGCACCTTTTCTTCTGCTATGCTGCTTAAGTGAGCTTGATCAATATGCTCTAATTCCAATTGTAGTTCCAGCAGGCGCAATAAGTCCTTTTCTTTATATGCAATGTTAACTTGCTGCATGAGTTCATTTTTTCTTACTTTTTCTTCGCTATCAGATTCAAGGTCAGGATGCAGTGCTGCCGCCAATTTTCGATACACCTCTTGAATGGATTTACTAATATTTTTTTCTTCCTGTGCCAATCGTGCCTCTTTTTCTAATTGTTTTGCTGTCTTTTTACGCTTGCGGCGTTTTTCTTCAGCCAAACGCTGCTGTTCTTTCTGCTCGGTTATTTTTTCATGCAAAGCAGCTTGCAATTTTTCTGGTGAACTGACATCAACATCATCATCAATTTTAACTCCTGTCATTGCTTCAAACATTGACTTCATTGCCATGCCAACCTGTTCATCTACATTCTGATCAAGACTGTCAAGGTCAACTTCGCTGTATTTACTGTACAACTCCTTCATCTCGTCCATGTCACAAGAAATCAGCTCCTCGGTAATCGAGCAGATAAGATGTTCTATTTTTCGCTTATCAGTTTTTGTGAACATTTTTTGTGAATAAGCAGCATCTAATAAGTATGCTAATTCTGCCCGTTGCTGATTGTATTGATCATACAATTCATCATATTCCGTGAGAACACGTTGTCGGTAAAGAGGATATACTTCTTTCCAGCGTTGGAATAATTTTTTCTTTGCTTCAAGTTTTTTGATTAAGGAATTGAATCTTTTTTGACCCTTAGAGAGAACTTTCTTATCAGAAGTATTTGCGATACGGACAGCTTTGCAATCAGATGAACTCATTGTCTTCTCCTGAGTATTGTTGGTTGATCTTGTTTCCTGCTCAACTCGCCGCAGAGTTAAAACGCACGATTTCTTCCCAAGCGATTTCGCCACTGTCATTGCAGAAAGAATTGGCGAACCTGTTGATCGTTTTGATTTTCATAACGTCAGAATAGATGGGTCAAGAAAAATTCTGTTCAAAAATCGCGTTAAGAATGGCATCATACCAGTTGATTCTTTTCGCTATAGAATCTTTGATCATGTCAATCTCATCTGGAGTCAACTCACGATCAATATTTTCAGTGGCAACTAACTGAATATCCTCTGTAGTTAAATAGTAAAAGACTTCTTCTTTCATGATTTTCAAACTGCAACTTGCTAACTTGTAACCCTTTTGGTTGAAAAACTCCAAAGGAGTTTCTGTTCAGGCGCAGCTCCCTGCTTTTATTTGACAGCAGAAAAAACAACATGCTATAGTCTGTGGCCAGTAGTCACCTTGTTTTGCCTGCCAACTTGATTGTCGTAACCAAACGGCAACTTTTGCACCATACCACAGAAGCGGCTGACAGTTCAAGGCAAACTCGGAATCATCAACACCAGTCTCAGAACCAGAAAAAAGCCATGAAGACCCAGCATTCTGCATCTCTTTTTAGCCAAGCCTGCAACGTTATTCCCGGTGGCGTAAATTCTCCTGTGCGAGCCTGCAAGTCTGTGGGCTGCGACCCGCTCTTTGTCACCAAGGCTCAAGGCTGCACAGTTACTGATGCGGACGGCAACGAATTTATTGATTTTGTCGGTTCTTGGGGGCCGATGATTCTCGGTCATGGCCATCCTGAAGTAGTCAAAGCAATTCAGGAGGCTCTGCCGAACGGCACCAGCTTTGGCGCGCCTACTGCATTGGAAGTTGAGCTGGCCGAGTTGGTCTGTGAGTCTGTGCCTTCCATTGAAAAGGTGCGCTTTGTTAGCTCTGGTACTGAGGCCACGATGAGCGCAGTTCGTTTAGCGCGGGGTTATACTGGTCGTAAAGTAATCATTAAGTTTGACGGTTGCTATCACGGCCATGCAGATTCTTTTTTGGTTAAAGCGGGTTCTGGGGTGATTACGTTAGGCATTCCTGGCAGCCCCGGCGTGCCAGAGGACATTGTTAAAAACACGCTGTCCATTCCGTACAACAATATTGAAATTCTTGAAAGAACTCTCCGTGATGCCAGCTTGGATATTGCTTGCGTGATTATCGAGCCAGTGGCAGGCAATATGGGTGTGATCGTCCCAGAAATGGCTTTCCTGCGTAGGCTGCGCGATTTGACCGCCGAGCTGCGCATTGTCCTCATTTTTGACGAAGTGATCACTGGTTTCCGGTTGGCCTTGGGCGGGGCGCAGGAACGCTTCGGTATTCTGCCTGATCTGACCTGTCTTGGCAAGATCATCGGCGGTGGGCTACCGGTTGGGGCTTATGGTGGTAAAAAAGAAATCATGGATATGGTTGCCCCGGACGGCCCGGTTTATCAGGCAGGCACGCTTTCTGGCAATCCGCTGGCTATGGCCGCAGGTTTGGCCATGCTGAAAGTGGTACGGCAGCCCGGTTTTTATGAGAAATTGGAAGAAAAAAGCACTTGGTTTGCGGAAAAATTGGCAGAAATCGGGGCCAAAGCTCCAGTGTCAACTGTTCTAAACCGGATTGGCTCAATGATGACCTGTTTTTTCACGGATGCACCAGTGACAGATTTTGATTCCGCCATGAAAGCGGATACCCAGCGGTATGCGCAGCATTTCCGCAACATGCTTGCCAGCGGCATCTGGCTGGCACCGTCCCAATTTGAGGCCGCTTTTGTCTCTGCTGCCCACGAGAAGCCACATTTGCGGTTGGCCCTTGATGCGGCTGAGGAATCCTTGGCAAAATTGGCGGCGGTGTAGAAAAAAACTTGCACTGGCTGCGCTACCGTGCTATCTACATGGTTTGGTTGCAAGAGAGTCAGAAAAGAGCCTGATTTCAATGAGAGCAGGCTCTTTCTGGGAGGGCTGATGATAATAGTGCAGCACTTGAAGCAAGTTTACTTTGATATAATTAATCAATAAATATGAGTAGCAGTTTAGAGGATTTTAGCAATACAGCAAAAGTGCTGGCAAAAAATCCTTTAGGAATTATCGCTCTTTTTATAGTTTTAATATATGGATTCGCTGCATTAGTTGTTGGTACATCGACTCAACTACAACCTAATGAACGATTTCCGATTATTTTATTCTTAGTTATCTTTCCATTTGTAGTAATTGGTATTTTTACATGGCTGGTCATATACCATCACAGTAAACTATATGCACCATCCGACTATAAGGATGATGAATCATTCCTACGATCTATAAATGCAAAAAAAGATGAAATTTCAAAAATCGCAGGGGTAGTTATTAAAATAGCTCATGTATTGATAGATGGAGCGGGATGGGGCGGGCCATCAGAAAAACATGTGAACAAAATTAAAGAATATGAAGGACAAATTCGGAGACATCTTGATAGTAATTTACATGAAGAAATTCAAAGAGACATAAATGAGATAAAATGTAAGGATAGACAATAGAATCAAACAAAAGAATGATAAACAGTGAATTGTTGTCTTGATAAGAGTTGCATAGAATTTACGTAATTGATTGAATATTGAGCAACTTGCTACAAGTTGTTGAAAATTTTAAAATAACAATACAGATACCAAGAGAAACAATAGCTATTTCTACTGCGTATTTTCTGAAAAAATGGCACTATCAATCTCTAAAAAAGAACTTGCCCAAAAGATAGCAATAAAGATGAATTCCGATGAAAAGACTGCCACTCAATGGCTTGATGGCATCACGGATACTATCTACGAATCATTCAAGGAAGACACTGGAGTTAGTATTCATGGATTTGGAAGTTTTTATTTAGAAAGACGTGGTAGTACCTGTGCTTTTAAATTTAATCCAAGCCAGAAACTTAGATCTTTTTTTGGTTGGAGTTCCACTTATAAAGGTAAACTTTGACCAAACCATGCCTGAAGAAAAAAAAGGCATTTTGACAGACTTGGCAGTATATGGACAGAGCGGCACAAGCTTTGCTTTTTGCGTAGTGATTGGCCTTGGCTTTGGTTGGTATTTGGACAATAAAGTCTTTGCAGGCCGCACAGCACCGTGGTTGACCTTCATCTTCTTCGGCTTTGGTATCGCCGCAGGCTTTAAGCAACTTTGGGATATGAGTCAAAAAATTGCTAAGGATGACAAAAAGCAAGCCAAAGAACCAAGAAAATGAGTATGTTGTGCTTCGCCGAGTCGAGCAATGCAGTCTTGTGCTCATTGTCCTGCTCGTGTTCATTAGCTGGCCGTTTATTGGCTGGAATTTCGCTCGTTCAGCTTTAATCGGCGGACTGTTGTCTCTTGGAAGTTTTCTTGTCCTAAAACGGACAGTGTTTGGCATAGTCAACCGAATCGGTACTCATAATCCGATGATAGGCTTTGCCATTAAATTTTATCTCCGGCTGCTTGTGCTGGCGGTACTACTGGTTGCCTTGAGCATGAGCATCACGATTCACCTCATAGGTCTAGTTGCAGGATTATCCACGGTCATGGTCAGCATAATTGGCGTTGTCCTTGGCCGCAGTTTTATAGAATTTTTAGGAAACCAAGCAAAGGGAGCATAGGTCATGGAGCATCCAATACTGTTTATTTCGGTGATTCTAAGCTGGATTGGGCTGCCGGTTCCGCATACGGAAATCGGGGCAACATTTCTGGAAAAACTCTGCGAACCATATCTGACCTATAGCTGGTTGGTCATGGCTTTTCTCTTTGTCGTTCCGAAATTAACCTTGGGCAAGCTGGAGTTAGTCCCCGGAACTGGTCAAAACTTCTGGGAAACTTTGGTCGGTGGACTGATGGATTTCTTTGCCGAACACATGGGGAAGGAAAGAGCTAGAATACTTTTCCCCATACTGGCTACCCTCTTCATCTATATCGCCCTTGCCAATATAATTGGTCTGATTCCAGGCTTTATGTCGCCGACATCTAACCTTAATATCACCCTTGCCATGACTATTATTGTCTGGGTGACACATCATTATTTGGGCTTCCGCACTCATGGCTGGAAATACTATAAGCATTTCATCGGCCCGATTGCGATCATGGCTCCGTTCATGTTTGTTCTGGAGATGATCGGCAACTTTGCTCGGCTCATTTCGCTTTCCATGCGTCTTTTTGGTAATATTCTCGCCAAAGAGATCCTGCTTGCTGTTCTTTTCATGCTGGCAGGAGCGATTTTTGCGCCTCTGCCTATTTTATGCCTCGGTGTGCTTGTGTCCCTAATTCAGGCTCTTGTTTTTGTATTGCTTTCTGTTATCTACTGCGTCGGAGCAATGGAACACGCCCACTGAGAATTCTTTTGAATTGCAAACAACAGAAGAAGGCCAACTTTTTTCATTCTTAATTTTTTGGAGGTAGAACAATGGACAAAATGTATATCGCCCTGATATGCTTCGCCGCTGCAACATCTATCGGTCTGGCCGGCTTAGGGGCTGGTATTGGTATGGGACATGGTGTTGGGAGCGCATGTACTGGTATTGCTCGCAACCCAGAGGCTAAAGGGCCAATCACCACCACCATGATCCTTGGTATGGCTCTGATTGAGTCCATCGCCATTTACGGTCTGGTTATCTCTATCATTCTGCTCTTTGCTAATCCGCTGATCGGCTGATTCTGTGTAGAATAGGAAGAAAAAGGCTGTAGCTTTCGGGCTATGGCCTTTTTTTATAGTGATGCAAAATTGGAAAAAATTTCATGAACCAACACGTAAATTTGGTACTGACTGGTCGCTGGCTAGTCAGCATGGATGGTAACGAACCACTTGAAGAGGAAGGTATTTCTGTAGCAGTGGCTGGTGACAGAATTGCCGAGATTGGCCTGAATCTAGCCTGCAAATATCCACAAGCAGAGCTTTTGACCTGTCCGCAGGGCTTGATCATGCCAGGTCTGATCAACAGTCATAGCCATGCAGCTATGTCCTGTTTCCGAGGTTTGGCTGATGATCTGCCGCTCATGGACTGGCTGACCCAGCACATCTTTCCTCGTGAGGCGCAACTGACCAAAGAAATAGTCTATCAGTCCACCCTGCTGTCGCTTTGCGAGATGATCAAATCTGGCACCACCTGCTGCAATGATATGTATCTCTTTACTCAGGAAGTAGCGCGGGCAGCAACAGATGCAGGAATGCGGGCTTGGATTGGTGAAGGCTTTTTTGATTTTCCTTCGCCCTGCTATGGTGAACTGGAAAACGGTTTTGCCTATGTTGAGGAGCTATTCAAAGCATACAAGGCCAATGATCTCATTACAATCACAGTTACCCCTCATTCAGTCTATACCTGCTCGCCGCCGCTACTTCAACGGGCCGCAGCTTTAGCTGAGGAGAAGCAGGCTCTCTTACATATCCATCTTGCTGAAACGATGAGTGAGGTCAGCGGTTGCATGGAGCAATATGGCTGCTCACCAGTGCAGCATCTGGAACAGCTTGGTCTGCTCAACGAACGGGTGGTGATTGCGCACGGTGTGCAGATCAGCGAGGAGGAAATTGCTCTGCTGGCCAAACGCAAGGTCAAGGTGGCCCATTGCCCAGAATCAAATATGAAGCTGGCTTCTGGTATGGCTCCTGTACAGGCGATGTTCAACCAGGGCTTGACAGTCGGTATTGGCACAGACGGCAGTGCCTCTAATAATGATGTGGATATGTTCAGCGAGATGAGCACCGCTGCCAAGTTACAAAAGGTGCGGGATTTAGACCCAACTGCTCTGAAGGCAGATGCCGTGTTACAGGCAGCAACAATGGGCGGAGCAGCTTTGCTGCGGGCTGATGCGGAGATCGGCAGCATCAAGGCTGGTAAAAAGGCGGATCTCATCATGCTGAATATGAATCAGCCGCACCTGACTCCATGTTATCAGCCAATTTCACATCTGGTCTATGCAGCCAAAGGTAGTGATGTCGTCCATTCAGTAATCAATGGCCAAGTAGTCATGCGTGACCGACAACTGACCACTCTGGATGAACTTACAATTATAGAGGAAATGCGTAAGATTGGTGAGATCGTACTACGAATGCACTGAGGAGAGCAAGAAGAAATTTTCTCTATTCAATTAATGAACTTTTGGAATGGCATGATATTTATTTAAACATGTTCAACAAATGCAGTATCTGAGTTTTTCATCTTCATTTCTTGACAAAGTACTACGGATGGAGCTAATAATGACAATGCTAGGATATCCAAAGGTGTTTTTCTTATTTTTTCTATATAGGTATTATTTGTCATGAATCTCATTGCAACAACCAAGGCTATTACGTTGACTGCGTTGCTGTTTCTTTTCCTTGGCAATACAGCACTAGCTGCTAAAGCCATGCCAGAATTTTCTCTTTCTTCCGCTGTAGATAGTGGCAAAATCGTAAACAGCAAAGAGTTTCAAGGTAAGGTGCTGTTGGTAACTTTTTTTGCAACTTGGTGTCCTCCTTGTCGCCAAGAAATACCAGAATTCATTGAGTTGCAAAAAACATTAAGTGATAAAGGCTTCTCTGTTGTGGCAATCTCGATAGATGAAGGCGGAAGTGAGGTCGTGAAAAAATTAGTTGAGATGGAGCAAATCAACTATCCTGTGTTGATGGCTAACGAAAGAGTTCTTTCTGGCTTTGGCGGTATTTCAGGGATTCCAACCTCTTTTCTGATTAACCGCAAAGGCAGTGTGGTAAAAAGTTATCCAGGCTATGTTCAACGTGATCTTGTTGAAGACGATATTGAGCAAATGCTGAAAACAAAATGATTTCCTATTCCTTAGAAGTTGCTCTAATCCTGTAAGTTACGTAACAGGATTAGGATTTTATATTGACATGACAAAGGGAACGCATTATAGTCGTTGGTAACTTTGATTCATTCGATATAATAATATATTTCAGGAGGTTTTTACTGTGAAGAAAATTATCGCTGTAGCTGTAGCCGCCGCTTTTGCTGTCACTGTTGGTATTGCTTGGGCCGCAACTGAGACATGCAAAGTTGAGTCTGTAGAAGGTGACACTGTTACCATCAAATGTGAAGGAACCAAACTGAAAGCGGGTGATGAAGTAAAAGTACAGAAGAAAAAAGCTCCTATTGCCGGTTGCTGAAAAACAATACTAGTTACTTCATAAGTACAGCAGTAGAGACCGATGACGGTAACGTCATCGGTCTTTTACGTTTTGAGGGCTAGAACTATTACATATTGCAAGATGAAAATGTTATTTCTCAACTCTGATTACCCTTATGAAACAGCCTGTTCAAGAAGCAATTTTGACGCGACGGAGTATCCGCGAGTTCACTGATCAACCTGTGGAGGCCAATCTTTTAAAGCACATCATCACTGCTGGTATCTGGGCACCATCAGGACTCAATAATCAGCCGTGGAAGTTTGTAATCATTCATAATGCTAGTATCCGTGCCCGGCTGGCCGAACTAACCCATTATGCGCACATTGTCAAGGCAGCCCCAGCCTTAATTGCCGTTTACCTTGATCAGGAAAAGATGTATGATCGGATAAAAGATCATCAGGCCGCCGGAGCCTGCATTCAAAATATGCTGTTGTCTGCACATGAGCTGGGCTTAGGTGCGGTCTGGCTAGGGCAAATTCTTGCCAATAAAGTACAGGTAAATGAAGTATTAGGTTTGAGTAACCAGTATGAATTGGCCGCAGTGATCGCCTTCGGTCATCCGCAGCATAAAAATCAGCAGTCTCAGCGGTTGGCATTGGAACAGTTCATCTTACACGAATTCGGAGAAAACTCCCCATGAAACAAGGTGTTATAGCAGTAAAAAAAATTTTGTTGTTTGCCCTAAGTACTACTCTACTCCTCTCAAGCTGTGTTTTTCCTACCTCATCGATTCAGACAGATTTAGGAGGGCTGCCGCCTATTCCTGGCTTTGCTGACGACATCCACGATGTTATGCTGCCCGCAGAAATGGAATGGGATCGTGCTCGCTCTATGGCTATCAAAACAGAATCCTTTCATGGCGGAGTTTGGCATTATACTGGGAAGGTCGAAACAGTGTCTTTGAAAGACTATATGTTTACCGCCATGCAAGACAGCGGCTGGAAATTGGTTGGTGAGGCAGCCTCGACAGACATCATGTTTGCCTTTGTCAAACCACATAAAACCTGCATGATGATCATTTCTGAAGGGACTTTTGGTAGCACTGCCTTAACGCTCTATGTAACCATTGACAAAACTGCGGCGGTCAAGCTCAATCCCTTTGGTGAACCAGCTACAAAACCGCAGCCGCAACAAAATGCAATGGACAGCGGCTATCCAATGGCCTATTGAGATGCGTGGTAAGAAAATTCTCTTTGGAGTTTGTGGCTCAATAGCTGCGTTCAAAGCTGCTGGCTGGGTTCATACTCTGACCAAAGAAGGCGCACAGGTGCAGGTGTTAATGACCTCTGCGGCAGCTCGTTTTGTCACACCGCTGACTTTTACCGCTCTGTCCGGTAGTCCAGCACAAAGTGAGATGTTTGCAGGAGACATGGCTCATATCGCCCTGTCTGCGGCAACAGATATAATTCTTATTGCTCCGGCTACGGCTCAGACCATTGCTCGGCTCGCACAAGGTTTGGCTGATGATTTGTTGGCAGCGGCCGTGCTGTCTAGCCCTGCGCCAGTAGTAATTTGCCCAGCCATGAATTCACGGATGCTGGATCATCCGGCAACGCAGAGAAATCTACGTATCTTGCGTGAATTTGGTTATACTGTGGTTGAGCCAGAATGCGGGCGATTAGCCTGTGGCGAAGAAGGTGCGGGGCGGCTTGCAGAGTGGGACACAGTTCGAGAAGTCTTGCTCAGTTTGCTGACAACACAAGATTTGGCCAAACAGCAGGTACTCATTACTGCTGGGCCAACGCGAGAACCACTCGATCCAGCCCGTTTTCTCAGTAATCGTTCTAGTGGCAAGATGGG
This sequence comes from Candidatus Electronema sp., assembly GCA_026645415.1. Classification (GTDB taxonomy): domain Bacteria; phylum Desulfobacterota; class Desulfobulbia; order Desulfobulbales; family Desulfobulbaceae; genus Electronema. Next base: position 57,028 of record JAPEVH010000022.1, read on the forward strand.
CTATGCTTTAGCAAGAACAGCAAAACGGCGGGGAGCAACAGTAACTTTGATTTCCGGCCCAGTGGCCTTGGAGCCGCCGCCCGGTGTGCAGGTAGTGCGGGTGGAAACTGGTCTGGAAATGGCCGAGGCAGTAAGCCAGTATGCTCCGACAGCCTCTATAGTTGTCAAGGCAGCCGCAGTGGCAGACTTCCGGCCAGCCGCCTTTTCTGTAGAGAAAATCAAAAAAACAACAACGGAACCTCTGCTGGAATTGACTCCTAATCCAGATATTCTTGCAGAATTAGGACGCACACGGCGGGCGAGCCAAGTCTTGATTGGTTTTGCTGCGGAAAGCAGTAAGCACGAGGCAGAAGGCAAACGTAAGCTGCTGGCTAAAAACGCGGATATGATCGTGGTCAACGATATTCTTGGCCAAGACACTGGCTTTGATGTGGATACCAACCAAGTCACGCTGATTACGCAGGATAGCATCGAACAACTCGACCTGCTTTCTAAAGAAGAAACTGCTGACCGTATCTGGAACAAGGCATTGTCCTTATTGGACAGCAAAAGGAGGCAGTATGGAATTGAGCAGATCTGAGCAGAAGCGCAGAGCCAAGCGGCTAGAGGAATTGACTGGGGAATTAGCTGCGTTACCATCTGTTCTGATTGAACAGATTCCAATAAATGAAGAAGTCCGCTGCCTGCTCCAAGAAGCTGCTACTCTCGGCCGGGATGGTGCTCGCCGCCGCCTGATCAAACATATCACCAAGTTGCTGCGCGAAGAAAACTCTGTTGATGCGCTATATCAGTTTCTTGCAGAACGCAAGGGAACAACCTTGTTGCGCAAGAAGCAGCAGTGTGAAGTAGAACATCTGCGGGATGCGTTGATCGAAGAGGCCTTTACTGCTAAGGAAGCGCAGGTGGATTTCTGTGAAATGTGGACATCGAAAGTCGCTGGAGATATTGTTGAACAACTGCCTTTTGCAAATTCACAGGAGTTAAGCCGACTCGCTTTTCTCTTTGCTGTTAGCCGCAATCCTCGGCATAGTCGAGAAATTTTCAGGATATTGAAGGCGGCGCAGGAGCGGAGTGCGCGTTAGTGAGTTTTGTCTGAGCAACTAGGACGAAAAATAACCGCCTCCTTGTACAGAAGACGGTTGTGCTAAGGGAGAGAAAATCAGCTTATTCCTTAGTAGGGTCTCTGACCAACCATATTACCTGGCGGGTAATAGCTACAAACCCAGATTTGCCCGTTATCACCACAGACAGACATAGCGCAGCCTACTTCTTTGGTGGTTTTCCAGACAAGCTGCGTGTAGTGACCACATACTCCAGAACAGCTATTGGCAGCATAGTTATAGTCCTTGATTTCATTGCCCCAAGCATCAGTAACCTCTTGCGGGCTTTTATGTTGAAAATCCCTACGACCATCAGACCAGATCAGTGGGCTAGCTTGGTAGATATTCTCACCATAACCATTATTACTGTGGTACATGGCGCAGTTATCTTTTTTCAGGTGATCAGCCCAACCTTGGGCTATGCTTGCCAGCTTATCTGACCATTTCAACGAAGGAGAGCCAACATCAGCTCGCCAGCGATTATGCACAGACAGCATGGCAGCTTGATCAACCGTGCCCGTTCCCACATTTCCTCCTGTAGATTCAGCAGACAACGTTGGAAAAACAGGAGGCAAGGCACTGTTTTCCTCCTCAATAGCACGAGGTGCTAACATTGTTGCTTCTGGTTTTGATTGGCAGGCTGCAAGGGTGGTAAGCAACACAATTCCGACTAGAATGGTTACCTGTTGGGGAAGTTTTGTTTTTCCTCCTATAACTGTTGCAGTTTTCATAATACCCTCCTGGTATGTGGTAAAGCAGACAACCCGGCTATCTACTAGAGACCCGTGGCTTTCCGACACCGCCTCGCGACGATTGTGGCCTTATGCAACTTTCCGGTACGGAAATTTTTTTTCCGTACCAACCAGAAAGTCTGGTACTCTGCTTACTTAATAAGCTAAAGCAGTTCTTTCTACTTTTATGGTAGGTTAAAAAAGTTGACTTGTCAAGTGTTTTGATAATGGTTATCGTTAAGTATAAAGTTATATAACTTTTTAATATAAATTGATATTTATTTAAAAATATAGTCATAAACATTGGTATAATTTTTTAAATTTTATTTTTTCTATTGTTCAGAATGTTGTCACAGTGCAGCTATCGCGTTCTTCTTTAACAAACCTAAGCCAATGAAAAAAACTGACCAACTCCTTTTAGTTTTGTCAATTCAGCAATTTTCGGCACTTAAAGCGAAACTGTCAGAAAAATTTTATCTAAACGAGCAGTCTCCCATTCCTTGTCAACGAATATTCTTTGATAGCTTTGATTGGCGTTTGTATCAGAAAAATATTATCTGTTTCTATGAAAAAGAGCAGCTCCATTTACACGATTTTACTGATAGTCCTGTAACCCAGCCGCTCTCTCTGTATGACAAGCCTCCTCATTTCTGGCAAGAACTGCCTGAATCAGCTCTGCAAGAGAAACTGGCAGAGCTTCTCCAAATCCGCGCTCTTCTGCCGCAGGTGGAATTTTCTGGCACCTTAAGCACGCTCGATTTGCATAAAGAACAAGAAGATAAAAGTTTTATCCGCGCCCAGATTATCGAAACCGGGACAGACGTTCTGGTCGAGCTACAGGCTCATACATGCCATCAAAAGCAATTCCGTAAACGAATCCGCCAGCTCAAAAAATTAGGAAAACCTTGCGCATTTCCTCTGAGACAACAGCTAGAATTTGCTCTAAAAAATGCAGGTCGCAGTATGGCAGAATGTGAGCCGTTTACCTTGCCTGTGCTAGAGCCAGAAATGGCCAGCCTGAAAGCGGCAAAGTTAATCTGTTATTCTTTGTTAATGGTGATGCAGCGCAATCTACAAGGCGTGATCGATGACATTGACAGTGAATTTCTTCATGACTTTCGGGTAGCTGTGCGGCGCACTCGCTCTCTATTAGCACTACTAAAAGACAGACTGGAACCAGATATTCGGGATCGTTTTCGAGCTGACTTTCGGGACTTGGGAAGAATTACCGGCCCTGTCCGCGATCTGGATGTCCAGCTCCTAAGCACCAAAGAATGCCACGCGCAACTACCACAAAGCCTACATAAAGGGCTGCATAGTTTTTTTGCTGTTTTGCGGGAGAGACGAACCAATGAGCAGGACAAGTTAAAGAAAGAACTCGCTGCACCGGAATATCAAAGGCTACTTCAGGACTGGCAGGAATATTTGGAACAGGAAAGCAGTGAGACAGGCAAAACAATCGGCCAAACTGCCCAGAGAATTATTCAGAAGCAGTTTGCGAAAATGCTGCGGGCTATACAGGCACTTAACAATCAATCCCCTGATAAAGAGCTGCATCAGGTCCGCATCCAAGGAAAAAAGTTGCGCTATGCCCTAGAGTTTTTCCGCTCTCTCTATCCTTCCAAAGAGATTGAGCGATTGATAAGGACACTCAAGCAACTTCAAGATGATCTTGGCTTTTGGAATGATTTATCTGTGCAGGAAAAAACACTAGCAGGGGAACTCAATAAGATTGTGCCAAATACAGAGGAAACAGTATCTATTGCAGCAGCTATCGGTGCGTTGTTAGGTGACGTCGAGAGAAAAAGGCAGCTCGCACGAGAAGGGTTGGAAGCAGCCTTTCAGCAGTTTACTGGCAAAAAAAATATACATCATTGGCAGCAACTTTTTGGTGCAAAAGTGAAATAATCTGAAAATGTTAGCAGAAGAGACTGCCTCGCACAAAAACGAGCCAGTCTCTTTTGTGTCACACATCCAGTTCAGCAACCTCTAAGGCATGGCTCTGGATGAACTCGCGCCGAGGCTCCACCTTATCACCCATGAGAGTAACAAACAGATCGTCTGCTGCTTCAGCATCCTCAATCGTTACTTGCAGCAGAGTTCGATTGACCGGATTCATGGTTGTTTCCCAAAGCTGATCTGGGTTCATCTCACCTAAACCTTTATAGCGCTGTAAGTGGCTACCTCGGAAAGTTTCTTCCCGCACCAAGCGAATTAAGTCATGCCAGTTTTTTACAGGAATCTCTCGCTCCTGCCCAGAATTAGCATTTTTACAGATCGTGAAACTGGTCTTGATATAGCTTTGGATTTCAGGGTATAAGTCAATACCAAGGCGATATTCAGGAATAAGCGGAATATGCGGCCCAATAACAGCGCGGCTGTGCCCTAGTCCTTGAAATACTGCATCTGCCTCAAAGCAACCGGGTCGAGTGGCACAGGAGCGGATACCGCTCATCGTTCCGCCTTGGCTAGAAAATTTAACCAACAGCTCCTGCAAAAAAGACTCGTCCTTGAATTGATCTGCTGAATGGACATCATTAGCCAATAAAAAAAGAACGAGTTGCTCGTGCAAATTCATTCGCTCTAAGAAACTACTAATTCGTTCAAAGAAGGTCAGTTTTTTGAGCAGATTCACCAAACTCTGGCCGGTAAGTTCACCGCCGCTTTCCAAACGGACTTGAACAAACTGGGCTGCTTGATCATAAAGATGACTATTAAGCGCATCATCATCAAGAAAATACTGTTCTTTCTTTCCGCGACCTAAGCGGTAAAGCGGTGGCTGGCCAATATATATATGGCCATTTTCGATGAGCGGCAGCATCTGGCGATAGAAAAAGGTGAGTAAGAGCGTGCGAATATGCGCCCCATCCACGTCTGCGTCAGTCATAATAATGACTTTGTGATAGCGTAGCTTGCCTGCGTCAAATTCTTCCCGGCCAATGCCTGTACCAAGAGCGGCAATAAGCTGCTTGATTTCCTCTGAATCGAGAATTTTATCAAAGCGAGCCTTTTCCACGTTCATAATCTTACCACGCAGCGGCAGAATAGCCTGAAAAGAACGGTCTCGGCCCTGTTTTGCCGAACCTCCGGCTGAGTCGCCCTCAACAATGAACAGTTCTCGCTCTTCCGGTTTTTTTGACTGACACTCGGCTAATTTGCCTGCCATCATTATTGAGATACCGTCTTTTTTTCGCGATAGGTCTCTTGCGCGCCGGGCTGCTTCTCTTGCGCGGGCTGCCTCTACGGCCTTGCTAAGAATTTGTTTAGCGACCTGCGGATTTTGCTCAAGATATTCTCCAAGCTGCTCGTTGCAAACTGAGGCAACGATAGACTTTACTTCTGAGTTGCCTAGCTTGGTCTTGGTCTGGCCTTCAAACTGCGGATTGGGTACCCGTACCGAAATAATAGCAGTCAGTCCTTCACGAACATCATCGCCTTCCATCCGTTCCTTGAGATTTTTTGGAACGATGTCATCAGTCGCATACTTGTTAATACACTTAGTCAAGGCTACCCGAAAGCCAGCAAGATGGGTGCCACCTTCTCTTGTATTGATATTATTAACAAAGGAAGCAAGTCTCTCACTGTAACTATCCACATATTGAAGACAAACTTCAACCTGCACTTGCTCGCGCTCGCCTTCAATAAAGATCGGCTTGGGATGAATCGCACTCCGATTACGATTCAGGTACTCGACATACTCAACAATACCACCTTCATAATGAAAGACATCTTCTGCCCCGCTTCGTTCATCCTTTAGGCTGATACGAATGCCTCGATTGAGAAAGGCCAGCTCTCGGAGCCGGTTGAGTACGGTCTCGTATTTAAAAAGAACGGTCTGGGTAAAAATTTCAGAATCTGGTTTAAAAGTGATACAGGTGCCCGTGCTTTCGCTGCTCCCGATCACCTCCAAATCGCTGGTTTTGTCTCCGTAGGCATAGGTTTGGCGGTATATCTTGCCGTTACGCCGTACTTCGGCGGTTACCTTGCTAGAAAGGGCATTAACGACGGACACACCTACGCCGTGGAGTCCACCAGAAACCTTATAAGACGAGTGATCGAACTTGCCGCCCGCGTGCAGAGTAGTCATGACCAGTTCAAGGGCCGTCATCTTCTCTGTTGGGTGCATATCTACAGGAATACCGCGTCCATTGTCCTCGACCGAGCAGGAACCATCTTCTAGGAGTATCACTCTGATCTGGTCGCAGTGCCCAGCGAGAGCTTCGTCGATAGAGTTATCTACTACTTCATAAATTAGATGATGTAGCCCTTCTTCTGCTGTGTTACCGATATACATGGACGGACGCTTACGCACGGCCTCAAGCCCGTCAAGCACCTTGATCTGATCTGCCCCATAGGACGAGTTATTCTGTTCGCTCACCTAGCTGCCTTCTTTTGGAAAATTAATGAAGAAATACGATAGAATTGCGCGGTATAGCTACTTCCTAACGGAAGCGGTTCATTATACCATATTTCAGGAAAAATCGGGCAGAAATATCCTGTTTAAGAAGGGATTTTCTCTATTGAGGAATATTGAAAGAGAGAGACAAACCTTTCCTATAGTAATCATCTTAATTTTTTGACTACCACATTCCGTTCTTTTTTTAAAAGGAGATAAATTTTATTGCTTTTTTGTTATTTGTAGTGTACCACTTTTGACCATCCAAAATTTTTCAAAAATCTTGCTGGCAAATTATGGCACATAGCCATTCTTGGGAAGAGGCTAAAGAACAGGTGCGCGAGGCAGCAGATATCGTGCAAGTGATCGGCGAGCATGTCCAGTTGCGGCGGGCCGGAGGGCACTTTACAGGACTTTGTCCTTTTCACAGCGAAAAAACGCCTTCTTTTTCTGTTAATCCACAACGACAGACTTATAAATGTTTCGGCTGCGGGGAGAGCGGCGATGTATTTTCCTTTTTAGTAAAATATCAAAATTTAAGTTTTCCTGAAGCATTACGCAGTTTAGCCCAACGGTATCAAATTAGTCTTCCCGAAGCAAAGCTTAGTGAACAAGAGCAACAACAGCGACAGCAGCGAAATGCGCTCTATCAGATTACTGCTGAGGCTGCCAAAATATATACGCAGCACCTGACAGAAGCTCCCCAGGCAGAAGCCGCACGTCGTTATTTACACCAACGCGGGGTGCCGCAAGCGTTCATTGAAAAATATCAACTTGGTTATGCTCCAGCAACGTGGGATTTCCTTACCCATCGCCTTTGTAAACAATTTCCTACTGAGACTATTGAGCAGGCAGGCTTGATCGTTGCTGGACAACGTGGCAGTCATTATGATCGGTTCCGCGACCGCATCATGTTTCCTATTTATGATCAGCGCGGTCGTGTAGCAGCATTTGGCGGACGTATTCTTGGCCAAGAACAGCCAAAATATATGAACTCGCCTGAAAGTTTGATCTTTAGCAAAAGCAAAATTCTTTTTGGTCTCTGGCAGCATCGAGAGGCCATTCGCCAGAGCCGTCAAGCAGTATTGGTTGAAGGAAATTTCGATCTGCTCCTGCTTGATATTCATGGTATTTCTAATGCCGTTGCTCCGCTGGGCACTTCTCTAACTCGTGATCATGTTCGCACCTTAAAAAGCTATTGTCGAGAGGTCGTGTTACTTTTTGATGGTGATGCGGCTGGCCTGAAAGCGGCACAGCGGGCAGTACCCATCTTTCTGTCAGAACAGATAGAAGCTAAAATTGCCTTGCTCCCTTCTCGTCATGACCCAGATAGTTTTGTCCGGGAACAGGGCGGGCCTGCTCTGCAAAAATTAGTTGATACAGCCCAGCCTTTACCAGAGTTTATTTTTGCTGCGTTGGTAAAGGAACATGGCCTCACACTGACTGGCAAGACTCGCATCATGGCCGAGTTGCAAGAACTGATCAAGCATTCTCCTGATGCAGCACAACAGGAGTTAATGGCAGCACACTTTAGCAGCAAATTAGAAGTCTCTTCGACGCTGTTTCTGGAACAAAATTTACCAGAAAAGACAGAGTCTAACATTATTGAGGCTTGGCCACCGTCTGTACCGCCGCCCGAAGAAAGTTTTTCCCCGACGACTTCTTTAGCGAAAAAAGAACGACAGCTTCTCGAATTTTTGATCTTTTATCCAGAATTTTTTACCAATCTGATGCAAGGTGGATTGCATGAATATGCAAACTACTGCTCTTCTCTTCTCCAAGTGGTGATTGAAGCCATGCAGCAGCTTGCTCAACAGGGGCCATTTTTGCCAGAACAAGTTCTTACAGCTCTTCCCAAGAGTGAGACACGGCGACAAGTAGCTGATCTCTTGCTGCGAGGGCCACAGAACCAACCTGAAAATGAAGAATGGGCGCAGGAATATTGTAGTTATCTCCTGAACTGGCTCAAGCGCCAAAGACAGCTTCAATTACGAAGAGATATCAAAGAGCAAGATGCTGTTGCTGTGCTGCAAAAAAAAATTTTTACTCTTTGGCAATGATAAGCAAAAAATTGAATTTAATTTCTTGCGATACGTTGAGAAAATGGTAAAGTGATGTGTTATTGAGATTCAATCCTATTAACTCTTGAGCAAGAGTGCTATGGTCTCTTGTAAAGCTATCTATTTTTCGTCTAAAACTATATTGTTATACCATAGGTGAGGAAAAAATATACAGACTGAGTAAAAAAGCCACAGGGTGGTGTAAAAAAGCTATGCAAGCAATGTAAAAAGTTGTACAATGCAAGGATGGGAAATATAGACTGCAAGGTTGGTGAGTGAAAAACCGTGCAGTAGGGGGAGAAGAGAAGGGGGGAGGACAAGAGCCTTCTAGTTCTTGTCTAAAAAGCTGGGTTTTTTGATGGTACGGAGGAGGTATCGGCATGAAGAACCAGTTCGAAGTATCTTCAGAGCAAGTCTATGAAAATGATAACGATGTGGTTGACGTGAACAGCGATACAGACGATTCTGTATCAGAAGAGCAAAACGACAACTCTGAACAAAATAATGTTAGTTCCAGTGTGGAAGATTTTGGCACTGATCCGATGAATATTTATCTTCGTGAGATGGGCGAGCTGGATCTCCTTACCTATCATGAAGAAATTGAGCTTGCCAAAAAAATCGAGGAAGGAGAGTCGAGAATCCAGAATGCTGTGTTGCAGCTCAACGCAGGACTGGAAGCTCTTAGTACCTTAAAGCAAGGATTGACGCAAGGCGGCTTGCGGATCAGTTCTGTGCTCAACGGTGTATCTGAGAATGATGAGGATGGGTTACTCATCATTCGGGAAGATTTTCTTACAGCCATTGAGCAAGCATTTATCTATAATCAGCAACGAGCTGAGTTGTTTCAAGAACTAAAAAACAAACTCGGTTCTTTCCAAGAAGAAGAACAAATTTTTCATGCCATTCGTCAGATAGGTTTAGAAATTGCTGCTCTTTTTCAGCAGTGGCGGATTAGCTACCGGAGCTTACTGCCCGTCATCAAGGCAGTAGAAGAATTTAACGGAAAATTCCGGGAAGTACGGATTAGAGCTAGACGGGAATTGCTGCTCACAACCCGGGCCAGCCATGATATGAGTCAGCTCCCAGAGCTAGACGAAGTAGAGCGACGCATTAGCTTTGATCTTGCTGAAGCTGTAGGTATGGATTGCCGTGGTTTTAATGCGATTTTTACAGAAATGAAAATTGGTCGTTTGATGGCCAAACAGGCTAAGGAATCTCTCGTTCGAGCCAATTTGCGGCTGGTGATTTCCATTTCTAAGAAATTCCTTAACCGAGGTATGCAGCTTGCCGACCTAATTCAGGAAGGTAATATTGGCCTGATGAAGGCTGTGGAAAAGTACGACTATAATAGAGGCTATAAGTTCTCTACCTATGCCACATGGTGGATTCGTCAATCCATCAACAGAGGCATTGCCGATCAGGGCCGTACTATTCGTCTGCCAGTGCATATGATTGAGGCGATCAATCGAATGCTCCGCTTTACAAGAGAATTTCAGCGGGCAGAGAGCCGTGAACCTACCGCAGAAGAAATGGCAGAACAGCTTGAGACAGATGTTGATTATGTTCATTCTGCCCTCAAGACAGCTAAAGATGCTATTTCTCTTGATGCGCCGGTTGGAGATGAAGAGGACACCCTGCTCAGTGATTTTCTTGTTGATGAGGCGAACCTTGATCCCCAAGACAGTTCTATTGCGGAAAGCCTGAAACGCTGTTTGGCTAAAGTAATGGGTGAACTGACTGAGCGAGAGGCGCACGTGCTGCGGTTGCGCTATGGTATTGAGGTGACTTGTGACCATACGTTGGAAGAAGTGGGCCAGCATTTTGCAGTGACCAGAGAGCGCATCCGCCAGATTGAGTCACAGGCAATCAAGAAACTGCGTCATCCTAACCGTAGTCGCTATTTGGAACCGTTCATCTATGAATGAATGGCCTTTGACCGATGGCCAGTCCTGATGCGCTCAGAGACTGGCTAACTCTTACCGCTTTACCAGGTTTGGGTTGTGTTCTAACGCATCGGTTGCTTGCTGCCTTTGGTAGTCCTCAAGCAGTATTGGCCGCTGGGCGGGCCGTGTCCGAAGTAGAAGGCATTGGCCCCCAGTTAGCAGCCGCATTCACCAAGCAAACCATTCTTAGCCAAGCCCGTTCATGGGCAATGCAGGAGCTGGAGCGAGCCGAAAAAAGTGGTTCGTTCCTTATTTCCTGTGATGACTCTCGTTATCCTTCCCTTCTCCGTACTATTTACGATCCACCTGTTCTACTCTGGTGCCGTGGCAATCCCACCTGTTTCGATCAAGCTGCGATTGCTTTAGTTGGCTCACGCTCGGCCTCTTCCTATGGCAGAAAGATTAGTTTTATGCTTGCTCGGCAACTAGCAGAAGCGGGCCTCACTGTTGTTAGTGGCTTGGCTGAAGGGATTGATGGGCAGGCTCATGCAGGTGCGCTTGCTGTTTCTGGGCATACCATTGCCGTACTTGGCTGCGGTGTCGATGTCATCTATCCTCGTTTTCACAAAAAACTTTATGAGCAGATTGCTCACCAAGGGCTTGTAGTCAGTGAATATCCTCTTGGTACGCCACCAGAAGGCTTTCGCTTTCCTGCCCGCAACCGCATTATCAGTGGATTGGCATTAGGAACAGTTGTTGTTGAGGCCGCAGCGCGCTCTGGCTCACTTATTACCTCCAGAATGGCTTTAGAGCAGAACCGGGAAGTTTTTGCGGTGCCGGGGAGAATTGATTCACCACAAAGCGAAGGCGCGCATCGTCTTTTGCAACAGGGCGCACATCTTGTTCATTCGGTTGCAGATATTTTAGCAGAACTACCGACAAGCTCTACCAGTCCTCCAGAGCAACAATCTCTCGCTCTTCCTCAAGACCTCTCTCCTGAAGAACAAAACGTACTCCAGCTCGTAGACCCAACATCTCCTGTTGATATTGAAGAACTCATGGCCAAGAGTGGCCTATTGATTGGCAATCTACATGGCCTACTCCTTGGCTTAGAGCTGAAAGGACTGATTCGTCAGTTACCAGGACAACAGTATGAAAGAGCGTAGTTTCTTGCAGATCAAGGTCACGGAGAAGATGAGCAGCCACATTACCGCCTAGCACCGGCTCGGTGCAGACGTATCAAAGAAATCTCGCCCCGTTGCCAGAGGCGCATTCGCGGCCCCCAAGTGCCGGTGCCTCGGCAGACAATCAAGTTCATATCATTCACCACATACTGACCACTAATAAAGGGATACAGGATGCGGGCCAAATAGCTGAATGGCCAAATTTGGCCGTTGTGGGTGTGGGCGGAGAGCATCAGGCTAACCCCGCTGGCAGCAGCTCGCTCCACTAACCAAGGCGTGTGGGAAAGGAGAATCGTTGCTGCTCCGGCGGGCCGGTTAGCCAAGGCGCGAGGGAGATATGTGTCTCCTGTCTTGCCGTGGCGATGAGCTGTGGTCAGGTCATCAATGCCTGCCAGCACCAGTCCGTTAGCCAACGGTGTCCATTCATTGCGAAGCAAGCGGATTCCTGCGCTGGCAAGAACAGCGGCTCCAGCTTCTTGTCGCCCCGGACGCATAATATCATGATTACCCCAGACCGCAAACACACCAAGCGGGGCAGAGAGCTGTTGCAGTATCGGGACTAGCTCGGCTGGTTTAGGGGTGCTTTCAAAGATATCACCAACAAGAACAATGCAGTCTGGCTGCAACGCCTGCACCTGCTGCACACGAGCCTTGAGCCAGTCCGCATCAATCAGCATTTCGCCAAAATGTAGGTCTGAGATCATGGCGATTTTAATGCCGTCCAAATCAGCAGGCAGCTCTTTAATAGTCGCCTTATAATGCTCAATAGCAGGCGGTCGCAGACCTTGTACCTGGGCGATGATGACCAAAATAATGCCGCAGATAAACGCCGCCCCACGAAGACGAAGTACCAGTGTCTGCGGGAAGAAAAAACCAAAGCCGCTGATGCAATCAATGGCAAACAGGGCCACTGCAAGCAAAAAGAGGCTGCCCATCCACTGCATTCCGGCAAAGCCGACCAGCTCTGTTAGCAGACCTTCTTCTTGCCTGTGGAGTGTCCGGCCCAGCACAAAAAGCAGCCAGAGCAGCACGCCACAACCAAGCAGCACTTTCCGGCCCAGCACTTGCTGAAAAAGGGGCAGAGAAGAGAGGCGGGCAAAAACATAGAGATGCAGCCCGGTGATGATGCAGGTCAGGATGATGCCGAAGAATGACATAAGGAAACCTTGATGATTTTACTAGAATTTCACCTCTGCGTTAAACTATGAGACAGCAACGGCTCTTAAAAAAGAAAATATTTCATCTATAGATATATAAATAAAGTAGAAAACAGGTTCTTTGTTTAGGCATATTTCATCGTAATAAATGCCTGTTTTGCCGCATGGCTTCGGTTTGCAATTTTTCTTGTCAAATGTAATGCAATATTTAACTGTAATCTCAACTTTTCCATTTATGTTTTTAGAAATATCGTAAAAAATATTTTCGTAAAAATAATCTATACCTTGTTTGTCGAAATCTAAGTCAGATATCTCCTTGTTGGAACTGATTTCTATGTACTTAGAAATACTTCTTGCACGAAAAAAATCATGAATTTTCGGCTCTATCAATTCTTTTTTAATCTTTTCGCTGTCTTTGAATTGCAAGTACGCGACGTAACTGCTTAAAGCTTCTTTGTTTTTACTAATCATAATTCAGATAGGCATTTTGCATAGTATAAAAATTTGCCTTGAAAATTTCAATTTTGGTTTCATTCAAACGGGCATAAAGGTACTTTTTATCTATTTTATACCCAATTTTATCTTCTAATGAAGAAGAATTCGAGAAAAAAGGAATAACAAGTTGGTTCGTAATTATATGGTTCTTTGTTGAAAATTGTAGGCACAATTCGTAACATAGCTGTTTGTTTATATCTTCATCAACAGAATGACTTTGCGCAAGAAAAAAAGAAGCGTCTTTGTATTTCCAATCCAAAATATATATACAGCTATCATTTTTCACGCTAATAGCTTCTATACAGTTATTAAATTGTTCTGAATTATATCTCTTGAATTCTATATCTTTTTTTCTTTCATTGTAATTATTCGATTTAGATTTAAACACACTAACTACTCTCCGATACGCCTTTTCTCCATTTCCAGAAAGGAGCTTGATAGAAAAATCTAACTCTCCATTATCTTCATTTTCTTTATGAAGTTCAATGAATTTCGGTAAATTATAATTTTTATAATAATGAACTATATCTGGCCTAAGCCATTTATTTTTTACATCTCTAAATTTTAGATAAAATGGATTGTCAAAACCTTCTTTGATAAGTACATTATTTCCGCCAAAGCAACGCTTGACAATATCTTTTTTTCTTTTATATACAATATTTGTATCAGAGTATAATACATCATAATTTTTAGAAAACATGTACGTGTTGCACATATCCTCCCATATCTGATAAAAATTACTGATCCCCCAAAATACACCATCTGCATGAGGATTATTCATATCTAACTCACCATAAAGAAATGACTCGATGGATTCATAAAGCCGCCAGTAATCATTATCTTTATATGCAGTTGATTTGTCAATATTTTGTAACAAGTCTTTGAGTGTTATAATAGTTTCTTCAAATGTATCTTCATTAAATAGCGATTGATCGCAACTAAGATGTTGTTCTTTGAATTTTGAGGACAACTCACCGACCCTGCTGTCTGTTCCTTGCTCAAGCTCGTTATTTACCTCATGCAAGATGAAACAGAACATATCAATAAGCGTTGCTGACTTGTATTGAATAACATTTCTTGGCAACTCCATACTGTCAATATAAATGACATACTCGTCAATATTTTCCTCTTGGTAAATTGCTTTATCAAGATACTTGTCAATCTTTGAATAATCTATCTCTTCATCTATTCCTATCTGTCGTTCAATGACATCTAAAGACAGATCTTCATAGGCTTCAAGTAAGTTTTCAATCACAGATATTTTGCTATAAAGAACAACTTCACTTCCCTCGCTGTCTAAAAAATTGTATCCATGATGCTGCCTTTCAATATTATCTCTTTTTCCTTGTTTTTTATCAATATATCTTCCAGAATGATCACGTTCAAATTTTTTGAATGTCCTATACATCCTAAAAAATAACTTCTTGGTTTCATCGAAATTATTTTCAGGAAAGTCGGCAAAGCCCCTCGGCAAACGAAACTCCATTCCATCACCAGACTTGCTGCGTCTGATTCCGACAAACGGGTCAGTTTCATTAACTTCCTTGTTTAATTTTAATTCTTTAAAATTAAACATGTCATTAATTGCTAATTTCTTCGATCTTACCTTTAAACAGTTTGACTTCTTTGGCAAAATCTCCGAATGTCACCAACTTGTCGTTATCTTGCGATGCCTCACCGTAAAGAAGTTTAATCAGCGGCTTCTTATCTCTACTGAAGACATTATCCCAAATAAAGAACATCAGTTTATTTTGTATTGTCGAATAGTTAATTTCTTCATCCTTAATAAACCAATATCCTACCTGTTTATCCTCTATCCCACGGATATATTTATGGTTTGACTTTATGAAGTTGTTTAATTTTTCAACAAATCTCCTCCACTCGTCCCTGTTGGAGAAAGCAATTCCATCCTGTTTGACAGGTTCTGAATTTACATCTATAAATTCCCACTCCCATCTTCGCTTAAATGCACTGTCCATGTAGTATATAGAGCTGTCAGAAGTATTCATCGTTGCGATAATGGATAAATTATAAGGAATTTTTATAGACTTATTAAGTATATCAAATCCAACAAGTTCAAAGTCTTCAATTTTAGCACTATTCCCTTTAAATTGATAACTATTAATTTTCCCCTTAATCATAACTGGTTCAACTCCAACAAGATTAAGAAGTTTCTCGAAAATGACTTCTGTTATATTTATATAATAATCTGACATCCCTTGACTATCTCTGTCTAACAACTGAAAGATCGGGCCAAATATAGCTGAGGAATTACCTCTATTTATCTCATCAATAATCAATGCAACATTGCTTCTTGACGAATTATTGTTATTGTTGAACAATTCATCAAGAAGATTTTTATATGCTCTTGATAATGCTTTTAGAAAATGCCCTTCATAAAAATTATAATGCACCTTCCCTTCCTTGGTGACTGGAACAAGTTTTCCCATAAAATCACCATGAGTATATTCAGGATGAAAGACGGCTTTTATAATATTTTCTTTTTCTTTCTCTTTGTCTATCCCAAGCTCCTTAATAATTTCGTTGTCTATTCTGTAACTTTTTCCTGTTCCAGGACTGCCGAACAATATTCTTTGTATGGGGGTAGTCATATTATGTCTCCGATGTCTCTCTTTCCTTTGAACGAATCGCTCCGCTCAGACAATTTTGGCCGCGCATACTGTACCAAAAAAAGCAAAGGAGGCAAGCGCATTCCTTTAGCTCGTACAGCAGATTGCCTGTCTAAAATAAGAGAAAAACCTTGCGCTTTCACCAAGTGGCAGGTAGATAGATGGTTATCCATCAAAACGCTGTCACGACAACAAGAACATCCTTCTATGATTCGCTCACGACTGAAAAACCTTCTTGACCAATGCTTCCAGCAGGGCGTGGAACAGGGCCTCTGGTCTGCCGCTGCTGCTAATCTCTACAATCTGGAATCGCCCCGCCACGATGGCCAGGGTGATTTTGCCACCAACTTTGCTATGCTTGTTGCGGGCAAGGAGCGGCGCAAGCCCCGTGAAGTGGCCGAGCAGCTCGCGGAACTGCTTCGGCGCGACACGACCTTGCTTGATAAGGTAGAAATCGCTGGGCCGGGCTTTGTTAACCTCTTCCTCAAGCCAACGGTCTGGAGTTCGGTGCTTGCGCCCATTGCCGAGCAGCAGGAACGCTTTGGCCTCTGCGATCTTGGCAAGGGCATGAAGGTCATGGTTGAGTTTGTCAGTGCTAACCCGACTGGCCCGCTCACTGTTGGGCATGGCCGCAATGCGGTGCTGGGTGACGCAGTGGCCCGCCTGCTCACTGCGGTTGGTTATGATGTTACCCGCGAGTATTATTTCAATGATGCTGGGCGACAGATGCGCGTTCTAGCGGCCTCGCTCAAGGCGCGCTACTTGGAAAAGCTCGGTCTGCCAAACGAGTTCCCAGAAGACGGCTATCAGGGCGGCTACATGTATGACATTGCCCAGAGCATGATTGACGAGGCAGGCGATGGCTTCAAAGATGCGGATGCGAATGTGTTCCGCAAGCGGGCGCAGGAGGCTATTTTTGCGGATATTGACACGACCTTAAAACGAATTGGCATCATTTTTGATTCCTACTACAACGAGCATGACCTCTACGAGAAAGGGCTGATCGAAGACGTAGTGGCCGAGCTGCGGGGCAAAGGCTTGGTCTATGAGCAGGACGACGCGACCTGGTTTAAGACCACTGAGTTTGGGCAGCCGCAAGACCGAGTAATCATCAAGAACACGGGCGAGCCAACCTACCGCCTGCCCGACATTGCCTATCACCGAGAAAAGTTCCGGCGTGGCTTTGAGCGGATGGTCAACGTCTTTGGCGCAGATCATATTGCCACCGTGCCAGATGTGCTGGCTGGTATTGAGGCTCTTGGCTATGACAAGTCCAAGGTGCAGGTGCTGATGTATCAGTTTGTCACCCTGCTGCGCGGCGGCAAACAGGTGAAGATGTCCACCCGTAAGGCTTCTTACATCACCGTGGATGAGCTGGTGGACGAGGTTGGCATTGATGCCTTCCGCTTCTTCTTCTTACTGCGCAAGTCTGACTCGCAGTTAGAGTTTGACCTAGAGCTGGCCAAGTCGCAAAGCCAAGAGAATCCAGTTTATTATGTCCAGTATGCCCATGCCCGGCTCTGTTCTATTGAGCGGCTGGCTGAGGAGCGTGGCATTGCCTTGCCAGAGCCTGCAAGCACCGACTTAAGCCATTTGCAAGAAGCAGAGGAGTATCAGCTCCTCAAGACGTTGGCTGCTTATCCAGGCTTGGTGGCAGATGCAGCAGAGACTTTAGCCCCGCACCGGCTCATCTTCTTCCTCATGGAGCTGGCAGGACAGTTCCACTCCTTCTACAACAAGCACAAGGTCATGACGGAGGAAGCGCAGCTCACTGCGGCCCGCCTCTGCCTCTGTCAAGGGATTAAAACGGCCTTAGCAAATGGGCTGGCTTTAGTTGGAGTGAGTGCGCCAGAGCGGATGTAGGAAGGCAAAGGATGAAAAGGTAGAAAGGTCGGATGGAAGCATCCGGCCTTTTGTTTTTACTAGGACAGAAGTTCCTTTTTTTGATGTATAAAGACCTTTGACAAATAAGCAAAAAGGAGTATTCTGCTGGCCGTTTGAAAAAAAAAAGCAGTTTGCGAGTCTGTCTGATTGCAGGCAGCCGACGCAAGCGACAAAAAGCATGGCCCATAAAGGAGATTGGCTATGAAGATCGAACGGATGACTGATGTTGATTTGGCAAAGTTGGTCGCTCAGAGAAAATATAAGCCTTCTCCGGTAGCATGGGAAGATCAGGTCTTCTATTTCCTGATGGTTGACCGTTTTTCCGACGGTAAGGAGACCGATTACCGCGACAGCAACGGAGTCTTGGTCACAGGCGCGGGCACTCCGCTCTTTACCCTAGCACAAACTTACAACATCCCCCGCGATCAATGGGTAAGTAACGGGCAAGGCTGGAAGGGTGGCAACTTGAAGGGACTGACCAGCAAGCTAGGCTATCTCCAGCGGATGGGCATCACCGCTCTCTGGGTCAGCCCGATTTTCAAGCAGGTCAATTTCGTCGAGACCTATCACGGTTATGGAATCCAGAACTTCTTGGAGCTTGACCCGCATTTCGGCACCAAGGAAGAGTTAGTTTCGCTGGTTGAAAAGGCGCACGAGCTGGGGATTTACGTGATTCTGGACATTATCCTCAATCACACCGGCAATGTCTTCACCTACAAACCAGATCGCTATCCCGTGGCAGGGAAAAATTATTATGATCCGCGCTGGGATGGAAATCTCTATGAGGTGGCCGGATTCAACGATGCCAACGGCAAAGCGACCGTGCCGTTTCGGGCGGAGGCGACCTTAAATCCTAACGAGGCGATTTTTCCGCTAGAACTGCAAGACCCGGACACCTTCACGCGCAAAGGTCATATCAATAGCTGGGACTATGACCCAGAGTTTCTGGAAGGCGATTTCTGCGACTTGAAGGACGTGCATCACGGCAGCGGCCCTGATGATTATTATAACCCGTCAAAGGCTCTGGAAATTCTAACCACAGCCTACAAATATTGGATTGCCATTGCGGACGTGGACGGCTTCCGGGTGGACACTGTCAAGCATATGGAGATCGGAGCAACCCGCTATTTCGCCTCGGTCATCCATGAGTTCGCTCAGACTTTAGGCAAAGAGCAGTTCTTCCTCATCGGCGAAATTACGGGCGGAAGAGAACGTGCCTTTAACACGCTTGAAAAAACTGGTCTGGATGCAGCTCTTGGCGTTGACGACATCCCGGACAAACTGGAGTATTTAGTCAAAGGATACAGGAATCCAGACAACTATTTCAATCTCTTCCGCAACTCGATGCTGGTTGGCAAGGAGTCGCACACATGGTTCCGTAATAAGGTGGTGACGCTTTTTGACGATCATGATCAGGTGCGGAAAGGAAACTGGAAAGGCCGGTTCTGCGCCCATGACGAAGGCTGGAAGATGTTGCTGAACGTGCTGGCGGTGAATGTCCTGACCTTGGGCATCCCCTGCGTGTATTACGGCTCTGAACAGTATTTTAATGGTCATGCCACAGAAAACCGGGACGGCAATGATGTCTTCCTGCGTGAGTGCATGTTCGGCGGAAACTACGGAGCATTGCAGACGCAGGGCTGCCACTTCTTCAATGAGGACGCGCAGGCGTATGTTGAGTTTGCCAAGATTCTTGAAATCCGAAAGAACGAAATCGCTCTGCGCCGGGGCCGCCAGTATTTGCGGGAAATTTCCGACAACGGGGTCAACTTCGGCCTGCCGCAGATGATGGGCAATGAAATTCGCTCTGTGGTGCCGTGGTCGCGCATCCTTGACAAACAGGAAGTTCTAGTCGCAATCAACACCGATTATAACAATTCCCGCACCGCTTGGGTGACGGTTGACAGCGGCTTGCATAATTTGTATCAGGCTTTCGTCTGCCTCTATTCCTCTGACAGCAGCCAAATAGGCTCGCAGATCAAAGTGGCTGCTTTGAACGGCAAGGCAGTGCAGCTTACTGTACCTGCGGCTGGTTGCGTGATCTGGAAAGCAGTTTAGCCAAAATTCTCTGGCTTTAGTTGGCGTAACTCCGCCAGAGCGAATGTAGGAAGCCAAAGGATGTGAAGAGCTAGGAAGGTCGGATGGAAGCATCTGGCCTTTTGTTTTTTACTAGGACTTCGGCAAAATTAATCTTAATCGCAGGAGCTTTGAGCAGTCGCCTCAAATAGTCAGATAATAATCCACAGTTAAGACGACAAATCGACTGCCCTGTTTTTTCAGCCAATTGCCAGAGGAATATCGCTTGTTGACACAGCAGACCAGCACACGTACAGTGGGCAGATGACGAACACAGAGAAACAAAGCGGAACCTTGTATATTGTTGCCACGCCAATTGGCAATCTCAGTGATGTCAGTCAGCGAATGCAAGAAGCACTAACGCTTGCTGATATTATTGCCTGTGAGGACACCCGGCACAGTCGCAAACTGCTCTCGCATTTGCATATTAGCGCAAAGCTGATAAGCTGCCGCCGCGAAAATGAGCACGAGCAGGCTGCTGCACTTGTCACCCGTTTGCTGGCTGGCAACACAGTGGCCTTTGTCTCTGATGCAGGGACACCAGGGCTTTCTGATCCAGGAGCGGCATTGGTACGTGCTGCCCGTGCTGCTCGGATTACGGTAGTACCTATCGCTGGCCCCTCTGCTTTAGCCACAGCTCTGTCGGTCGCAGGCTTATCAAGCACAGATTTTTATTTTGGCGGCTTTCCAGTAGCCAAGAAGAGCGAACGGCGCAAGCAATTTGCTGCGCTGAAGTCGCTGCCCTGTCCGCTGATCTTCTATGAAGCACCGCACCGAATAGAAGCTACCCTAGAAGACTGCTTGGAGATCTTTGGTGACCGAGAAGCGCAGGTTTTCCGGGAACTGACAAAGCTGCATGAGGAGCATTTGGCTGGCTCGCTTTCTGTTCTCTTAGAACAGTTAAGCGAAAAAGTGCGCGGTGAGTTGGTGCTGATCGTTAATGGCGCAGAGATACAAGGCGAAGAAAAACCAGATAACCTCGATGAACTGATTCTCTGGCATCGCGAGCAGGGCAGCTCGCTCAAGGATGCGGCTCGGCAAATTGCTGCTGATTTAGACCAGCCAAGATCGCAAGTCTATCAGCGGGCCTTGCAACTCTGGGATTAGACTTTTTTCAAGCAACTCGATGACCCATAAAAAAATTGGCATTGCCCTGAGCGGCGGGGTTGATTCCACTACTGCGGCAGCTCTCCTTTTGGAACAGGGCCTAGCAGTGGAAGGTTTTTTCATGCTTCTCCTACCAGAAAGCAACGCGCAAATCGGTAAGGTTCAGCGCGTTGCTGACCAGCTTGGCATTCCGTTGCATCTTGTTGATCTGCGCAAACAGTTCCAAGAGCAAATCATCGCTGCTTTTACTGCCTTTTATCATCAAGGTCTAACTCCCAATCCCTGTGTTGTCTGTAATGAGCTGATTAAATGCGGCTTGCTCTTGGATGCAATGGCTGCCAAAGGTATGGAGGCGATGGCCACGGGTCATTATGCCCGAATCAACAATGGCAGGCTTTGTCGAGGCAGTGATCCAAGCAAAGATCAGTCGTATTTTCTTTGTCGCCTTTCTCCTGAGCGACTCGCTCGGATTGTTTTTCCATTAGGTAGCTGGCAAAAAGAGGATGTATTCGCGCAAGCGCAGGCAATAGGCTTTACTCATTTTGATGGCAGCGAAAGTCAAGATGTCTGTTTTCTTGCTGGGCAGCATCTTGCTTCTTTCCTTGTTAAACAGGGTTTGGAAAGTCACAGCGGAGAAATCGTGACAACGACCGGCAAAGTTGTAGGCCATCATCAAGGCTACTGGCAATACACAGTCGGCCAACGACGGGGGCTAGGTATTCCTGATGCAAGCCCTTGGTATGTGGTTGGCCTTAATGCAGAATGCAATCAAGTGTTTGTTGGCAAAAACGAAGAACTCTTGCAACGCGAGCTGCTATTAACTGATGTGCAGTGGCAGATCACAGCCCCTGAACAATGGCAGGGGCACGTACAACTCCGTTCGCGTCACCAAGCTGCGGCAGCGCAGGTTATACCGGTAGGAAACGGCCGCTGGCACGTTTGTTTTACTGAACCACAGCGAGCAATCACGCCGGGCCAGTTTGCCGTGTTTTATGAGAATGATCTTGTCGTTGGCTCAGGTATAATTAGCAGTCTCCAGCTTTGAGTTCTTCGTTCACTCCCCGATGATTTTCACCAGTACCCGTTTCTTCCGCCGTCCGTCAAACTCGCCATAAAAGATTTGCTCCCAAGTACCAAAGTGGAGTTTGCCTGCCGTGACCGCCACCACGACTTCCCGACCCATAACCTGCCGCTTTAGGTGGGCATCAGCATTATCCTCAGAGCCATTATGCCGATACTGACTGGTCGGGGCATGAGGAGCCAGCTTTTCTAACCAGACTTCGTAATCATGATGCAGGCCAGATTCATCGTCATTGATAAAGACTGAGGCGGTGATGTGCATCGCGTTGACCAAGCACAGTCCTTCTTGGATGCCAGACTCAGCCAAGCATTTTTCCACTTCCGAAGTGATGTTGACAAAAGCCCGTCTTGTCGTAATCTCAAACCAGAGTTCTTTGTGATAACTTTTCATGATTCTGTACCGTTGCGTAAGGCTGTCAGGAGGAGCGGCGGAAAATGCGGCCCGCTCAGAATTTTGCTCGCCGACAGCGCGTTTGTGGTGTAAAGGAGAAGACAGTCTTGGCCACCTTCCCGTGCTGCGGAGGGGAGAAGCCGCGTTTCTCTATTAGTTGCGCAGCGCATCTTACAAGAAGAGAAGAAAATGTCAAAATCGAACAAGAAGAACAGAAAGATCGTCGAAGTGCTCGGGCCGGTCGATAATCTGGAAAGCTATGTCAAGGCTGACTGGTGGCGACATCTGTTCAATGCCAATTATCTGCGCACGGATGGTGACGTGGTCGAAGACAGCGACATCACCCAGAAGGAAACAGACATGTATCTTGCTGCTCTTCATCTACCCAAGGAGAGCTGCATTCTCGATCTCTGCTGTGGCCAAGGCCGCCACGCGCTGGAAATAGCCAGTCGGGGTTGGAATAACGTGAGCGGCTTAGATCGCTCCCATTACCTGATCAACCGAGCGCGCAAGGTGGCTAAAAGCAAAAACCTAAATGTTGCTTTCAAAGAAGGCGATGCCCGAAAGCTGCCCTTTGCCGCTGATACCTTTGATGCAGTGCTGATTGCAGGCAACAGCTTTGGTTATTTTGACTCCAGCAAGGATGATGACCTTATCTTGAAAGAGGTGCTGCGGGTGCTGCGGCCTAGCGGCAAACTGCTGATCGACATCACAGACGGCGACTACATGCGGAGCCATTTTGATGCCCGCAGTTGGGAGTGGATTGACAAAAACTACTTTGTCTGCCGGGAACGCTCGCTCTCAGAGAACGGAGAACGGCTGGTCTCTAGGGAGGTAATCACCCATGTCAGCAAAGGGGTGATTGCAGATCAGTTTTACGCCGAACGACTCTACACCAAAAATGATCTTGGACAATTACTCAGCCAAGCTGGATTCAAGCTCTGCGACAGCGGCACTACGGCCACAGTTTTAGCAGACTCAAAGCGCAACCAAGACTTGGGCATGATGGCCCGACGACTTATCATCACGGCTGAGGCTCAGAAAGAATGGACTGTTGTCGAGAAAAAGCCTGATAGCATTGATTCTGTGGTCGTTCTGTTTGGCGATCCGAGTAAGAGAGATGCCGTTAAGCCGGGCAGCAGCTTTGATGAGGACGACTTTCACACCATCAACGAACTGAAAAAGGCTCTGTCCAACCTGAAAGGCTACAGCTTCACCTATTTAGACCGGCATGACACCCTGATTCAAGACCTAGTCAAACTGCACGGCAAATGCAGCTATGTCTTCAATCTCTGCGATGAGGGCTTTCAAAACGAGGCCCTTAAAGAGCTGCATGTTCCAGCCTTATTGGAGATGATTGGCCTGCACTATTCTGGCGGGAATCCGCAATGCTTGGCCTACTGTTATGACAAGTCATTAATCCGGGGCATTGCTACGGAAATGGATATTCCTGTGCCGCGTGCCTTTGTGATCAAGCCAGAAGATATTCGCTTTATCGAGTTCCCGCTCAACTTCCCAGTGATCGTCAAGCCCAACTTTGGCGACTCCAGCTTCGGCATCACCCAAGCCAATGTTTGCTATGATCTGCAAGCCTTGGAAAGCGCAGTGACTGGTATCCGAGACAAGTTTGGCTACAACAATCCGATCTTGGTAGAAGAGTTTCTCACTGGCAAAGACATCAGCGTCGGCATCATCGGCAATCCGGGCAGCTCGTACATGATTCTGCCAGTGATTGAGGAGGATTACTCAGCCTTGCCGGAAGGACTACCGCGCATCTGTGGCTATGAAGCCAAGTGGGATCCTGCTTCGCCGTATTGGAAGATTAAATCAGTTCCAGCCAATCTCTCTGAGGATGTGGAGCGGTTTCTTGGGGCAAGCTGCGTCAAGCTCTTTGAACGACTGAGTTGCCGCGATTATGCCCGCTTTGACTGGCGTGTTGATGACAACGGTACACCTCGGCTGCTAGAGGTCAATCCCAATCCTGGCTGGTGCTGGGACGGCCACTTAGCCAAGATGGCTGCCTTGCAGGGTATCTCCTACAGCCAGATGCTGGGCAGCATTCTGGAGGCCTGTCAAAGCAGGCTGCTTGGCGCAGACGGCATGGTTTGAGGATTTGGGACATCAGCCCCGGTTATCTCAACCGGCAAAGCCTGCTGGGTGAGCACCGGGAACTGCACGGCATCCTCTCGATTCTTA
Organism: Candidatus Electronema sp.; assembly: GCA_026645415.1. Lineage (GTDB taxonomy): Bacteria > Desulfobacterota > Desulfobulbia > Desulfobulbales > Desulfobulbaceae > Electronema. The sequence goes on from JAPEVH010000022.1 coordinate 81,398, forward strand.
CCAACAACAAAAAGGGCTATTCCCGCCACCCAGAAACCCTGCGTTGGGTAGGTTGTTTGCAGGCTCTGGCACGGCGACACCAGCAGCTTGCCTGTGAGATGGCCCTGCGTGGTTACAAGGAAAAGTCACCAGTGCTGGTGACCGGACATGAGGTATGGCCAGCAATCTATATTGATGAGCCAGCCGTCCAGTTCGAGTTGCTTCGGGCTAAATATGTTGATCGTGAGTCGGGTCGGATTCCCTTGCCGCGCAATGCCCAGCAACTCTGGAGCCAGCACAAGTATTCTGTGCTGGCCCGTGATGTGCAGTTGTACAAAGCCATTGGCCGTGAGACTGCGGGAGGCAAGGCCGACTTTGCCAAGTTAGCTCGGCAGCTCAGTGAGCTATTGCGTCAAGCACCAAGCGTAGGTGGACTCAAAAACGCTCTACAGCATCTATGGGGTTATCTGAATACTTGTCAAGACCCGGATGATTACTTTCCGATTTTTTAAACAAGTCAGGATGAGTTTTCCTCCACTTGCTGAGCGCCTCCATCGGCGTGATATGACCGAGGTTTCTTTGAGGAATATTCGAGTTGTAAATATCAAGATACCTGATCAGGGTTTCTTCAAGCTGTTGGGCTGATTCAAAGCGAGTCTGCTGAATAATTTCTTTGATTCTGCCGT
>JAPEVH010000030.1 GCA_026645415.1 Candidatus Electronema sp.
CAGGAAAACTTGGAGAAGCACCTATTCTTATTTCAAAAGAGGACTTCGATTGCTCAGAAGATATGCGCAGATGCTCCGTCCCCTGCCTCCGTTGTTTTTTACTGCTTGGAAAAGTGATGGATGGTAAGTGTTCTACCCCCGCTTTTGCTGAATAATCTCCTCCAGCAGAGTCTGAGACCAGCGGCGGATAGTCTCGTCCTTCTCCTCTTTCATCGGTTTCATTTGGATAACCTGTTGTAAACAGGCTGTTGCCGCTGTAGCATTGGCAAAGCCTTCCCACAATATCTGCGCCTTGAGGAACAGGGCCTCTGGATAATCCGGCAGTTTGCCAAGCGTGCTGTTGACAACCGCAAGGGCCTCATCAAAGCACTCCGACGCTTTCAGCAGCCGTGCCTTGATCAGCTCGCCAGCAAGGTGGTCGTTCTTTGTTGAGGGCAGACAGCCATTGAAGATTATCTCGCTGAAGCCATTGAACATATCATCAAAGCCCATAATGGCACGCAGGGTGAAATTGATTTATAGCAGCCCAGCTCACGTCCCGCTGCTCACATCCAAGATGTCCACCATTTGGCCCGTGTATTCCTCTTTGATCTTGCTGACCAAGTCCTTGAGATTGTCCACGGTCACTTCAAGGCTGGTAAGGTCGGAGTCGGGATAGCCGGGCAGGGTATATACGCCGTCGTGCGTCACGCGCACCGCATCACCTGCCACGCCGCCTTCGCTCATGTCGAGAAGGCTGAGGCGCAGCTTGCCATCTTGAGCATTGAGCGCCGCCTCAATCCGCACCCGCGTGCTGGCTGTCCCGTTGAGCTGACCGCCAGTTACCCGCGCTAGTGGGCTGGTTTCCGCGCCGCTCAGGATGCCGTTGCCAGCAGTTAAACTGATTGCCAGCGGGGTGCGGAGCAGGCGGAGATAGCTGCTAGTGCGCAGGCTGCCGTGGGCCGTGTAGCGGGTGGAGACCAAGACCCGATACTCGTTGTTCCATTGCCCGGTCTGGCTGGGAATCTCAGGCACCACGAGGATCATGCTGTTCGAGAGCATGGCAAAGCGGCTCTGCCCAGTGCGGCCCTCGCGGGTGCCTTCAAGCACGCATTCGCCACTGCCCGTCTTGGGATCAAAAAGTAGACCCGTGCCAGTCAGCCGGAGCACGCCGTCGGGGTTCAGCACATCATTCAGGCCAAGCACGGTATCCTCGGCTCCAGCAATGAGGGGTAGCTTCTGCTCAGGCGGCAGCCGCTCCAGCTTCGCCGCATGGCGCACCGCCTCAACAAAAGGCCGAGCCGCATAGATTTGGACATTGACTGTCGCGTCCGGCGGCAGCGGGTCGTCGGACGCATCTAATTTGGCTGTGACGGAAAGATGATAGGTGAAGGCGTTTTCTAAAGAAACTTGACTGCCTTCAAGTAAGATATCGAGAATCTCCGTGTCCCGCGTCCGCAGCACCGACTCGGCCTGCTCCGCGCTGCACACCGGATTTTTCAGGACAATGCGCTCCGCCAGTTTTGCATAGCCAAGGCTGTCTTTCGGGATAACCCGCGCCCAATGGGAACGCGGGTTGGTCATGGCATTTTCTTCGGGCCGCCATACTATAGACATGATTGTTCCTCCTTGCTGCAAGGTTTAACCGCGTGGCACTGCTCTTGAAATATCCTCAGTTAAACATCGTAGAAACGGGCGCGGACTTTGTCAATAAGAAAGGCGCGGGAACTGGAACGTGTGTCCGGGAAAATCTCGAGTACCTACTCGAACTGATCTCGAATGAGTACTCCAAGCAAACTGGAGTTAGTACTCGAACTGAACTGGAGTTAGTACTCGAGTTCAACTGGAGTAGTAACTCCAGATTTTTTTGAAGGTAGGTTGCGGTGGTTTTGGGAGGCGGAGGTCGGTAGGATACTCTTCCTTGCTGGAGTTTTTTCTGTTGACAGAGGGCGGTGCAGCTCTATAGTGGTTAATAGCTGTTGGGTATCATGCGCATCAATTCATAGTTGCAGTAAAAAGAATGGAACAACTTACTCTCATTGAACGCAGCAAAGTGCGGCAACTGCGCAGAGGCAGAGAGAATGCCTTTGAGCCTGTGTCCGAGGGGTTCCAACTGCACTACGAACACCCTAATGGGCGACTGTATCAAGGCAATTCTATTGATTGGCTTGCGTCTCTGGATGACAGCAGTGTTGATCTTGTTTTTGCTGATCCACCCTACAACATCAAAAAAGCGGATTGGGACTGTTTCGAGACCCAAGAACAATATATTGCATGGTCTATCAGGTGGATCAGCCAAGCATCGCGTATATTAAAACCGACAGGGTCTTTATATGTATGTGGCTTCTCAGAAATACTTGCCGACATAAAGCACCCTGCCTCCAAATATTTCAAGCACTGTCGTTGGCTGATCTGGCATTACAAAAACAAAGCCAATTTGGGGAGTGACTGGGGGCGTTCCCACGAAAGCATTATTCACCTTCGGAAATCCGATGCCACAAAATTAAATATTGATGACGTGCGCACGCCTTACGGCGCACATACTTTAAAATATCCTTCGCATCCACAAGCAGAAACAAGTGCTTATGGAAAAGGCGCAAAGAAGCAACGCGAAAACTGGACACCACATCCCAAGGGAGCGAAACCCAAAGACGTGCTGGATATTCCAACAACGTGTAATGGCATGGGCGAAAAAACGCCGCACCCTACCCAAAAGCCAGAAGAGTTGCTGCGTAAGTTTGTTCTGGCATCCTCTAATGAGGGCGATCTCGTCATTGACCCCTTTTCTGGATCAGGCACGACCGTAGTTGTGGCCGAGCAACTTAATCGGCATTGGATGGCCTGCGATCTTGATCCGCAGTACAACCAATGGGCCATTGAACGGCTTGAAAGCGTTCGCCGGATGACGAAAGACGAATGGATAGCACATGATCGAAAAATAGCAGAACGAAGGGAGTCTATCCGATGAGTCTTGCCGACTTGGTGAATCACGCCACTGACAAAGAACGGTTTCACACCGTCAAGCAATACATTGATTTCTGCGCCCGCTACTTGGAATACGTCGAGACCGGATTGCAGGCGCGTATCGTGTCGCAGAACGAAAGCCACTATCAATTTTTCCAATACCGGCAAGAGGGCAGTTTCAACATCACGCGCCCGCTGAATTCTCGCCTTATGTATGATGCCGAAGGATTTACCCAAGCTGCGCAACAGTTCAGCATGACGCTTGAGCAATTGCGAGATGGTCAGCGGCCAGCGGATGATTTGCGAGAAAACCTGATTCGCACCATTTACACACTGCAACAATCTATTGGTGCCGCATTAGATGCTTTGCCTGCCGGGAAATCGAATCAAGCCAGAAAGGTGAATGGCGATCTGTTTGAACGGCTTATTCGGTTGCTGATCGTGTCGCTTGATGTGGACTGCGTATCAGGGACGATGCAAGTTCCTGTAAAGGATGTGGATGGAACCGAGCTTTTCAAATCCAGCTATCAGCACGATTTGTTGTGCAGCAAAGATGACGAACTGAAAATAATCGGCTCGGTAAAAACATCCAGCAAAGACCGAATCGATAAGGTCTTCATGGACAAGTTTCTTTATAACCGCCTCACTGATACCGCCCTGCCCCATATCGCCATTTTCTTGAACGATGTGCAACGGAAGAAGACAAAACGAGAAAATGAATACGGAGTAAGTGCAACGTTCTTGCCCGGCCACTTCAAGGCGTATACGGTCAAACTGAATCCATTGGACGGTGTGTATTACTGCGACATTCGCCCGAATATGGTTGAAGATGCTTTGCTTTCACAGCACATAAAACCCATTGACCACTTTTTCTATTCCGATTTGTGGGAGCTTCTTAATAGACACGGTCAACGCCTTGATGAGATTGCTCTTGCGCGGGAAAACGCACATTCAGCTCAGTGAAGGCAATCAGGAACGGCAGAGCAGCGTGTCCCAGCTCACGGAGCGGCTTTCTTTCAGGTCAGGCAGGAGAACTATTTTCTCTGGGAAGCCGTATTTGCCAAGAGCATCTTGGAAAACACGCAGCGAATCGTGGACAATTGCTGGCGGATGATTGCCGTGTAGATTGTACACTAAGCCGAGCAGCTTCATGCCACGTTGTTTGATTGCCTCTAAAGAAAGAAGCGTATGATTGATCGAACCAAGGCGGGGGCTGGTGACAAGAAGGAGCGGCCAGCCGCGTTGTTGCAGATAATCCAAAAAGAGCAGCGAGCGCGTCAGCGGTACCAATAGGCCGCCTGCACTTTCAATAATAAGCTGCTCAAATTGGGCGGCAAGACCATCCGCAGATTGATTAAGCCGAGCTGGATCAATCTCTGTTCCTGCCTGTTCAGCAGCTAAGTGTGGCGAGGCAGGCAGCGGAAAGATGTAGGGACATGTTAACCCTTGCTCATCCACTGTCTGCCAATCAATGCCCATCAGCTTGCGGTGTAGCAGAATATCTTCTGACCGCCCAGTACAGCCAGTCTGCACCAGCTTCAGAGTGATGGTGCTTTTGCCTTGCTCCAATAAATGCCGAGCCAGCAGGCCGCTGACAATCGACTTGCCAACCCCTGTATCAATGCCGCAAATAGCAAGAGCTTGGTTCATCCTGCTTAAGCAGCCAGCTTCTTTTTCTGAAACAAGGAGAGAAAACGCACAAATACACCTTGTTTCTTGGTGAAATCGGCTTGGCCTGCTTCCTCTTGCACGACATAATCACGTAAGGAGGTGTCAACTTGCAAGATATGCTTGACCAACCATGACTGCAAAAAGATGTGGAGTTTAATCAAAGAACCACGAGTGATCGCACCTGCGGTTAGCTCTTTTTTATACTCCAAGTATTTGGCCACAAATCGCTTGTGTGCCTCCTCATTAACCGCCTTCAGCGGATGCTTGCATTGAGCAAACATCTCCTCTTCATCTTGGAAGTGGTTTACAGCATATTCACCAAGAAAATTGATCAGCTCTACAGCTTTTTCCTGCTCCTCGTGGCTCTCAATATTTGCAGAATCTTTGAGGAAAATAAGTAAACTATTCAGACCATCAAACAACTCATAATGCTGTTCATCAATATGAGCATGACCGGTCGTGTATTTTTCTTGATCCCATTGCAGCGGCATGATGTCCCTCCAGAGCACCTCGTTGTTGTTCATAACAGATTATTTAGCAGAAGTTCCGGCACGATCTAGCAGCACTAAGTTGTCACGATGAATAACCTCGTCGCTGTCGTGGAAACCGAGGATTTTGGCAATCTCACCGGTTTTACAACCTCTGATTCGATCAATATCTGCTGCGTCGTAATTGACTAATCCGGCAGCAATCGCCCGGCCATCTGGACAGCGGCAATGCACTGGTGCGCCAACCTTGAACGAACCTTCTACCCGGACAATGCCAGAAGGTAACAGGCTTTTGCCGCGTTCTAAGACTGCCCGGCAGGCACCTTCATCCAAATCAAGAAAGCCCGCTGGCCGGAGAACATAGGCAATCCAGTGTTTTCTGCCACTGATCTTTTTGATTGCATCTGGGAGAAAAAAGGTGCCAAGCAAGTCGCCGGAAAACAACTCTTGCAGTACATTTGCCTTGCGACCGGGGCCGATAAAAGAGCTACCGCCGCAGGCTGCAACCATCTTTGCTGCGCGAATTTTCGATTCCATTCCGCCCGTGCCAAGTGCGCTGCCGCTGTTGCCAGCCATTGCCTCAATCTGGCTATCCACCTTAGCTACGGTATAAACAGGGCGAGCTGAACTGTCTTCTGCTGGATTGGCGGTGTAGAGTCCGTCTACATCCGAGAGCATGATATACATGTCTGCGCCAATCATGTTGGTGATCAGCGCACCAAGGGTGTCGTTATCACCAAAGCGCAGCTCTTGCACCGAGACCGTGTCATTTTCGTTAATGATCGGCACAACACCGAACTCAAACAGGGTGAGGATGGTGTTACGGATGTTGAGGTAGCGGGCGCGCTGAGAAAGATCAGCATGAGTAAGGAGGATTTGCGCCACCTGCTGGCCGTGTTCGGCAAAGCGATGCTCATACGCCTGCATCAGCAAACCTTGGCCAACAGCGGCCAACGCCTGCTTCACTTTGAGTGGCTCGCTCGGCTGCTTGACCACGCCTAGTCGCTGCCTACCTGCGGCTACTGCTCCAGAACTGACCAAGATCACCTCCCGGCCTGTGGTGCGAAGAAAACGAATCTGGCGACAAAGGCTTTCAATACTCTCAAGATTGAGTCCTTCGGCAGTAGTCAGTACCGCGCTACCTACCTTGAGAACAACGGTCTTGGCCTGATCAAAAAGGGTCTGGCGATAGAACAGGCCCTCATCACGAGCGACCTGAAAGGTCATGGCTCGATATCCTCCTCTTTTGCAACTCTAGCTTGCGCACGCTGCATTTCGATCAGTTCTTCTAGCTTTGCCTTGAGAACGTCGATACCGATATTCTCTAAAGCAGAAATCAGCAGCACTTCTGTTATCCCGTTTTCTTCAAACAATGACGTGACAGCTTCCTGTTCTTCTTCAAAAAGCTCGTCGGTTTTGTTTAAAATAATGAGACGAGTGCGTCCTGTCAATTCTTCTTTGTAGGCAGCCAGTTCCGCTTCCAGTATTTTGTAATCCGCCAAAGGGTCTTGACTAGAGGCATCAATGACATGTAGCAAAATGCTGGTTCGTTCAACATGGCGCAAAAAACGGTGCCCTAAGCCAACGCCTTCACTAGCCCCTTCGATCAAGCCGGGAATATCGGCAATAATACAGGGTTCTACAATCTTAAAATGCAGTACGCCAAGCTGAGGTTCTAAGGTAGTGAAAGGATAAGGCGCAACCTTGGGATTCGCCGCCGAGAGCTTAGAAAGTAGGGTGGATTTGCCTGCATTTGGCAAACCAATTAGGCCAACATCCGCGAGCAACTTCAGCTCAATTCGCAGCCAGCGTTCTTCACCAGGCTTGCCAGACGTAGCTTTACGAGGAGCACGGTTGGTGGAGCTGGCAAAGCGGGTATTGCCAAGACCACCTCTGCCGCTTTGTGCCGCTAAAAACTGCTGGCCCGGTTCAGTAAGATCAGCCAATACTTCGCCAGTCTCAGCATCTTTGACCACCGAGCCAATCGGTACGGGCACAATGGTGTCTTTGCCGCCCCGCCCGTGACGGTCGCTGCCTGCGCCGTGGCCGCCGCGTTCGGCTTTAAAATGAGAGCGATAGCGGAAGTCCATCAGGGAATGCTTGCCTGCATCAGCCTCTAAGAAGACATTGCCGCCGCGTCCACCATCACCGCCGTTCGGGCCGCCTTTGGGAACGAACTTCTCCCGTAAAAAGCTGACGCAGCCATTACCGCCGTCACCAGCCTTGACAAAAAACTTTACTTCATCGACAAAAGCCATTTATTGATATTCGTTGCTAGATTTTTCAAAAAGCATGGGCTGGAAATGTGCAGAACGGACGGTATGATTGCTTCCTTTTTCACTGAGCAATCGTTGCAGTGCAGCAGCATGAAATTCTGGTACTGCCTCAAAACCAATGAAGTGCCGCTTGAGCCGTGCTGCTGCTACGGCTGTTGTCCCACTGCCCATAAAAGGGTCAAGTACAGCCTGGCCTTCTTTGGTGGTAAGTCTAATAAGAAATTCGATGAGTTGCAGCGGTTTCTGTGCTTCATGAATTCGCTGCTCGTACTTGCTAAAACCAAATGCAAGGACATTTGTAGGATTCGCGCCATTGATCTGACACGCGTCAAGATTCATAGCTCCAACACCGTGTTCCAACACGTTGTCAGCAATAGTTCCGCCAATTCTATACGGTTTCATGAACCAAGCAATTGGCTCGTAGATCGGGGCAAGATTACCAAGCCGCCAGCCTTGCCATACTTCTGCCTCTTTTTGCAGTCCCCTACGGTCAAAGACGATGCTCAACCGTTGTGCTCTATGGTGAGCCGAGTCTTTTTTCCAAGCAAGAATGTCTTTTAGGAGAAAACCGCAATCCTCAAAGGCATTCACTACCCGATGAATGGTGCGGCGCGCACTAAAGACAAACAGGGAAGCCCCGTCCTTGAGCTTTGGCAAAATCATGGTCGCCCACGATGCACACCACGCTTCATACTCCTTGCCCATGTTTCTATCTGCCTGCGACCAGCCATTAATTGGCTTGCCCCGGCGTTTAAAGCCTGATTTGCCAACTTGGGCTGGTGACTGACCGAGGAGGGCGGAATTCGTATTGTTATGAAGAACATCCCAATCATCTAAACTAATGCCATAGGGAATATCAGAAAGAAACAACTCAATGCTGTTATTGGCAAGCAACGGTAGGTGTTCCCGGCAGTCAGCACAAATGATCTGGTCAAGATAACGATTGTTCATGGCCTTATTCCCACTTCAATAGCCCATTATCAGCAACAGACTTAACTGCACGTATTCTATTCTCAATCTTCTGTGACTTGAGCATTTCCTGAATGGCTTCCTCACGGGAAAGCCTCATGATTCGCTCACGTTCTGTGGCAAGAAAGATGAGAGCCTCTTCCTGTGTAATTTTGATGGATTCAAGCGAAGCAAGCTTTTCCTCCCGCCAGATGGCAGCGATACGGTCATCTGCTTTGAGCAGGGTTCGGTTTAACACCTGCCAATACATACCGGCATCTTTCGATGGATTCATGGCTTCAACCGCTTTGAATATATCATGTAGCAAGGTGATTGCCTTATACTGCCCAGCAAATTCAGTATATTGGACAAGAAGAGCAAGGTGGGTATATGTGCAGATACAAACCGAGCGGGCAGCGGCTTGCTGGTAAATTTGACTGGTGCGAGCAGGAAGTTGGTAAACAGGACAGACAACCATTGCGAATGGCTTGCCATGTTTCCAGTTATCCATAGCCTGTATTTTGAAATCTTTTTGATTCTTGGCAGTGCGACTCAGTCGAAATGCCTTGGCATCAGCAACAAAACTGTAATCATTACATACACACTCAACATCAGCCGCATCAGCCCGCTCCTTTAAAACAATACTTGCGAAGCCCATAGCTGAATATGCTTCATGGATGACGGCATCAGTGTATTTAGAATATAGTTTTTCCTCACTGCTGTCATGGCCATATCCTTCGGGTATTACGCCACATAGCCTGAGATGTCTAAGAAGGGAAGATATGCCATCCTGACGAATCTCAGAGGCAAGTTCTTGCTCAACGCGATCTGCATCAATGCCGAAATCACCACTAAGACGACTGATTTCCTCTATCCAGTAACGTCGCTTTTCTACAGTTTGTTCTGTAAGTACTGTTAACTGCATAGAATATTCAAGTCCTCCGCCTTATAACGAACCTACCTAGAAATTTTCTCCATAAAAAAACCCGATACCAGAACTGGCATCGGGTTCACTCTCTTACCTGTTCTGCCGGGCGTTTGATCAGCAGGTTGCTCCACAACATTGTTCCTGTGTGCAGGAGCAAGACTCTGTAGCCGCAGGATAAACTGATACCCGTTTGCGATTTTTGCCAAAATTCTCAAACTGAACTACGCCATCGATTTTAGCAAACAGTGTGTAATCCCGGCCACAACCTACATTGCTACCAGGATGAATTTTTGTACCAACCTGCCGTACCAAAATGCTGCCTGCGGTCACGGTCTGGCCGCCAAAACGTTTCACTCCGCGCCGCTGTCCTGCACTGTCGCGACCGTTTCTCGAACTGCCGCCTGCTTTTTTATGGGCCATGAAAATTCTCCGAAAAAATGAAAGAATAAAAAAAGTCAGCCGTCTGGCTTCACTGCATGATCTGCTCAATGCTTAAGGCAGTGAACTGCTGACGGTGGCCGCGCAGCACCTGATAGTTTTTTCGTCTTTTCTTTTTGAAGACCAGTACTTTTTTGGCGCGTCCCTGCTCAACGATTTTGGCTACTACTTTGGCTCCATCCACCACCGGCGCACCGATGTTAATGTTATCACCATCAGCAACTAGCAACACATCGGACAGCTCTACAGTATCGCCGACCTCTCCTGCAAGTTTCTCCACCTTCAGCCTGTCGCCGGCTGCAACCTGATACTGCTTTCCGCCAGTCCGTACTATGGCATACATGCCTGTCCTCCTGTATATATGAAATCAGTGACAAATAGATTATCGCTACTGTCTATACGCAAAATACTTAATAGACTATAAAACAGGGTCTTCTGTCAAGGACAAAAAAAGCAATTCTGCTGAATGCAAGAGAGCGGCAAAATCTAAAATGCGAAAAACCAGTACAGCAACGCGGTGAGCACCAGTGAAAAGGCGCGAAATCCTTGACTACAGGAGATCATGAGAAAAGCAGCTTGCGGCTTGAATATGCCGACATAATAGGGAAACTGATGCCGCACAGCTCGGACAGGCGAAGAAAGAATATTACCGATCAGCAGAGCGAGAATCACCTGTCTGGCATCCATGCTACCATCCTGAAGCAGCGCACCTGCTGCCCCCAGCCCGGCAGTGAATTCAGCCATAATTTGTAGGGCAATGATTGAGACAGCCTTGGGCGAAAGCCAAGAAAGGAAGGCCAGATGTGTGGCCATGAATCGTTCTAGCAGCCGGAAAAAACCTACTTCTGTCAGAGCATAAAACAAAACATAGATTGGCGCAGTAAAGAGGATGATCTTGCGGATACGCTTTCGGAAACGCTGCACGGCCCGTTGCCACGCGGCGCGCCAGCCTGTTGATTCCGATTGCGTTGCTCCGGTAGTTTCAGTCTGATGACCAGCTAATACAAAATGACTTAATATTGAGACTCCGGCAGTACGCAAAAACGCTGCGCCAGCAGTTAAACTGATGTAGATAAAGGCAGCACCCTTAATCAAAGGGAAGGCAAGAAAGAAGGTCGTAGGAAGATGAAGAAAGTACGTGGGAAGGCTGTTGAAGATATTGGTGAGCAGCAGTTCTTTCCGACTGATAGTCTGTTTTTCATAGGCTTCCGCCAGCATAGTGTTTGCTGCGATACCAGAAAAAAAGGCCAAGGAAAAAGCAGCACCGCTTGTTTCGGACAGACGGGCAAAGCGCACAATTGGAGCCGCTAAAGAGGCCAGTCTGCGGGTCCAGTTCATGGACTCGATAAAACAGGCCAAGAGCAGGCTGACGGAAATGGTGACCAGCAGTTTACAAAGTGGCCAGCCTAGCTTGTGCCAGAGCAGCAGCAAAGCAGCAGCGTCAAGCATGATACTTTTTAGAAAAGCAGGAGGGAAAAGGGCAGAAGGCAGTGGCTGTACATCTTCTGCGGATCCTTGTGCAAAAGAAAATCATGCTGCCGAGTAAAGCGGTTGAGAACTTGGCTAGCGCGGGCGAGTAAAGGATCGTTGCTGACAAAAAGAGCAGTCCGAGCTGACTGTAGGCTCCGTAGAAACAGTTCAACTGGATTTTGTTCGTCTTGAACATAGGCAGCTTGGCTTGGAGGTAACTTGACCATCTTTGCCGCTGCTGCAACTGCGTCTTCAAGACTGCCAAGTTGATCAGCTAGGCCGAGATCAAAGGCAGAAGCTCCATCCCAAACCCTGCCGCTGGCGATTTTTTCAACATCCTCTCGGTTCATCTTGCGGCCATCAGCAACAATATCAATAAATTGGCGATAACCATGCTCAATCTTGGATTGCATAGCCCGGCTGAAAGACTCTGGCAAGGGCGTTAAGACACTCTCTGCTCCGGCCAGCTCAGTGGTACCAATACCATCACTGAAAATACCTGCCTTGGCTAAGGTTTTTTCAAAGGTTGGAATAACGCCAAAAATTCCAATTGAACCCGTGAGGGTGCAAGGCGAAGCAAAAATTCGATCAGCAGCAGTAGATATCCAGTAGGCTCCTGAAGCAGCCATAGAACCCATTGAGACAACAACTGGTTTGCCAGCCTTTTTGAGAAGGAGCACTTCTTGCCGAATTAGCTCTGAGGCAAAGGCACTGCCTCCGCCGCTGTCAATACGTAGGACTACTGCCTTGACATGTCGATCTTGGCGCAGGTGGCGCAGCTTTTTGTTCAGACTAGCCGAACCAATCTGACCATCTAAGCCATTACCATAGACAATATCACCCTGCATTGGCAGAATCGCCACCCGGTCTTTGCCGATCAGCGGTTCGCTGTAGGCGGTTTGTACCGCAGCAAGATAGTTCGTAAAATCAATCTGACGAAAGCCCTCATCCTCCTTACTGCTGCTGCCTGTCAGACCTTGCAGATAGGTGCGTAACTCGGCTGAGGTTTTCAATCCATCAACTAAATGGCTGTTTAAAGCCATTAAAGCCGAGTCTCCGTTGGCTACTTCGATGTTTTTTGCTAGATTTTCCGCTGCGCCTAGCACTGACTCTGAGGCTATACCGCGCTGGCGAGCAATATCACTACAGAACCTATACCAGAGCCGAGTCAACCAGCGGCGGCTATTCTCTTTGGCCTCTGGCGACATATCTTTGCGGAGGAGCGGCTCAACTGCTGACTTGAACTCACCAACCCGAAAAATATGGAAATTGACTGCTAGTCGATCAAGCAGCTCTCGCAGATAGAGATTAAAGACCCCAAAACCATGCAGATCAACTGATCCCATTGGATTCAGGTAAATTTCGTTGCTCCACGAAGCAAGATAATACTGCCCTTGGCTATAACTATCTGCTACCGCGATAACTTTCTTGCCACTGGCCTTGAACTGGGCTATTGCTTTGCCAATATCTCGGAGCTGATTCAAACCTGCCTGTTCGAGCTGTTGCGGATCAATGACTAATAATTTAATCCGCTTATCTTTGGCTGCCGTTCGCAGGCCACTGACAATATCCTCAAGCAGCAAGGGGCGAGGCAGAGATTCGTGGCGAATCAGGCTGAGTAGCTCTGCTGCTGGATCAAGTTCTGGAGTTTTTTCGAGAATGGCACCCTGCGGAGCGAGTACCAAGGCGCAACCATTGGGGACCCGCACTTCTTCTTTCTGTAGGCGGTTTATAGAAGCCGCCCCAAAAATCAGCAAAAAGAAGAAGAGCAGAACGCAGCTCGTAAAGAGAACGCTCGCTACTGCGATAATCCGCCAGATCCAGCGGCACAGCATAGCAAGATATTGCAAGAGAATGCCTAGAGAAAACGATTACAATGTGCTGCCCAACAGGCAGTTAATTCAGAAAACAACATGCAACAGTTAGTCTAAATACTTATGCACTGCTGCTTTCAGCTCATCCATGTTAGCTGATTTGACAATATACTCATCTGAAGCCCAAGCACCAAGATCTTGTTTATACTCAGGATAGGCAGAACTGAGAATGACTGGTAATCCGACATTATGTTCTTTCATCTTACGCAAGACCTCAATACCGTTCATGCCCGGCATATTGATATCAAGAATCACCAGATTCGGCGGTGTTGCCTTGAATTTCTCTAGGGCTTGATCGCCATTCATAGCTGTCTCTACAGCAAAACCTTCCAGTTCTAGCTCCTCTTGATAGAGAAACAGAATACCTTCTTCATCATCAACAATCAGAACTTTTTTCTTTTCTTGCACAGCGATGCCTCCTCCTGCTACAGTTGAATTTCCCGGAGATAATGGCAGGCATCCTCCGGCGGCATGGGATTGATATAAAACCCAGTACCCCATTCAAAACCGGCGATGCTGGTCAGCTTTGGTACAATTTCAAAATGCCAATGGTAATGCTCTAAAGCCTTTGAACGCAATGGCTGCGTATGTAAAACAAAGTTATAGGGAATGCCAGGAATACAGGCATCTAAACGCCGTAAAGTTTCAGAAAAAATCTGGGTCAAATCCGAGAGCGAAGCATCATCCTGCTCAACATAGGAAGAGCTGTGCTTCTTGGGCAAAATCCACATTTCAAACGGCGTGCGCGGGGCAAAAGGAGTCAGGGTGACAAAACGGCTATTTTCGCAAACCAAACGCACGTTCTGTTGCATTTCTTGGCGGATGATATCGCAGAACACACAACGATCTTTGTAGCTGTAATACTGCTTACTCCCATCAAGTTCTGAAACCAGCATCCTAGGCATAACTGGCAGAGCAACAAGCTGGGAATGGGAATGCTCCAAAGAAGCCCCAGCAGCTTTGCCATTATTTTTAAAAACCATGACATAGGAGAAACGCTCATCCTTGGCAAGATCGCGAATGCGTTCCTGAAAGGCACGAAAGGTTAAGATCATCTGGTCATGAGGCAAGAGACGAAACTGAGTCGCATGATCTGGACTTTCCACCACAACTTCATGTGCGCCAATGCCATTCATGCGGTCATACAGTCCCTCACCTTGCTTATCGAGATCTCCTTCAATGACTAAGGCGGGATACTTATTGGGCACCACCCGCAATTTCCAGCCAGGAAAATTAGAGGGCAGATTGGAGCTGCGCCCGTAAACCAGCACCTCTGGGGGCGTGGTCTTCTCGTTTTCTGGGCAGAGTGGACAGAAACCGCCTTTTGACTCATGGCAGTCTACCACAAAATCAGAGGGACGCTTGCTCCGCTCTTTGGCGATGATAATCCAGCGACCAAGAATGGGGTCTTTCCGCAGTTCAGGCATCTTCTTATCTTCCTAAATTTTTTTCCTGCTGTTCCTGCTTCAATTTGCAGTCAATACAGTACGTCGCAACTGGCCGAGCCTCCAGTCGCTTGATGCCGATTTCCTCTTCGCATTCAGCGCAGACACCATAGGTGCCATCGTCGATGCGGGCTATAGCTTGATTGATTTTGTCCAAAAGCATCTGTTCTCTGCCACGCAAACGCAGCTCAAAGTTGCGGTCTGATTCCAACGTAGCGCGATCAGTCAAATCTGGGGTGTTGAATTGATGGCCGGTCATCTCAGTGATTGTCTGTTCAACATCTGAGACAATCTCCTTCTTCATATCTTCAAGTAATACTTTGAATTTCTGTAGTTTTGCGCTGTCCATGCCCTTCCTTTGCTCTTTATGATATCATTCTGCTAATCGACGGAACTCACCGCTTCTGCCACCACTTTTTTGGAGCAAGCGGATTTGAGAGATTTCCATCCTTTTATCTACAGCCTTGCACATATCGTAAATGGTCAGAGCAGCAACTGACACAGCAGTCAGTGCCTCCATTTCTACTCCGGTTCTGCCTGTAATGCGTACTGAAGCCTCAATACGAAGAGCACAGTGCGCATCATCAAAGAAAAAATTAACTTCTGCCCCGCTGATTGCTAAAGGGTGACAGAGCGGAATCAAGGCACTGGTCTGTTTGGCAGCCATAATACCTGCTAACCGAGCTATCCCAAGCACATCACCCTTTTTCATGGTTCCAGCTTTAACCATCTCGTACGCTGTAGAACTCAGTGTAATTCGGCCTTCTGCCAGCGCAACTCGCTCGGTCTCAGCCTTAGCCCCAACATCTACCATGCGGGCCTGACCAGCGGCATCAAAATGGGTGAATTCGGCGGTCACCCCTGCTCCTTTTCCTTACCTGTGAAACCATGGAGCATTCGGGCAAAAAAGCCTTCCTCTTCTTTCCCATTCAGCCCTTCAAATTCTTGCAGCAGTTCTTTTTGCTTGCTAGTCAGATTCGTTGGCGTTTGCACCTGCGCCTCAACAATCATATCACCCGGTGCCCTGCCACGCAAACCAACTATGCCCTCGCCGCGTAGAGAGAATCGTTCGCCAGACTGCGTGCCTGCCTTAATTTTCAGCTTGGCAGTACCGTTGACAGTTGGCACATCTACTTCACAACCCAAGGCTGCCTTTACCATTGAGACCGGATAGCGGAGATAAACTGTTTGGCCGTCTCGGATAAAATATTCATGATCCCGAACATGAATGATCACATAAAGATCGCCAGCCGAACCACCTCGACGGCCCCCTTCACCCTCGCCAGTCAAGCGCATCCGTGAGCCAGTATCCACGCCAGCAGGAATTTTGAGCATAACCTTTTTCTTTTTACGCAGCAAACCATTGCCTTTGCAATCAGCGCAGGGATCAGAAATGGTCTGTCCTGTGCCTCGGCAATGTGGGCAGATCGAACTGACGTGCAAGAAGCTCTGTGAGCGGCTTACTTGCCCGCGACCGTTGCAGGTCGGACAAGTTTGTGGCGTACTACCCGGTCTAGCTCCGCTGCCTTCGCAAGTCCAGCAGGTTTCAGGCTTCTCAATTTCCACCTCCTTCTCAACACCATGAGCAGCATCCATGAAGGAGATTTCTAAGTCATAGCGCAAATCATTGCCATGCGTTGGCGCACTGGGATCACGCTGCTGCGCTCTACCGCTAAAGCCAAAAATACCGCCAAACATTTCATTGATATGCGAGAAAATATCTCCCATATCTCCGGGGCCAGAATAGCCAGTATTTTTCAGGCCGTCATGACCGTAGGCATCGTAAACCTGCCGTTTTTTCTGGTCACTCAGAACCTCATAGGCTTCGGCAGCTTCTTTGAATTTACCCTCTGCCGCTTTATCACCCGGATTACGGTCTGGGTGGTATTGCATGGCCAGCTTGCGGTAAGCCTTTTTTATGACATCCCCGTCCGCATCCCTCGGTACACCGAGAATCTCATAATAATCTCTGCTCATAACTTAGACCTGTACTAGCTCTTCAATTTTGTTTTCTTTTCGTTCTACCGGTGCCTGCGACTTGCGCCGAACAGAAAGTTCATTGATGTTGTCAAAGGTTACTTTACCTGCTGCGATCTCGCGTAAGGTCATAACAACTTCTTTGTTTTTTCCGGCTACTAAGTACGGCTCACCGTTCCGATGCTGGCGGATACGTTCTACTGCGAGATGAACTAAGGCAAAGCGGTTATCATCACCCACTTGGGCGAGACAGTCTTCTACAGTAATACGGGCCATTTACAATCTCCTTGACAGGTTCTGAACATCAGAAGCCCTGAAAAATATAATATCTGGTTTTGCACGGAATGTGAAACTGAAAAAACTATTTTACAAAAGGGTTGCGCAACAGCAGGGTCTCGGCCCGATCAGGGCCAACCGAAACTATTATTGGTGCTACGCCGGTAATATCCTCAATTCGGCGAATATAGTCTTGCGCCTGCTGAGGCAGTTCCTCAAAGCTGCGCACTTGGCTAATGTCCTCGCTCCAGCCATCTATTTCCTCGTAAACAGGCTTGGCAAGGGCCGCTTGACGAATATTGGCAGGCATCTGCTCAAATTTTTTCCCTTCCACAGTGTAACTACGGCCTATCTTCAGCTTTGCTTGGCCAGAGAGCACATCTAATTTAGTGATTGCCAGCCCTGTAAGACCGTTCAGCCGGACTGCGTCATTAGCAACGACCATGTCTAACCAGCCGCAGCGACGACGACGGCCTGTGGTTGCGCCAAACTCACCACCCTTACGCTGGAGTTCGTCACCAACTGAGTCACCTTCTGGTAGCTCGGATGGAAAAGGGCCTGCGCCTACTCGTGTGGTGTAGGCTTTCAAAATACCAATGACCTCATCAATATGAGCAGGACCAAAGCCAGAACCAATGCAGGCATTACCTGCTACCGTGTTGGAGGAGGTAACAAAAGGATAGGTGCCGTGGTCAATATCAAGCTGAGTGCCTTGCGCTCCTTCAAAAAGGATATTCTTATCTGCCTTTCTTGCCTGATCAAGTGCCACCGAGACATTACCAATAAAAGGTGTAAGTCGCTCGGCATGACCTTCAAACTGGGCTTTAATTTCGTCAAACGAGGCAGGCGCAGCATTAAACTGCTTGGTCAGGAAGAAATTCTTTTCCTCAACATTTGCTTGAAGTTTATCAAGAAACTGACCAAAATCGAGCAAATCACCAGCCTTGATACCAACCCGTCCTACTTTATCCATATAACAAGGGCCAATACCACGTCCGGTGGTTCCAATTTTCTTGCCGCTGGATAGAGCCGCTTCTCGTGCCTGATCAAGCTGACAGTGGTAGGGCATGATCAAATGGGCATTCTCGCTGATCAGCAGGCGGGCTGGAGTCACTGGCAATCCTTTGCTGCGCAGCTCATCCATTTCTGCTAACAGGACAGCAGGATCCACAATAACCCCATTGCCGATCATGCAGAGCTTGTTTTCATAGAGGATGCCAGAAGGAATGATGTGGAAAACGTATTTTTTTCCTTCCACGACTAAGGTGTGGCCTGCATTGTTACCGCCCTGAAAGCGGACTATACAATCGGCATGGCCTGTCAGCAGATCAACTATCTTGCCTTTTCCCTCATCCCCCCATTGGGTTCCTACTACTACTACACTGGCCACTGTCAGCTCCTCATCAGATATCAGATACAAGAAAGTCTGCATTGCTGAACGCATGGCAGACGTGAACGGCAGGTCAATATAGCCGAGCAGGATAGAAAAGTCAAACGAGAGGCGTAATTTTCACCTTGACAGTTTTCATCGTCTGGCCCGTCCAGCCGGACAGTGAAAGAGACATGGTAGCTGAGGCATCCTCCACGGTGACTTGGCTACCGCTTTCCAGCAGACTAAGACGCTGCTGCGGCCTTGTCAATGGAATTGTTGTTAATTATGCGGCGCAGGGCATTTTTATCCGAGGATGGAATAGCATTATGCTCTTGGTGATGATGTGGCTAAACCGCTTGCAGGGTGCTGAGGAGAGGAGTATATAAATGATCGAGAAACATGAATGTTGGTAATCATCGACTGACTCAGGAGATAGTGCATGAGTGAAAGAGATGATCTGTTGGCCTCTGTCGCTGATACGATCAAAACCTATCGAACGGACGAGCTTGCTCAACCCACCCCAGCGCATGTCGAGCGTTGGTTGAGCCAATTCACGCCCGCGAATCAACTAGCGTTTCTCAAGGAGTTCGATCACGTCTTTAAGCAAACTTTCTTTACCAAGAATAAGGTGGAGGAGTTTCTCCAGCACCTTGTAACCAGTAAAAAAATAGCGGGCGATACTCCTGCGGCTTATTGGCAATCAGCACACTTCCTGAAGATTCAGCAGAACGGCCAGAGCCAGAAGGAAATGCTCAAGCTCTTCGCCAAGTGCCTGTATGATAAATATGGCCTTGAGATTGACAACTGTGGCAAACCTGATGGAGATTATATCTATCTCGACGATGTAATATTCAGCGGGAATCGAGTTGGCAATGACCTTAAACAATGGATTGCCGAGGACGCACCGCAAGCAGCCAAGGTTCACGTAATCGTCGTTGCCATCCACACACTTGGTCACTATCTCACCGAACGAAAGCTCAAAGAAGTTATTAAGAAATCTGGTAAAAAGATCAAGGTCATCTACTGGAGGGCGTTGAGTGTTGAAAACCGCAAGAAGCAGAGGAACAGTTCAGGAGTTCTCTGGCCTACTGCCATTCCAGACGTGGCTGAAGTGCAAGCATACATGGATAGGCCGTCAAAATTTCCCTTTGAACCCCGGCAAGCTGGCAGTGCTGTGGTAGCTCCGTTTTCCTCGGAACAAGGTCGCCAAGTCCTGGAGCAAGAATTCCTGATTGCTGGGGTGAAGATTAGATCACGCACCCAGAACCTTGATGATGTATGGCGACCGCTGGGGTATAGCTCATTTGGCGTAGGGTTCGGCTCTATGATCGCGACATACCGGAACTGCCCGAACAACTGTCCGTTGGCACTATGGTGGGGAAAACCGGAAGATACCTCCGGGGCATTGCACTGGTATCCACTATTGCCGCGCAAGACCTATGCAGACATAGAGAATGTATTCAATGGCTTCGATGATGACTTCGACGACCTCACAACCTAAAATAACAAATCTTCTCCGCACATATCGTCGTGCGGATGTTGTTGTCGTCCACAAGACCAAAGAGAGCTTCGGCGGCCTGTCAAACATGGCTGCTGGCTTCCCGCTTCTGGTCAATGGGGTTCGGATACTGACCTCAGAGGCACTGTACCAAGCGTGCCGATTTCCTCACCTTCCCGATGTGCAGCGTAAGATCATTGGCCAGCGCAGCCCAATGACCGCGAAGATGAGAAGCAAGCCGCATCGCAAAGAGTCGCGGCGTGATTGGGATTATGTGAGGAACAATGTGATGCGCTGGTGCCTTCGCGTGAAGTTAGCGCAGAATTATGAAGAATTTGGCCGCTTATTACTTGCCACGGGAGACCGGCCAATTGTTGAGCAGTCCCGCAATGATGATTACTGGGGCGCAAAAATAGTCAGTAATGCTGATGACACACTGACCGGTCAGAACATCTTGGGACGGTTGCTGATGGAACTGCGCGAACTTCTCAAAAATGATGCTGACGGGGCGTTGAAGATAGTCCCGCCATTGAAGATTCCTTATTTCTTATTGCTCGGAAAGCCTATAGAGACGGTCAAAAGTAGGTTCGGGAGAGCGCAGCGATATCCTCTCTTCAGCAGGGAGAAAGCAAAAGAGACACTATAGTATCTCGCATCGGAGTAACCATAGTGACTCCCGAAGAGTTAGCAAGGTGTCTCCGCAGGAGTTACCGTAGTGACTCCCTCGGAGTCACCCTAGTGCTGTTGCACCATTAAATTGACGGGTAAAGATGCTTCAATTTTATCCTCGCGTCCTTCGTGGTGAACTGCCAGTCCACCGGAGCGCCTTTCTCGTTCCGCATCGCGCACCATTCATCACACT
>JAPEVH010000086.1 GCA_026645415.1 Candidatus Electronema sp.
GCTGGGCAAAGAAGTCATTGCCCTTGTTATCCACGAGGATAAAGACTGGGAAGTTCTGCACCTCGATCAGCCAGACTGCCTCCATGCCCAGTTCTTGGTAGTCCAGGCAATCCACCTTCCTGATGCATTCTTGGGCCAGCAGTGCCGCCGGGCCGCCGATGGAGCCAAGGTAGAATCCGCCGTGCTTCTTGCACACCTGCGTGACCTGCGGCGAGCGGTTGCCCTTGGCAATCATCACCATTGAGCCACCCTGCTGCTGGAACTGGTCAACGTAGGCATCCATCCGGCCTGCGGTGGTCGGGCCAAAGGAACCAGAGGCCATGCCGGGCGGGGTCTTGGCCGGGCCAGCATAATAGACCGGGTGTTGCTTGAGGTAGTCTGGCAGCGGCTGGCCGTGGTCAAGCAGTTCCTTCCACTTAGCATGGGCGATGTCGCGCCCAACAATGACTGGCCCATTGAGCAGCACCCGTGCGGCAATAGGCAGCTTATCCAACTGGGCAAGAATCTCTGGCATTGCTTGCGTCAGGTCGATTTGCACCGCGCCCGTATCCTTCCTGTTACGCAGCGAGGCTGGAATCAACCTGCCCGGCGCGTGGTCGAGCTGCTCAATCCAGACACCCTGTCGATCTATCTTGGCCTTGAGGTTGCGGTCAGCAGCGCAGGACACGCCCAGCCCAATCGGACAAGAAGCCCCATGCCGGGACAGGCGAATCACCCGCACGTCATGCGCAAAGTATTTACCTCCGAACTGCGCCCCAATACCGCAGCCTTGCGCCATGTCCAGCAGCTCCCTTTCCAAGTCCAGATCACGGAACGCCTGCCCGTGCGCGTTGCCCGCTGTTGGCAGGGTGTCAAGATACTTGGCACTGGCCAGCTTGACCGCCTTCAGGCAGGCTTCCGCGCTGGTGCCGCCAATAACCACAGCTAAGTGGTAGGGCGGACAGGCAGCCGTGCCAAGCGTCTTCATCTTCTCGCGCAGAAAACGTTTTAAAGCCGTTGGGTTGAGTACGGCCTTGGTCTCTTGAAAGAAGAAAGTTTTATTGGCACTGCCGCCGCCCTTAGCTAGGAAGAGAAAGTGGTACTCGCTGCCCGCAACTGCCTCGATGTCGATCTGGGCAGGCAGGTTCGTTCCCGTGTTTTTCTCCTCGTACATGCTCAGGGCGGTGGTCTGCGAATAGCGCAGGTTCTCCTCGGCGTAGGCAGCAGCAATCCCGGCACTGAGCTGGGCCGCGTCATCGCCACCAGTCCAGACCTGCTGACCTTTCTTAGCAACAACAATCGCTGTGCCCGTATCCTGACAAAGGGGCAGCACACCCTGCGAGGCAATCTCAGCATTGCGGAGCAGAGCCAGAGCCACGGCCCGGTCATTGGCCGAAGCCGTAGGATCGTCAAGGATGGCGGCGCATTGCTGGTTATGCGCTGCCCGAAGGAAGAAGGAGATCTCATGCAGAGCAGTGCGGGCCAGCTCTTGCAAGGCTTGTGGAGCGATGCAGAGCAGTTCAGTATCAGCAAACGGCGCAGTGCTGACCCAGCGGGCCGAGTTATCTAGCAGGCGGTATTCGGTCAGGTCGTCGCCAAGAGGGAAGAGGCACTGATAGGCAGAGTCGGTCATGGCAGGTTAATTGTATTGCTCTATTGATGTGGTCATTATGAAGGCACTCTAGTGCTCCGGCTAGTTCCACTAGAGTGGAAGTTATCTTACCACTCTAGTGGAACCGTTGCTAGCACTAGAGTGGGAGGATTCGTTGCACTCTAGTGCAAAGTAGGGAGACAGGTATGTCCTACTTGATGCACGAGGATGTTGCCTTGCTCTTTTCAGGTGCAATGGAGGCAGGAATGCCTTACTATTCCACTTCATAGAGGCTGCGGGGTTCATAGTGATGCTTCCTTGCCGCAGCCTATCCGCGCACTTTGTCGTTAAGTACCAAGCTATGCTCTCCCCGGAAATCATCCTCAAAAGTACATTCGGCTATGACAGCTTCCGCCCGCTGCAACGCGAAATCATCGACAACGTGCTGGCACGGCGCGATAGCTTGGCTATCATGCCTACTGGTGGTGGCAAATCGCTCTGCTACCAGATTCCGGCTCTGCTCTTCGACGGCCTGACGGTTGTTGTCTCGCCGCTCATCGCCCTGATGAAAGACCAGGTTGAGCAGATGCGGGCCGCAGGTGTCCCGGCCCTGTTCCTGAATAGCACTCTTTCGCCCGAAGCCTACAGCGACAACATGGACTGCGTTCGGCGCGGTCAGACCAAACTGCTCTATGTTGCGCCTGAGACTCTGCTTACCCCGCGCATCCTTGACCTGCTCGCTCAAGTAAAGCTGGATTGCCTGACCATTGATGAAGCCCACTGCATCTCCGAGTGGGGACATGACTTTCGGCCTGAGTACCGTCAACTGGCAGAAGTGCGCTGCCGCTACCCAGAAGCGGTCTGCCTCGCCCTGACAGCGACTGCCACCCAGCGCGTCCGGGCTGACATCAGCCGCAGTCTGGGCTTCAGCGGCCCGAATGAGTTTGTTGCCAGCTTCAACCGCGAGAACCTGTTCATTGAAGTCAGGCCCAAACGGGATGGTGCCGCCCAATTAGCTCGCTTCCTCAAACGCTTCAAGGAGCAGTCCGGCATCATCTACTGCTTTTCGCGTCGCCAAGTGAATCAACTGAGTGCGTATCTCGAAGAGTGCGGCTGCTCTGTGCGCCCTTACCACGCTGGGCTGGACGACGGCACCCGTAGCCGCAACCAAGAAGCCTTTATCCGCGATGATGTCCAGATTATGGTGGCAACCATTGCCTTTGGCATGGGCATCAACAAGTCGAATGTGCGTTTTGTTGTTCATTACGATCTGCCCAAGAGCATTGAAGGGTATTATCAGGAGATAGGCCGCTCTGGTCGGGATGGTCTGCCAGCCCACTGCCTATTGCTTTACAGCTACGGCGATGCTGCCAAACTAAAGTATTTCATCAACCAGAAGGAAGGCGACGAGCGCATGGCTGCCATGCAGCAGTTAGATGCCATTGTTCGCT
This sequence comes from Candidatus Electronema sp., assembly GCA_026645415.1. Taxonomy (GTDB): domain Bacteria; phylum Desulfobacterota; class Desulfobulbia; order Desulfobulbales; family Desulfobulbaceae; genus Electronema. The sequence goes on from JAPEVH010000086.1 coordinate 3,022, forward strand.
ATGCTGAGAACGAGCGCAAATGCCGCCGCAAGCCGCTGCTAGCCTATTTTGGCGAAGAATTCCCAGTGAAACACTGCGGCAATTGCGACAACTGCAACGCAGAGCCTCCGGTGTTGGAAGACATCACCATCCCAGCCCAGAAGTTCCTGTCCTGTGTTTTCCGCACCAGTGAAGGCTTTGGCGCAGTACATGTGGCTGATGTCCTGCTCGGCTCAAAAAATGAGAAGGTGCTGCGTTTCAGGCATGACACGCTCTCGACATACGGCATTGGTAAGGAGCTGACCCACAAGCAATGGCTGCACCTAGCCCGCCAGCTTGTTCAGATGGGCTTTCTGAATCAAGACAACGAATATCGCACTCTGAGCCTGACTGACACCGCCCGCGCTGCGCTCAAAAGCCGCGCCAAGTTCTTTGGGCAGTTGCAGGAACTTGAGAAACGGGCCAAAAGGAAGGAGAATAGAAATGAACTCGAATACGACCAAGTCCTGTTTGACTTGCTGCGCGCCAAACGCAAGGAAGTGGCTGATGCCAAGGGTGTGCCGCCTTATGTCATCTTTTCAGATCCCACGCTGGTTGAGATGGCGGCGTATTATCCGCAGTCGCGTCAGTCCTTGCTGGAGATTGCAGGAGTTGGGCAGGTGAAGCTAGAAAAGTTTGGCGACATGTTTATAGAGGTGATTGCGCCATACTGTCAGGAACACAATTTGCTAGAAAAAATCCGCGCAACCGCTCCGGCGAAATCTGCCCGAAAGTCTGCATCAAGGCCAACAACGCGCACCACGCTGCTTGGCGAAGCGTACAACCAAGGGACTTCGCTCAATAGTCTGATGGAACAGCATCAGGTAAAGGCAGGGACGATCATTGATCATCTGACAAAGTATGCGTTGGCAGGCAACCGGCTGCGGGACGGAGAAGATCTTCAGCTATTGACATCCGTATCGCCCGAAGATCAGCAGGCAGCTTTGGCCGCGTTCGAGGAATTGGGTGCAGAATATCTCAAGCCGGTGTTTGAGAAGCTGGATGGGCGGGTTAGTTACGACGAACTGAAGCTCCTGCGTCTGCACCACTTAGCCCGCTGATTCTTTGCCCCTTTTAGAAGGCGTGTTGGTTGGTTCTATGATGTGGTCATAATGGAGGCAGGATTCTTGCTGAGTCAGTCGCACTCTAGTGCTCCGGCTGGTTGCACTAGAGTGGAACGCTTGATTGCACTAGGGTGCAACAGTTGCTCGCACTCTAGTGGGAGGATTCGTTGCACTCTAGTGCGACACGTTGGTTTCTACGGGAGGTATTCCAGCGAGGTTTAGCCTTTCTCTCTGCCGCTTCGTTCGCGGAAAAAGAGTCGGAGCGGTACTCGATCAAGTCCTAAACCTTCTCTAAAGCGATTGGTAAGATATCGTTGGTAGGAAAAATGGATGCCTTTGGGCTGATTGGCAATAATTGCAAAGGTAGGCGGGGCAGTGCTGATCTGCGCGGTGTAATAGAGCTTCAGCCTGCGACCTTGATACATGGGTGGTTCATGTTTGGCTTTTGCCTCTTCCAAAAGTCGGTTGAGGGCAGCGGTAGGAAAACGTTGGGTAAACTGGCGGTGGACTTTGCCTATTTCCGGGAAAAGCCGCTTGATGCCTGCGCCAGTCTTGGCTGAGACCTTGAATATTGGCGCAAAAGGAATAAAGTTAGTCGCCAGCCGTACTTCCTCCAGCAGTTGCTCTTGCCGTTTCGTATTCTCCTGAAGCAGATCCCATTTATTGAGGAGAATAATAAGGGCGCGGCCCTGTTCCTGCGTATAGCCAATGACCTTGGTGTCCTGTTCGGCAATGCCCTCTTCCGCATCAATTAAGACAACAGCAATATCACAGCGGCTTAACGAATGCAGGGCTTTGAGCACAGAAAACTTCTCCAGCTTGTCTTTGGTCTTACCCTTGCGCCGAATCCCGGCAGTGTCTATCAGCAAATAGTTGTGCTGCCCAGCAGTCAGCAAGGTGTCTACCGCATCACGAGTCGTGCCAGCTATTTCAGAGACAAGCATCCGCTCTTGTCCCATGATGGCGTTGATCATCGAGGACTTGCCTACATTCGGACGACCAAGAAAGGCTAGTTTGATCGTACCTTCAGGCAAATCTGCTGGGGCCGCAGTTTTGTCCAGTTTGTCAACGAGGGCATTCATCAGCGTGTTGAAGCCATAGCCATGATCAGCGGACAAGGCCCAGAGCTGATCCACGCCTAACTCCCAGAATGGCGTGAGTAACTCGGTTTCAATATCTGGTGAGTCAATCTTGTTGACCGCAAAAAAGACTGTTTTATCTGTCCGCCGAAGCAGGTTGGCCAGCTCATGATCACCGGGCATTACGCCTTGACGGCCATCAAGCAGCAAGATGATGATGTCTGCTTCCTCCATTGCCTGCATGGCTTGGCTGCGGATATGATTGCTGAATTCATCACCATCCTCAATGCCGCCAGTATCAACCAGCATAAAGGAACGCTCTTCCCAATTAGCGCGGGCATAATGTCGGTCGCGAGTCACACCAGGCGTGGGATCAACCAGCGCGTCACGGCTCCGGGTGATGCGGTTAAACAGGGTAGATTTGCCCACGTTGGGGCGGCCAAGCAGAGCGACTAAAGGACAGGTGGTGGAATTCAAGATTTCAGAGAGGTGCGGAGGATTATTGACTGCTGATTGTGCGCAAACATTGCTCAGTTACAGATTTCAAGCAAAGATACTCGGTTGCTGGAAATTTAGCAAGCAAGCGGTGGAGAGAATGCAGGGCAGGAGAAAGATATTGGGCAAAGAAAGGTTTGCCACGCTGTTTACTGAGAAAGGCAAAGGCACCAAGAATCTGTAGATTGCGCTGCACCGCCAGTAGGACATATTCTTGGTAAAACTGCTCTCGATTATAACTGGTTATAGCTGTTAGCACATCAAGGTACTGTTCTAAGAGTGCATCCTGCATGTCCGGTGGTAAGGCAGCGTAGGGGTCAATAAGCAACGAGGCAAGATCATAGGCCAGCGGCCCTAAGCGACCAGCTTGATAATCAATAAAGCGTGCGATCCCTTGCTGCACCATGATGTTGCGGCTCTGGAAATCGCGATGAAGAAAGAACGAGGCAGTAGCCTGCGCAGCGTGATCAGCCAACTGAGCAAAATCTTGTATTAAAGCCTGTTCGTCCACTTCTAACTGAAGCAGGTCATGGCAGAATGCTTGGAGGAAATAACCTGATTCCCGCTCCAGCATAACGTGGCGGTCGTAGTTGGGCGTGTCCCAGCACCAAGTAGGATTGAAATCCTCGCTGCCCCGTACCTGCATCCTCGCCAGTTTGGTTACTGTCTGTTGATATAAGGCAGCTACTTCAACCGAATTTATACCGTGACGTAAGACAAAATCGTGCAAACGAATGTCGCCAAGGTCTTCATAAACAAGGAGGCCACTGGTTTCGTCAAAAGCAAGTGGTTCTGGCACTGGCGCACCACAGGCAAAGAGATGGCGACCAATTTGCCAGCCAGCTTGGGCTTCACGTAAGTCGTTAGCATCATTGGTGGCTGGATAGATGGCAATTACCTGTACTCCATCCTCACGAATCAGGCGACAGAAACGGCGCAGAGAGCCATCTGGGGTCAGCGGTTCAATCTCTGTCTGATTAAAACACCAAGGCTCACCGAGCAAGCCTAGAGCGAGTTTGGCAAAAGCAATTTGCGATGTTTCCAAGATAGATGCTTCTAAAGGAGTGTTCACTTCTGATACTTTTGTACTGCCCGATTGTGCTCTTGCAAGGTGCTGGAAAACTGATGACTGCCATCATTCTTGGAGACAAAATACAGATACGGAACTTTTGCTGGATGGAGGACTGCCTCCAAGGCTGCTTGGCCTGGATTGCAGATTGGTCCTCGTGGTAGGCCACTATTTACGTAGGTATTGTAGGGGGTTTTGTCCATTAAGTTGGCTTTTGTTAGGTTGCCGTTGAAATCTGGAATACCATAGATAACCGTTGGGTCAGACTGAAGTCGCATTCCGCGCTGGAGCCGATTATAAAAAACGCCAGCAATCAGATTGCGTTCTCCAGCAGAACCAGTTTCTTTTTCGATGACTGAAGCTAAGGTGAGTAATTCATGTTGGTTTAATCGTAACCCTACTGGTTTTTCAAGACTATTCCATATCGTCAAAAAACGACGTACCATTCTACTGATCAGGCGGCGTTCATTCGTTTCACCTCGTACTAAAGCATAGGTTTCTGGAAAGAGATAGCCTTCCAAAGAATCTGCGTCTATGCCCAAACTGTGGATAAAATCCCTGTCGTGACAGAGCGTAAGAAAAACAGTTGTATCTCCCCAGCCTTCTTGAGCAAAAATAGTGGCAATCTGGCTCATCGTCAATCCTTCTGGAATTGTGACCCAGTGCTGCACCGGTTTAGCTTGCTGGAGAAAACGGATTACTTGCAGCGGAGTCAGACCGAGCGACACACTGAATTCGCCTGCCCGCAGTTTGGGTGGATTTGTTGTATTGATTTCCCGGAGCAGCCGTACTAGCACAAGAAAACGGAAATCATCACCGATGATTCCTTTCCTGCCAAGCAGGGCTTTGATCTCCCGAACACCAGCACCCTTGGGAATAGTAATAATCACTGCACCACTGCCCGGAGCAGGGGTAAAGACATAATGGGCAAACCAACCTGTTGCGATCAATCCAGCGAGAAGCAGGGTCAGGAAGGTCAGAAGGAAGAAACGGCGCATTGCTCTCAAAAAAATAAGGGCGGAGCAAAGTCCGCCCTTGCTGAACCGCTTATGCTTTCACCTGCTCCGGCGGCTTCTTAAAGCTCCCCAAGGTCAAGGCAAGTACCTCATCCATGTGCTTAACTGGATAGAAGGTCAACTTACTGCGCATTTCCTCTGGGATTTCCACCAAGTCTTTTTCGTTCTCCTTGGGGATGATGACCTGCTTAATGCCAGCCCGCAGGGCAGCGAGAGCCTTTTCCTTGAGACCGCCGATAGGCAGTACCCGTCCCCGCAACGTTACTTCGCCGGTCATGGCAATACCCTTTTTTACTGTCTGGCCAGTGATCGCAGAACAAAGAGCCACGGTCATGGTAATACCTGCAGAAGGGCCGTCCTTGGGAATAGCTCCAGCAGGAAAATGGATATGAATATCTCTATTATCAAAATAGGCATTCTCCACGCCCAGCTCTTTGCTTATCCCACGGCAATACGTCAGAGCCGCCTGAGCTGATTCCTTCATCACATCACCCAACTTACCAGTAAGTATCAGCTTGCCCTTACCCGGCACAATTGAAGTCTCAATGTGCAGAAGCACACCACCCACAGAAGTCCAAGCTAAACCAACAGCCAAGCCAGGTTGGGCTAAGGTGTCCAGCTCTGCATCTGGCAAAAATTTAGGCGGGCCAAGGTATTTCTCTACCGTGTTTTTGGAAATGGTGTACGGCCCTTTGCCGCCTTCAGCGATTTTGCGAGCCAGCTTTCGGCAGATACGGCCTAGCTCGCGCTCCAGATTACGGACTCCAGCCTCCTCTGTATAATGGCTGATAACCAGATCAATGATTTCATCATCCATCTTGATCTGTCTCAGCCGAATGCCGTTTTCTTTAGCCTGCCGAGGCAGAAGATAGGTGCGAGCAATGACCTTTTTTTCTTCTTGGGTATAGCCCGCAATTTGGATCACCTCCATCCGATCCATGAGCGGGCCTGGGATAGTGTCGGTGCGATTGGCAGTGGTGATAAACATGACCTTCGACAAATCAAAAGGCATGTTCAAATAATGATCAGAAAAGGTATTGTTCTGCTCAGGATCCAAGACCTCCAGCAGAGCTGAAGAGGGATCGCCCCGATAATCAGAGCCAATCTTATCAATCTCGTCCATCATAAAGACTGGATTGCAGGTGCCTGCGCTCTTCAAGCCTTGGAGGATGCGGCCGGGCATAGCTCCAATATAGGTGCGACGATGGCCACGAATCTCTGCCTCGTCGTGCATACCACCTAAAGAAAGCCGATAGAACTTACGACCCATAGCCCGCGCCACGGCTCGGCCCAGCGAAGTTTTCCCCACACCAGGTGGCCCAACAAAGCAAAGAATCGGCCCTTTGGTGCTGTTGTTCAGCTTGCGCACTGCAAGAAATTCAAGAATACGTTCCTTGACCTTTTCTAAGCCGTAATGATCCTCATCCAGCACCTGCGCTGCCTTAACCAAATCTAACAGGTCTTTAGAAATTTTCTTCCAAGGCAGCTCAATGATCCACTCGATGTAGGTGCGGATGATGTTAGCCTCAGATGCGTCCGGGTGCATCATTTCCAGCCGCTTCAGCTCTTTCAACGCCTCTTTGCGAGCGTACTTGGGCATCTTCTTTTTGGCGATCTTCTTTTGCAGATCCTCGATGTCCTCGGTGTAGGAATCATCGTCGCCCAGCTCTTTTTTCAGGGCCTGCATCTGCTCGCGGAGGAAATATTCCCGCTGCGAACGGGTCATCTCCTCTTTGGCATCAGACTGGATTTTGGCCTGCACTGCTGCCACTTCTAGCTCTTTATTGAGCAAGTTAGCAACCAAGCGCAGTCGCTCGACTTGGTCCACAGTCTCCAAAATCTTCTGCGACTCAGACACCTTGAGGCGGAGATTTGAGCCAACTAAGTCGGCCAAACGGCCTGGTTCCTCAATGCTATTGATGATGCCCATTAGATCTGCGGAGAGGATGCCCCGCAAGGACATAATCTTCTCTGCTTGCTCCCGCACCAAGCGCATCAGTGCTTCAACCTCAACCGTGATTTCGCCAGTCTCTTCCTCCTCAACTAAGGCAATGCCAACCCGGAAATGCGGGTCTTGTTGTTTATATTCCGTTATTTTAGCCTTGGACAAAGCCTGCACCAGCACCTTGAGCCTGCCGTCGGGCAGTTTCAGGCTGCGCATAACCATGACAACCATGCCTGTCTCGTACAGGTCATCTGGCGTTGGTTTGTCACTGACTGCCTCTTTTTGGGTGACCAGCATCAACATCTTATTGCCATTCATGGCTTCGTTGACAGCGGACACTGAGCCGGGCCGACCTACAAACAAAGGCAGGATCATGTAGTTGAAAATCACCACATCTCGGACTGCCATCATGGGCAGCTCTTCTGGAATATCCGCGTCTTGAATGTTGTCGGCAAAATCGTCCATGCTACTGGACAATGAATCGTCACTCTGCAATTTTCCCTCCTGAAATCAGGAAATTTATCAGCTATCCTCCGCTTCCGGCCACTAGGCACGCAACGGTCTGCTGCATCAATGGTTGAAAGAAGGTAAACATAACCTTATAGTAAGTCAAGCCGGAGGCGTGGGCAAAACACTGTCTGAGCCTCTTTTTTTCTGCTGTCCACCGAGGTGACCATGCTTTTTCCTGCTTCTTTTTTCAATCTGGATGACTTTGAGCACTCTGCAATCTTTGAGAATACTGTCTATATCTGGGAGGCTCTCAAAAACCTCAAATCATATATACGGAGACTCAGTAGCGAACCGCTCCACCATGCGCGCTTGCAAGATGGGATCCCTTTGCCCTGCCATCTGATTTTTTATGAAGGCAAATTGCGAGAGGCAACGGATTGTGTCATTACTTGGGGTGATGCAACCAAAGGTGAATTGCGTGTTTCCTGTGCTGGGCAAGACTTACTTGGAGCCTCTGTGCTCATGGCTGGGGCCGTGCTGATGGGCAATGGGTTTCATCTTGGTAAAGGTGTCTTCATTGAATCTGGTGCCCTCATTAAAGGGCCAGCAGTGCTCGGCGATTATACCGAGGTCCGCCAAGGAGCCTATCTGCGTGGCTATTGTTTGACTGGTAAGCGCTGCATTATTGGTCATGCTACGGAAGTTAAACACTCAATTTTTCTCAACGATGCCAAAGCTGGTCATTTTGCCTATCTTGGTGATTCTATTCTTGGCAATGAAACCAATCTCGGCGCAGGGACTAAATTTGCGAATCTTCGCTTTTTACCGGGCAATGTTCCAGTGCGCACTCCCAATAGATTACTCGACAGCGGCCTGCGTAAGTTTGGAGCAATTCTAGGCGATCACACACAAACTGGTTGCAATTCAGTCACTAATCCCGGTACATTGATCGGCCCAGACAGTTTGTTACTACCTAACACAACTGCCCCTTCTGGATATCATCCAGCAAAATCCATTCTCCGGTAAATAAAAATACGACATGTCCGCGTTTCGACACCAGTGCTGAAACTGCCTTCACACTGGTGTGGAAGCTGTCCGCATACCAGTGCCCTCCATCCGCCTTTCGCTGATCTTCTTTTTTCTGTTGACAGAAGCCACATTCGTTTCTACGCTGGCATGTACTGTCTGTTCTGGCGATTTTAGCTGCCCTTGCTCGGCGTATTCATACAGGGCAAAGAAGAAACCAAAAAAGATGCCAATGGCAAAAAAGATGCGGAAAATCCTATCCCAAGGTATTTTTTTGCCGTGGTGCAGATATTGAATGATCCGCACTGCAATAAACGTAAAGCCGATGCAGTAAGGCGCAGTGGTCAGTAGCTGCATGAGCGTGCCTGCCAGCATCTCCCCGACAGTAGTGCCACCTCGCAGATGGAAAAGAAGATAAAGCAAGGCGGCAAAGGTAAAAGTTATTTTTTCTTTAATGGTGTTCATCGTATGCTTGCGGAAATTGCTTATATTTTCCCGGATACCCGGCCTAAGGACGAAGTGCTGTTCCCTCTTGTACAGCTTTTTACGCAAGCTGTCTACCTTGCACCCGTGGAAAACGACCTGCCAAAAGTCCTGTCACCATTGGCAAAGGACTTGTTAGCACAGGATATTCTCCGCTTTGATTGTCCTGCGCCACTGGGTAATGACCGAGAGCGTTTCCTCTGCTTGGTCAAGGAACTGCGGCAGCGGCCTGCTGATTACGCTCATCTTGCCCTAACTGGCTTGAGTAACCAAGAGCCAGCAGAGAGCAAAAATGCGATTATGAGTGCAGTGCGGAAACAGAGGGACAGCGCGACAGAAAGCAAGGCGGCTGCATTCTGGCAGGCAAGGCTCGTGTTGAAGTTGGGGGAGATGATCGAGCAGGAGGAAGAGGAAATCCGCCAAAGTCTGCATCAGCTTGCCCTGCGAGAACATGGCCTACTCCAAGCATTACGTGATAATGATCAAGCCGCAGCAGTATCCAAGTCATCAGCAGCTCCGCCAGATAATAGCCGCGCCCGTTTGCGGCTCAAGGCATGGCAAAAGCTCTTTACTGGCAATCAGCAACTCTTACCTTCTTGCATTTTTATCACTTCTAATCAAGATGCTTTTGATGCTCTCATAGAAAAAAAGAGCATGGAGCCGCAATCAACCGTGACCCTATCCCTGCCTGCCTTTTTCTCAAGAGACAGCGATCTTATTGATCAGCGGCATAATTTCCAGCAAGCAACAGCGCATCTGATCAACGATCTACTAAGCACTTCTGCGCAAGAGACTTGGGAAAAGGTCATGAACCAATATTATCCAGAGGCAGAATACGGCAGAGCTTATTTGCTGCTCTATGTGCTATCTGGTAAATTCTTTACAGAGCAAGACGAAGCGTCTGCCCTAACAAGCGGGGCAGAAACAGTGATTGGTGTATTGAAAACAGGATGAAAGATATAGATTCTTTTGCTGTATCGCAATATGTACGAATACTCTTTTGGTGCCTTTTCTCCTCGTTGTTTATTAGTACCGTACTGGCATACAGAATGGGAAGTTTGGTCCCAATTCTTGTAGGTATTTTGATCAGCATCGTTGCATCAGTTCCGCTCTTGTTTGTTATCAATCGTATTTCTGACACCTTTGGATCTCTGTATAGCGGCAGAGGCACCGGAGCCACGCTGCAAGAACAGCTCGCAGGTGAACTAATAAAAGGTAAACATTTAAAGTCGGAAAAACGCTTTGCAGAAGCGTTGCAAACCGTCAATCGCATTCTTGAACAAATGCCTGAATATGCAGAGGCACTCTTGCTCAAAGCTCAGATTTTATCCGAAGGCTTTGCTAATAATATAGCAGCGAAAGACTGCCTCAAAAAACTCATTAGGCTAGAATCAGTTCCTAATGAAACAACGCGACAATGGGCAAAGGGGATGCTAGAGGATATTGACATGAAATTGAGAAAAGAAATCTAATATCAGCTTGTTCCAGAGATAAGTGAAACAGCGAATAAAAATAATTTCACGGCGTATTTTTTTGAAGTCGTAACAAGTTGTGTCCTGTAACCCACCAAAGAACCCTTAGACAATACCTCTTAGAAATGAAACAGTTGTATCTCACTGGAAAAAATTACGATTTAGGTGAGGGCGAGATTGGGCGAATCATTCGTACTCTCTTGTGCAGCAAAATCGTTCCTCTGGGTAATCTTGGCGGCGGGGCGCAGCTACGAGGGCTGCTTGTCCTTTTCCTTTCACATGCTCTCGGTGGAATCATCTTTCCTCTACTTGTTCCTTTTGAAGACAAGCTCCACAGCCTTTATCAGCGGATCAGAAAACAATAATGCTGCGCAGCCGAAAGAATTGGCTGCCCCTAACCGCAGCTCTGTTTCTCTTTGCAATTTTACATAGTATCTGCGCCCATGCGCTCTCCGAGGCCGCCTTTATTGAAGTCCTTGTTGAGCTAGATCATCGAGATCGCCTTCAAGTATTTTATTCAAGTGGTGGCGATTTTAAAGAGCAGCATTCGTCGTTTTCAGCAATGATCGAGCCATGGCAGCAACAGACCGTGCGTATTCCCCTACATTCTGTATCAGCGCAGCGACTACGACTCGACTTAGGAGAAAAATCCGGTAAAGTACGGCTATATAGGATGACTGTGGTAGGAACTTTTGCTAAAAATGTGGTACTCGCTGCGCCAGACATCTTTCGCCACTTTAACAGTCATGCAGAAAATACAGAAGTTCGCCTGCAAAAAGATGCAGTAGTGATCCAAACGAGCGAGGATTCCTACATAGTCTGCCAAGAGCCACTCTTGCAGCCGAATCTTTTCTTGCTGTATAGCTTACCACCATTTTTTGCCCTGTTAGCTTTCTTCTTTCTCCAGCAAATAGATTTTAGCCAACTAGCTCCTTTTGCCGACCTGCGCAGCAAAAAACCCTCTGTAGGCGAGAACATCAATGCCTTAGATGGATTACGCGCTCTTGCTCTGCTCATGGTTGTGGCAGACCACACTTGGGGTTGGTTTTCTGGTACAGGCCGGAGCGGCGTGTGGGTTTTTATGACCTTGAGCGGTTTTCTCTTGGCTAAACCCTTTGTTCAACAGCCCGCCCGCGCTCTATCTTTTTCCTTTCTCCGCCACTTTTTCACCCGCCGGATAAAAAGAATCCTTCCAATCTATTACACCTACGTTTCACTGGAATTCCTTCTCCAAGGACGGCTAGAAGAGGCAGCCTTACATTTTCTCTTTCTCAAAGGGAGCGGTCATCTCTGGGTTGTGCCGCAGGAGATGCTGTTTTATCTTCTAACGCCGTTCCTGATGTTGTTTTGTCTCCTGCTTTTCCGCATCTGGCCGTGGCTCATTATTCTAGGACTTGTTGGCTTGATTGCTCTTGCGAAGCATTTTGACGAGGTAATCTTATTGCTGGGCGGTTTGAATGGTCAAATACCCCTTTACTTTGGTGTATTTCTCGGCGGGGTGCTGGCTTCTTGGCTTTATTACGGTTTCTGGAAAGGAGTACGTTTAGGAGAGCGAGCGAGGCAGGCTGCCGCTACTATGGCATTACTGATTCTCTTGTTTTTTCTGCTTTTCTCCCATGAGAAAAACGGCATTGGTTTCCACTTGCTGACCCTGTTGCACCTAAGCAGCGGCCAAGAACATCGTTTTTTGGCTTTAGCATATTATCCTTGGTTTGCAGCAGCAGCTACCGTACTGATTTTAGCTGTACTGGTAGCAGGAAACATGCCAAGCCTTCGCTTTCTCTCCAGTTTACCACTACGAGCACTCAGCTTGGTCTCGTTCAGTGTCTATATTTTTCATACCTTGATTATTGATATACTCCGTAAGGGTGCCGAGCTGTACTTTAATAGCCATCTAGTTGGTGCTCCATTGTTTATCCTTACGCTTGTCTGGGCATATTTTTTTGCCTGCATTACCTATTCGCTGATTGAGCGACCTTTTCTTCGCTCCGCATAATTTTTCCTAAAACGTTCCATGCAGCTTTCCTCCCTGTTTCAGTGGTGTCCCTCTGTCCTTCCTTTGTATGGACTCAGTGCAACAACAACGATAGCAGAAGAAGACTCATCCAAACGTAAAACTTGGCTTTTTCTTCTAATCTTAGTCGCTGCGTTTAGTATGGTCTATTACTTTCTCATTTTTAATCGGGCATTGATTGAGTTGAAATTAGAGACTGATACGCGCACTGTGCTGAAAGTCTACTGGCCTGATCAACAGGGGCGTTACAGTGAAAAACAATCAGCGCAACTCTTAATTAAACCGAGAGTAAAAGACTACACGATTCGTACTACAGACATTTCCGGCCTTGATCATCTGCGTTTAGATCCGAGCGAGAATAAGATAGCCAATATCAGCTTGCACCGTATTGCGGTACGACAAATAGGTTTTCCACTTTTTGAACTTCGCAAGCATTCTGATTTTGCTACGCATCTCAAAGTGGTTGCAAATGTGGATGTAGTGACCTCTGTCCCAGAAGGCGGCATACGTCTGCACATCAACCATGTTGATCCACAGCTCAAACTTATGCTGCCGAAAATGAAACGGCAGATTCCTTGGCTGCTGGTGCTAGAGCACGGACTAGGAATTCTGGGATTGGCTATTGGATGCCTTGTTGTTTCTCGAATTTTTTCAGGTGGGCTTGAATTTATTCCAATACTGGCTGTCTTTGTCTTTGCGTTAATTATTGTTATGGCTTCGATCAGTGCTTTTAATACCCATCCTGATGAGTCAGTGCATGTGGCGGCGGGCAGCTATTATATTACACACAATTTGCCACCTAAAGTTGGCGACCCAGCTTTTGCAAATACTTACAGCGTTTATGGCGTTTCCCGGCTTAATTCTGGCGAAATTTATTATCTATTGGCAGGAAAGTTTCTTCGGTTGATTAGTCCGTTGCATCTGCAAGCCTATATGGGAATGCGTACGTTCAACGTCCTACTTTTCTTTATTCTATTGCTGGCATCCAGTAAGGTAGGATTTCGTCCTTTTCTCCTGCCGCTGCTGATTTCGCCGCAAATCTGGTATCTTTTCAGCTATGCAGACTCCGAGGTGCTTTCGCTCTCTTTGACGCTACTGGGAGCTTGGCAGCTTGCAGCCCACAACTCACCTCTAAATCGTCTCCTGCGAGATGAACCAGAGAAGTTTATTTGGCTTACCCCGCTGCACATTGGCCTACTACTTGGCCTCTTACTCCTGCAAAAACAGAATTTCTATTTTCTTTACGTGTTTTTCTTTTGCTACTTTTTCTGGCGGCTCTGGCTTGCTCCGCCGACTTGGAGTAAAAGAACTATTGTCCGCTTTATTGCTATTATTTTAATTGGTGGCCTCTTCTTCAGTATCGTCAAGACCACTGATGCTTGGGTTAATGATTTTAAAAAGGGTGAGCTAGAGTTGGCCGCTCGCGAGCAGTATGCTGAACAGATGTATAAACCCAGTACCGAACTGGCAAAAAAACATCCGTATCTGCAACTACGTGACCGGGGCAAAACGCTACGCCAAATGCTAAACATTGATCGTTGGGGAGAAAACTCTTTTAGAACTGCCTTTGGCGTTTATGGATATACCCAGTATTCAGCGCCTTTTGCTTATTATGATTATGTGCGGTTTGTTGGGATGCTCTTGATACTGGTTCTAGCTATTACTCTGCTCCGCGCTGGTCTGCCTGGTCTAAGCCTACTCGGACTCGCCATTGCTTGGAGCCTTTTCTTTCTTGCTGGCTTGATCCATCATGCGTGGACTGTAGATTTTCAGGCCCAAGGTCGATATCTTCTGCCAATGGTACCAATGTTTGCCATGCTCTATTATCATTGCCAACGAATTTTGAGCAAACCGTTTTTTTATAGTTTGTTCTTTCTTCTCTTTCTGCTTTCAGTGTATAATTTTGTCTTTATCGGCTTACACGATATTGGCAAGTCTTTAATATGAAATGATATTGGAAATATCTTTCAATAAATTGTCCAATCAGAGAGAGGAAAACAATGCCTTGGAACAACACCGTACTTGGGACTGCACTGCTTGCAAGCCTGCTTGCTGCCACACCCTGTTGGGGAGCAGAGCAGGAGATTGTCTGGTCACAGACTGATGGCCTGCGCTATGAAATCTATCACAGCTCGACCACAGAAGGAGTCTGGGAACAGCCAGAAAAACTGACAGATAATAATGCTAATAACCACCATCCAGCTTTTGCTATCGCGCCAAATGGTACGAGATGGATATTTTGGTCAGCAGTGCGACCTGATGGTATAAGCATTCAGTATCTTGTTGGCGATGATGGTAAATGGTCTGAGCCAATCTCTTTAAAAATGGAAGAAATTAGCTCGTCAATTGCTCCCTCTGTGCTGATTGATGAGAAAGGCGTAGTCTGGATGGTCTGGGCAGGGAATAACGGCACAAATCAAGATGAAGTGTACTGGAATCGTTACACAGGTTCATCTTGGCAAAAACCGCAGATGATCAATACTGCCAATCAAGTTCCTGACATCAGACCAGAGATCAGTCGTAATGAGCAAGGGCAACTCGAAGTCCGTTGGCAGGGTTTCCGAGAAGGAAAATACAGAGACCTTGTTTCTGTCTGGAATGGTTCTGCTTGGTCTCCTGAACAGGAGTTTGAAAAAGAAAAGAAGGAAAACAAAGAACTACCTGTTCTACCTGATTTTGTTCCGCAAGGGAGTCAGTATGTGCTCCTTGAGGTGCCAGCTAGCAAGGAGACAGGGAAATGAAATTGGCAACTTGGTTCCAAGTCTGCACAATACTGGTACTTTATTTTGTGGTAGGCTTGGCGCAAAGTCACGCAGCAGATATTGTCCTTTGTTTTGGTGATTCCATTACCGCAGGATATGAGAGCGGCGCAGCTTCAGCCTATCCTACCTACCTGCAACCTATGCTCGATGCCAACGTGTTTACTGTAGTAAATGCGGGCAAAGGTGGTGAAGATACCTACAGTGGTGTTTCTCGGTTTGCGTCTGTGCTTGCTACCTATCAGCCCAAATATGTGCTTATCATGGAAGGGGCGAATGATGTTGTTGAGAGAATTTCCTCTTCTGCTACCAGCTTCAATCTCGCAGAGATGGTCCAACAAACCAAGGATGCTGGGGCAACGCCAATCATGTCTACGATCACTCCAAATGAAGGCGACAGCTACACACCTGAAAACTATAATCCTGAGATTATCAAAGTAGCCGCAGACAATGGCGTGACCTTGGTTGATACCTACAGTAAAGTGGCCGCTGATTGGGCAAGTCTTAACTTTGATGGTATGCACCCAAACAGCGATGGTGCCTATATCATTGCAGAAGGATTTGCCGCGCAGCTCACCAGCATTAAAAGTAGTCAAGATGGTGGCGGCGGTGGTAGCAGCGGCTGCTTTATAGCCACGGCTGCTTATGGAACAGCCTTAGAACATCATGTTATTCTGCTGAAGAGATTCCGTGACCTCTACTTGCTGACAAATTCGCCAGGTAAGGCATTTGTCAAATTCTATTATACATATTCACCACCAATCGCCCATTTTATTGCCCAGAATAGTCTTGCCCGGATGACAGTAAGAACTGCTTTATTACCGCTTTTGGCTACAGCGTGGCTTGCTGTAGATGCGACACCTGTTCAGCAGACTGCGGTGCTGTTACTGGTATATTGTCTGATTCTCGCATCAGTATGGACTGTGCGACAGCGGAAAAAGAATATCGTACAATGAAGTAATGAACGGGCTGTTTTGTTTACGATGCAGCCCGCTTTTCCTCTCTCTAGTGTCTCAAAGAGTTACAAAGAGACATCCTCTTTTGGCAAGCTAATCGCAAAAACAACTCCAGTTCTACCATCCTCCAGATTCCTCACACTGATTCGGCCTCCGTGGTGTTCCATAATAGTACGAACAATGTACAGCCCTAAGCCCATGTGTGGCCGGTCGTCTTTGATAGGCCGGTGTGAGAACATAGAGCTAAAGATTTGCTGTTGGAAGCTCGGTTCAATTGGCGGCCCTTGATTGATTACCTGTACCGAGACCATCTCTGTCTGTTGCTCCAGGCGCAATTCTATAGGTGTACCAGCTTCTCGAAATGAAACTGCATTTTCCACCAATTTATCAAGGGCCTGATGCAAACGTACTGGATCGCCTTTGACGATAACCTCTTGCTCAGGTGCTTGATAAACAAAGTTTGCCTCACTAAAAGAGAGTTTCCAGCCATGCTCCAGCCACATCGACACAGCCCGGCCTAAATCAAGCGGTTCCATACTATCTAAGAGCAGAGCGTTCTTGAGACTAGCTGCTTCGCGAATCGAAGTGAGCAGGCTCTCCAAACGCTGCACGTCTCGTTCGGCCCAGCGGATATATTCCATAATCTGCTTAGGCGGATTCTCTTGCTGTCGCATTTGCTCTTGCTTGAGGTTTTTCAGTGAGGCGGCAACCCCAGCTAAAGGAGTACGCATTTCATGCTCAAGGTTATCAGCCATTTTCTCTCGGTGCTCAATCTGCTGCTGGAGCTGATGAAGCATCGAATCCAAGGTCCGTCCCAAGTCACCGATTTCATCACTTGATCGATCAGTATTAACGGTACTCCGAATATGACCATCTGGAGTAATAGCAGAGGCCGATTGATCGCGGAGCCGCCGAATGCGTCCAGAAAGGCGAAAAGAGAAGAAAAAGAAAATGCCGCCACCAAAGAGAAACGCAACCACTGATAAAGAAATCGTCTCTTCGATCATGCGGTTGCTTAGGGCAAGAATTGAATTGGTCGTCTGCTCTACTAATACTGCGGCAACTACCTTTTCTCCCTCATAAAGTGGTACAATAGCAGCAAGCACCTCTACCTGATCATCTTTCATAAAATAGCTAGTTAAAGAATGCCGACCAGCTAGACCTTCTCGAATACCTTTGAGATCTAGTTCGGTAGGTTGAGAAATCTGTTCTTCAATATCAGCATTCAACGAAGTCGTAAAAAAACGATAGAACGGATGGAGTAGGCTACTGACTTGCTGCATTATTTTTGTCAGTTGATCTGCGTCTGCGGGCAAAGGTTCGAGCTTGCGTAAACTGCCTACTTGTGCCCGGATTCGCTGATTCTGATCTACTACCCGGATACGGGCATAAGGTCGATCCAAGGAGCGGAGTATTTCCTCAATCGGCTCAGAAGTACCGAGTAACCAGCCTGGCTCGTGATTTTCAGCTAAATTAGCTGTACCAATTACTGCCTCAACGTCTCGCTTGTCCTCGTCATCTACATCTGCAACGAGAAAAGCCAGCTTGCTGCCCAGCAAATCGAGCGGAATGCGCAGCTCCAGAATATAACCAGTACGAGTTTGCCGCCACGTTCCTTGAATCCGTTGTTCGCTGACTGGAAATTTAATTGGATTGCTGGGCATAAGAAAGGCATTGACCCAACCTTCCTCATAGGGCGCAATCAGATACGTGTGCTGGCCCCACTGATTTTCAATCACAATCTGAAGATGATCGGACCGGTCAAGCCGCAGCGAGTTGCGGCTTCGGTAAACGACATGGTCATCCTGTACGTCAAAAAAAGCATACAGATATTTATCTTGTTTGCCTGCTAAATGGCGAAAACTAAGCGTTAATGGCTGTTTAGGGTCTGCCTCGCTAATGAGATGTTCCTTACCAAACTGCTCGGCCAAAGTTAGCTCAGGTTGCCAGTCTTCCAAACTGCCATCCAGCTTGATGTTATTGGAGAGCTGGAAGAGGTAGAGATCCCGCTTTTGGTCAAGGGCGTGGAATTGCTCTTGATCAAAGAGATCGCTCCGATTTGTTAGGGCCGCTGAAACAGCTTGGGCCGTAAAACTGAGGGTGTCTCGCTGGCTGATAATCAAACTTTCTTTAAGAGTGCGATTCAGGCGCATTCCAAGCAAGGGAAAAAGCAGGAGCAAGAGCGAGAGCAGAAAGAGCTTAAGTCGAAGAGAAAAATGCATGATCGGCTAGAAAAGTCAAAAAAGGTGGCTAAAAAGTCGTGAACTGCTTGATATATACTGCGTGACTGTTAAGCTGTAAATACGCATGGAACATAGAATTGAGGAGACCAGAACATGGCAGGAAAAGATTGGACACAAACCGGAGAGCGGATTGTCAACTCCTCTGCTGATTTTCTCAGCGGAGTTGGTTCCGCCTTTAAGGGCGTAGGAAACCGTTTTAAGCGCAGCAAATTTGCCCCCTTTATTGAAGCAATGTGCGCAGTGGTTGGCGATGTTGCTTCACAGAATGGTCGCTTGCAAAAGCAGGAACTTGATGAGTTTCGTAAGTTTTTATTGCAAAATTGCCGTGATACCCCTATGCTGGATTTATTCAGTTTAGACGAACTGGTCAAAAAAGTGGAGCAGTATGCGGTAGGGGCCTTTCTTTGTGACGAGGAGAGCATTCTCTTGGCTGTCAGGAAAATAGAGGATCCTGAGCTGGCCCGACTGGTTATCCTTTCAGCTTTAGCCGTTGCCTATGCTGATGGAGACTGCGACACTAAAGAGCGCGCCTGCATTGAGCAACATGCAGCAACCCTACAAGTTGACGTGACCTCGCTGGCAAATCAATTTCAGCTTAACCTCAGTAAACCGCAGCAGGCTATTCCTTCGGCAGCACCAGCACCACCGCTGCCTCCGCCCAGTCCGGCAGCAGAGCGACAACAGCCTGCGCCTTCAACTTCAGCAGATAATCTTTGCCTGATGTGCAAAGGCGCGGGCGGCAACTGTGTGTTCTGTAAAGGGACTGGCAGAAGACTTGATCGCAAATCGTGAGATTATAACCCCAGCTATTTGAAAGGAGAAAAAATGAGCGTGTCATTAAGCAAAGGCAGTAATGTTTCTTTAAGCAAGGAAGCTCCGGGTTTAGAAGCCATTAAGATTGGCTGCGGCTGGGATGCCCAGGCATTAAGCGGCGCAGCGTTTGACCTTGATGCTTCGGTGTTTCTCTGCGGCGCAGAGGGCAAAGTTACCAAAGAAAATGATTTTGTTTATTACAACAACTTGCAGGGTGCGGGCGGCGCAGTTGTTCATGCTGGAGATAGTCGTACCGGTGAAGGCAGCGGTGATGACGAGGTGATTATGATGTCGCTTAAAGACATGCCGCCAGAACTGGTCAAAGCTGCCTTTGTGGTCACGATTCATGAGGCAGTGAGCCGGGGCCAGAATTTTGGCATGGTGGAAAATGCCTTTATTCGCATTGTCAATGCGGCCAATGATATGGAAATCGCTCGCTACGATCTGACTGAGGATTACTCAACAGAGACCGCCGTGATTTTTGGCGAGGTTTATCAGAAAAATGGTGAATGGAAGTTCAAGGCTGTTGGCCAAGGCTCAACAGAGGGTCTGTCCCAAATTTGCGCCAAGTTTGGTGTAAGTGCCTCTTGAGGTTATTGTTCCAAAAAATCTGTTCAGTAAAAAGGCAGGGATCTGCTCTCTGCTTTTTTCTAGGAGAAAACAATGGCTATCAAGCTGAGAAAACAGGATGAAGTGGCAGCAAGAACGGTTGATCTCCGCAAAAAAGTTTCACTGGCAAAAAAACAGGCAGGATTGCTCACGCAGACCGCGCAGGTCGAGTTTGTGCTGGATATTTCCGGCTCCTTTGCAGGTAGTTATCGAGATAACACCATTCAAGATGTTGTCGAGCGTTTGGCCCCTATTGCTTTAGAGTTTGATGATGATGGAACCATGCCAGTTACCCTTTTTGGCGTGAATGCACATCAGGCCCCAGCTATCACGCAGGCCAATCTTTGCGAATACGTCAACCGCGAGGTGGTGAAGCAGTATCCTTTTGAGGGCGGAACCCAGTATGCCAAACCGCTCTGGCATATTGTGCAGCAGCATTTTAGTCCGTCAATCCAAGAGGTAACAGTTGACCAAGGGGGCTGGTTCAAAAAGAAGCACACTGAGACTAAAATTGTCCAGCAGTCTGCTGCCGCTACCCCGGTTTTTATCCAGTTTATAACCGACGGCGACAATCAGGATCGTGAGGAGACCGAAAAACTGCTGCGTATGATGGAAGTGCTGCCGATTTTTATTCAGTTTGTCGGCGTTGGAACCGCTTCTTTTGCTTTTCTCCGCAAACTGGACGAGATGCGCCGGGATTTCATCGACAATGCCGGTTTTTTCCAAGTAACAGATATTGTTGGCACCTCAGATGAGCAGCTTTACAAGGATATATTGCATGAATTCCCAACTTGGCTCAATCAGGCCAAAGCTAAAGGATTGCTGCGTTAAAAGGCATTTTTCTTGAACTGGAGCACGGCCGCTTCCAGCATGGCTACAGTGCCTTCATGACCCGCGCTGGCAGCAGCAAAGCCGCCCCGCTGCTGTACCAGCCGCAGTAGAGGAGAATAGGCACTGTGCAATGTTAAAGGAAAAGCTGCATTTTTTAGGAGAGTTAGATCATCGAGGGTATCACCTGCGGCGCAGCAAAGGCAATGTGTTTTGCCAAACACAGTTTGAAAGGCAGCATATTTCTCAGCCTGTTTAGGTATGAGAACAATTTTGCACGGTTCAGCAACAACCCTAAACTGGTTATTGAGCAAATCAGATAGGCAGGCCAAAAAAGCAGTAGCTTGCTCCGGCTTTCCAACTGTATAGCGGAGCACTGCCTGATGGCTTCCTTCCTTTTCCAAATCCACTCCCCAGCCATTTCGCTGCCCAAATTCCTTAATTTGTGATTTAAGATCAGCAAGGTCAATTCCTGCCAAAATCCTTTCCTGCCACTCTGGATGCTGCTCAACAATTGCGCCATGCTCTAGTATCCAGCCGGAAATCCGCAATCCAGCAGCAGCAAAATGTTTCCTGAAATCCGCAGTGCTGGCCAGCGACCGGCCAGTAGCTACATAAAGATCCGTCAGTTCTGCCAGTTCAAGGAGTAAGGTAAGGGCTTGACGGCTCATGAAGGAATCTGTTGTTCGTCCCCGAATAGGCAGGCCATCCGGTAGCGTTTCAGCATGATTGAGAGTGCCGTCCAGATCAAAAACAAAGGCTGTTTTCATGCCGCTAACAATTTCACTAAAGCCCAACTGAGCATATCCTCTGCTGCTGCATGAGTGGCAAAAGGCGAGCAGTAACCAGCCTTTTCTTTGGCAATTGTTTTGATCTCAGGACAGGCTGCGGCCAGCGTGACAGGATGACTACTTCCTTGAAAAAGTTGTATGTCGTTAAAGTCATTACCCAAGGCAATATACGGCTCAACTTCAAATCGTGCCAGACCAAGCATTTTATTGGGCTGCTGAGGGTAGACAAAAATTTTCTGCGGCTGAAAGCAAATATAGCCCTCTTCCTTGCTCTCTTTCATGAGTTGCTGCACAATTTGTTGTGGATTTTCTTGGCTGTCTGGCAGAATGAAACCTACTGAGCATTCGTATCCGGGAATGGGTTTCCAAGCTGGAGGAACTTGGTCAGCAAAGTGCCATTTTTTGGGCTGTGGGTAAGGATACTTGAGGTCAGTTTTCACCACAAAGCCATTTTCCAAGACAAAACCAGCAAAGCGCACCTTGGTGAGTTGTGAGGTGATCTTTGCAACGCTGGGCGCATTTCTGCCAGTTGTAATAAAGATCGGTATGAGCTGACTGATAGCCTCTAACAGCTCAACGGTTCTTTGCGATAAATAGCAGTCTCGTGAGCGTCCCTTGATGACGTATGATTCCGGCTCAGTATGCAGAATAGTGCCGTCAAGGTCAACAGCAAGTGCCTTGGCGATCATTTGGCAATCTCCAAAGAGCAGGCAGCACGAGTACGCACATCACGGAGGAAATGTTGCTCATACTGAACTGGCACTTTTCGCTGTTCAGCCAAGCGCAGAAGGAGGGAAAAATGTTCCCCCACATATTGGGCATCGTCAGCAAAAAATAAGGTGCGGGGTGCGGCGTTGATCAGGGCGCGGCAGACCTCATTGCTGTGCAGGCGCAGTTCAGTTTTCTGCTGAAATCGTTCCTTACTATGACAGGGTTGAGTAGCGGCAATTTCAGTCGGGCCAGCTTCACACCAAGCCGAAACGAGTTCTTTGCGAGTATAGGCTGTAGGAAAACGATAGGCGGCAAAAAAACTGTCCTGATCAACAAAAAAGGTTCTGGAAAAACCGAGGGTAGCCAGCCCGGTAAAGCAGGCAGATGGACAGAAAATGTCTTCTTGACAGCCAGAAAAGTCAGCCCAACCCCAAGGGTCGTTGAGCACGGCCAAAGGCCCGACTCCAAGTTTGGCCAGTTCTCTGGCTACCCCTCCTCGCCCTGTCCAACCATCGACAAAAATAATCTTTCGCTCTGGAAAATCAGCTTGAAGGCGGGCTAAGGCCGCCCGATCAATGCCAATACCAACAAAAAGCGAGATAGCTGCGGCCACCGAACCGGGCAGCATCTGGCAGAGCCATTTGGCTATTGGCACCCCAGCTCTGAGAATTGCCACAAAGATGAGACGTTCTGGTTGCGGCTCATAAGCAACAATTGCAGCGGCAAGCTGTTGCGCTGCTTGCCTAATCTGCGGCTGATCAAGTTGCCCGGCCACAGCCTGCCAAAAGTCGTCATCAAGATCAGGCTCTGGCGAGGGCGTGGCCCAGAAAGTGTTCTCACCAGTATAAGCCTGATTTAATTTGCGGAACCGGTGCGGCTCATCAAAAGGATGCACTTCATCAAGCAAGTTAAGATAAAGATGCTGCTGCCAAAGATTGTTTGCTGCATGAGGGGGAATTGCCGTCTGCATACTGTATTTTACGAAAAGAGTTCAACAGTTATATTCATTTCTTCAAAATAGGTCTTCACCTTCTCGCCCACTTCTTGGTCTGCTGGATTATGGAAAAGATGCACGGGCCTAGCTATACCTTGGTAGTTGTAGAGATAATAATTGGTGAATTGTATTCTACTGTTAATATTGATGCAATCTACAGCCCAAGGACTGAGCGTGATATGCTGAAATGAATTAAAAACACCAGCAGCTACCAGCAGAACAGCCGTGCTGACTGCTTCGCCGATAACAAAAAGATGTTCTCCATACTGTTCCCCTAGGAGGTGTTTTTTATTAAGCTGGTCAGCTATCTTGTGCAAGAGCGGTTTAGAATATGCCTCGAAATCAGCCGCCGCTTGATTGCAAAGTTCAGGTCTTGCAGAGCAGAGATCTATTGCTGAGGCAAGAGAATGAAAAAGATATGTTCTCCCTAACTTACTGAACTGCTCGACAAAATGCTCTTTCTGCGCGGCGGAACGGGAATCAGCAAAAGAAAATATGCGAATAATTGGCGCAGCAAGATAATCTTGGATTTGGCTGATCAAATTTTGTACTGTAGTGCCAGAGGTGATCTCATCCTCAACAATCCAGACCTCAGCAGCCTGATTCTGCGGTAGGGGCAGCAGATGATGCGGCCCATGAGAATGGACTTCCTCAAAGGGAATTCCTGCAACATGCGTACAGCGGGTCGAACAAATCCACTCGCAGGAAATTGCTTGGCGACAGGCTTCCAGATACATAAGAAAGGAAGGAACAATTCCCGATTCAGTTAGCCCAATCAGCAGTACCTCGCCTCTAACTGGAAGCTGCGTGATTGATTCCTGAAGTAATTGCGCTAGATAGTTACTGCCCTGCTGAAGATGCCAGCGATCAGCAGGATGCAGTTTACCCAAAAACGAAGCCGTAAAAGCTTCTTTTCTCAGAGGATTGCCGTCTCTTTGGATAAAAAAAAATCAGACATGCTTCACCTCCGTGGTACTGTGCATCACACTCAAAGAGAAGAGATGCTGATGAATAGATAGGTTTTAGGGCTGCCAGCGGTAGCCCATGCCATATTCAGAGCGAATGGCATTGAAATTCGAGTCAACTTCTCGGAATTTATCCCGTATTCTGCGGATATGTGCAGCAATAGCGTTGTTGGTAACAATGATACTAGCAGCCTCCATAAGCTGATCGTGATTTTTGACATGGCCAGGCCGTCGTGCTAAACAAAGTAAAATCCAGAACTCTGTTAAGGTGAAACTAACCGGTTGGCCCTGCCAATGCACCTCCTTGCGATCTTCATCAATACGTAGGTCTTCATGCTCAATAATCCGATTATTGATGTTACTACTGCTCCGTAGTGCCTCAACAGTACGGAACAGCGCTGAGATGCGAGCAGGAAGAAAATCAAGGGTCGTGGTGTCCTTGGTCAAGTAATCCCAAGCACCGAGCCGCAGACCTGAAACCCGATCGACATCTGAATTGCGGGCCGTGAGAAAAATGATAGGAATGACTGGTGAGAGGGAGCGCAGATACTGGCACAGATCAAAACCACCTTCCATTTCTTCACCAAGCATGATATCCAAGATGGCGAGGTCTGGTAAAAAACGGCCAAAGGCCGCCATTGCCTCTTTTCTGCTACTATAGGAGTTTACTTCATATCCTTCTCGATGCAGAGCTTGGGCATAATTCGCTTGTAGTCTGGGATCATCTTCGACCAGAGCGATGCGGTACGTCATGATGGTAGACTCCTAGAAGCGGAATTGATAGTCACTCGACTGAACAAGATTGTAACATGGCTTTGTGGAAAACTCCAGCCCACTGCTACGTTGTCATAATCTGTCACCTTCTTTTCCTGACACGTCATGATTCAGCGATAGAACAGTCATGCTCGATGTCCAAAATAGTATTAAGAAGAATTGAAGATGAAGAACAGAGAGGATATTATCATGACTGAAAAACATACTATAGAAATAGCACATTCACCTATTGACCCTGGTTATTTAATGGTAGGGATCTATGTCCTCGTAGTTATGGCCTTAGTGCTGCTCGGCTGGTTTGGAGCTGCTGGTGCGCATAGCGGAACGGATTCAGGACTAACAGAGCATCCTGTTATTATTCAAAACACATCGATTCAGCAATGAAGAATATTGATCCTGAACTGAAATACTGTCCTCAGTGTGGTGATGAGTATCGGGCAGAGATTGACCGCTGTGCTGTTTGTGCGGTCACCTTGCTTGATGGCAAGAAATTACTCGAATTGCAAGGGCAGGAAGCTGAAAAAAAGTCAGAACGTCGCCTACCTCTGAGTCAAAATGATGAGCTGGTCAGCAT
Organism: Candidatus Electronema sp.; assembly: GCA_026645415.1. Classification (GTDB taxonomy): domain Bacteria; phylum Desulfobacterota; class Desulfobulbia; order Desulfobulbales; family Desulfobulbaceae; genus Electronema. The sequence goes on from JAPEVH010000086.1 coordinate 28,170, forward strand.
CAGAAAAGGATCAATGGTTGAAATGCGGCATCTTCAGGCCCTATTGGAACGGGAAGGAATTCCCTCCTTGGTTGTCAATGAGGAAGCTAGTTGCCGTTCAGGCTGCTGCGGTGGCCCCAGTTTAACTCTGCAAGTGCGTGCCGCTGACCTAGAGGATGTGCAAGCGTTTCTGGTACAGGATCATATCCGTTCTACCGCTCTGCATGATCATGATATTGCTACCGCAGGTGCAGTTTTTGACACCGCTGCTGAGATTGCGGTCTGTCCTGCCTGCGGCTGTTCTTTTCCTACCTCGCAAAATTCCTGTCCTGACTGTGGCCTTTGTTTTGCCTAGACAGCAGGCTCTCTCTTATTTTTTCCCCAGTTGCTCAAAAAAGATATTTTCGTTTTTCTGCAAGATCAGGTAGTATGAGACCTGATTATAATGAGATCGGGCAGAGCACGATACCTCGTTGATAGCGGCTTGAATTGACTAAAAGGAGAATCATTTATGAAGCGTGCAGTATATGCAATACTGGCTTTGATGTTGACTGCCGGTACTGCTGTAGCAGAAGTAAAACTGACGACAGACAATCAGCGTTTTAGTTACGCCCTTGGTCTTGATTTTGGTTCCTATCTTAAAAATCTTGGTCAAGAGTTTGATCTTGTGACGATTGAGCAGGCGATTAAGGATGGTTATACGCCAGGAGCAAAACCGCTGATGACCGAGAAGGAAGCTGAACAGGCCCAGAAAGATCTGTTCCAATCCATGCTCAACAACAGAAAAGAGGCGGCTAAAAAGTTTCTGGAGGAGAACAAAGGCAAGGAAGGCGTTCAAACCACTGCTTCTGGTCTGCAATACAAGGTCATCAAGGAAGGCAAAGGCGATAAGCCAACCGTCACTGACACCGTTAAAGTCAATTATCAGGGTACGCTTCTTGATGGCACTGTGTTTGATAGTTCCTATAAACGTAAAGAGCCTGCTCGCTTCCAAGTAAGACAGGTTATTCCTGGCTGGATTGAAGGACTTCAGCTTATGACTCCAGGCAGTGAATTTGAGCTGTATATACCACCAGACTTGGGTTATGGTGACCAAGGTGCCCCGCCTGTTATTCCGCCAGGTTCTCTGCTCAAGTTTAAAGTAGAGCTGCTTGAGGTTATCAAGGACAAAGAGAATACAGAGAAAAAAGACTAGCATTTTCTTCTCGTATGTTGTAAGGCAACGCCTGTTCTATCTGATTAGAATAGGCGTTTTCTTATTTCTACCACGCCAGCTTCTGAACAAAATAAAAATCGATTAGCAGGCTTTGCCTGTCACAAATCATAATAGTTGGAGGGTAATGATGAGTAAAAAAATCCTTATTGTCGGCGGCGTAGCTGCTGGCCCGAAAGCAGCTTGTCGTCTCAAAAGGCTTCAGCCAAGCTGGGACATCACTGTCGTGGATCAAGACAGCTTGATCTCCTATGGTGGTTGCGGCATACCCTACTATGTTAGCGGTGATGTAGCAGACGAGAGTGCCCTGCGCTCTACCAGTTTCCACATGGTGCGGGACGAAGCCTTTTTTGCTGATGCTAAAGGGGTGAAGGTACTGACTCGTACCAAAGCCTTAGCTATTGACCGCAAGGCCAAGAAGCTCAAGGTAGAGAATTTAGAAAACAATGCACAGTACGAGCTGGACTATGACAAGCTGCTGCTTACCACTGGTTCTAAGCCCTTTGTCCTGCCTATACCGGGTGCTGATTTAGACGGCGTGTTCACGGTTTCTGATCTGCACAAGGCGATTGAAATCAAAAAACGTATTGCTCAGGGACAGGTTAGCAAAGCCGTCGTTATCGGCGGCGGGGCGATTGGTCTTGAGATGGCCGAAGCACTGACCGATCTTTGGGGAATCGAGACCGCCTTGGTTGAGTTTATGCCCCAGCTTCTGCCACGTATTGTTGATGCTGAATTTGCCGTGATGCTAAAAAAACATCTGCAAGAGAAGAACGTCGCTGTGTACACCAGCGAGGGTGCGAGCGAGATTGTCGGCAATAGCGAAGGCAAGGTTATTGCAGTCAAAACACCGCAGCGCACCCTAGAGGCAGACTTGGTGATCATGGCTGCTGGTGTGCGCCCGCGCAGCGAGCTGGCTAAGGAAGCTGGACTGGTAGTTGAACCTTGGGGCGGCATCACGGTTAACAGCAGAATGCAAACCAGTGACCCAAACATTTACGCTGCTGGCGACTGTATCGCCACCCGCCACCTTGTCACTGGCAAGCAAACCTTTGCCCCGCTTGGCTCGCTTGCCAACCGAGAAGGCCGGGTGGCCGCTGACAACATGGCAGGCGGCTTCAGCAGATTTGACGGCGCAGTTGGCTCGTTTATCATGAAAGCCTTTGAACGCTGCATTGCGGCAACCGGCATCAGCTACGAGACCGCCCTTGCTGAAGGCTTTGATGCGGAGTACTCATTGACTGCGCCTGCTGACCGCGCTCACTTCTTCCCCAACACGGCAGCCGTAATCCTGCAAATGGTCTTTGATCGTCGCAGCCGCCGAGTATTGGGCGTGCAGGCTTTTGGGGCAATGAATGATTCCATCTCGGCCCGCATTGATACCGCTGCTGTCCTGATCAGCAAAGGCGCAGTGATTGAAGATTTCAGCATGGCTGAGATGGCTTATGCGCCGCCCTTCTCCTCAGCCATTGATTCGCTTAATGCTGCCGCTTTTGTTGCCGACAATCTCTGCGCTGGTTTGCTGCGGAAAGTGAATATGACCCGCTTCTTGGCATGGATGGAGGATTTCTCCAAAGAACCAGACTGGCTTGCCTTGGATATTCGCCATCCTAAAGATGCCGCAGTTATGGTAGATAAGTTTGGTGCGCACAAGTGGCTGGCCGTGCCTTATGCTGAAATACGGCAGCGACATGAAGAAATCCCGGCAGACAAGACCCTGATTATTCTCTGCGATGCAGGCACCCGCTCTTATGAAGTGCAGGTGTTTCTTGATCACCTTGGCAAGCGCAACAGCTTGGTTCTCAGCGGTGGCTTTAATGTCATCCGCAGAATCGGGCCGGATTGGTTAGGGTAATAGGATGAATCCCCCTTTAATCAGGAAGGGGGAATTCGATACTCTTCTTATCAACACTGCTTCTGGCAGGCAGCTTTTCCCTCAGCGCAAAGCGGGCAGCTTTGGCTCTCATGAGCTGGAAGATCGCCTAAGCCCTGCATCTGTAATTGGACATAGTCAACCGTCCGTTTACTCAGTTCCTTAGCCATACCAACATGTTTTTCTGGTAGAATAGCCTGCTCAATTTCCTTGCGCTGGAACTTTGCTGCTACTTCAGGATGTTCCATAAGAATATCTAAGACCGGCCTACCTGTTTCCACTGCTTCCATCGAGACTTCATACACCAAGGCGTGGGCATTTTCTTTGCCAATCGCGGTGCCAATGAAGAACATTAACGCCTCACTGGAGATCAGCGGAGCAGCCCGAAGCACGTTCTCTCGGACACAGCCTTCATGAACAATCATGTCACTGAGAATGTGCTTCATCATAGACAGTAGGCCGCAGGTATAGAGCGAGGCATCCGTGAGCGCAGCCCACTCCACCCGCACGGAGCGGTAGTCGCGCTCGTGCTCGCAGACCAAGCCGTCAAAGCCAAGCATTGCTTGGGCCTTAATCAATTTAGCCAAAACGACCACCTGCTCGCACAGCTCTGGGTTACGCTTGTGCGGCATGGTGCTGCTGCCGATCTTGCCAAGATGGAATGGTTCTTCCATCTCACCAATCTCATTGCGGGCGAGGCAACGGATTTCATCAGCAATCCGAGCCAAGGAACCACTTATCAGGGCGAGGACAGACAAATACTCAGTAAAGCGGTCGCGGGAGGCGTGCCAAGCTACATTTGGTGCTTCCAGTCCCAGTTGGGCAGAGAACTCGGCCAACAGGGGCAGTGCCTTCTCACCAAAGGCATCCATCGTGCCAACCCCACCAAAGAGCTGACTCACCAAGACCCGTTTCTTCATTGCTTGCAGCCGCTCAAAGTTACGCCACGTTTCATCTAACCAGCCAGCTATTTTCAGGCCAACGGTCATGGGCAATGCGTGCTGGCAATGAGTACGGCCAATCGTGACCAAGTCTTGATACTGCTGCGTGCGCTGGATGAGCAGGAGGATGATACTGTGCAAGTCACGCTCAACAATGGTGATGATGTCGCGCAACTCCAGCACTTGGGCTGTATCTTGAATGTCCTGCGTAGTAGCCCCAAAGTGAATAAACTGGCCTGCCTCTTTGTTGCAGGCATTGCGCAGGGCAGCGAGCAGCGGCATAAGCGAATGATTAGTTACCCGCAGACCTGCCTGTATTTCTGCAAGATCAAAGATATTGATTTGCGCGTTCTCTTGGATGTTTTCTGCGGCACTACGAGGGATGATGTCTAGTCCAGCCATTGCTTGTGCTAAAGCTGCTTCTACATCTAACCAGCGTTGATAGCGGCGAATGTCACAGAAAACTTGCCGGGCTTCAAAAGTCGTATAGCCGCCAAAGTAAAACCTCGAATCAACGATATGGCTATTAGGGATGCAGATGCTCATTACAAAACTGGTTGATATGTAGGAATAAGAAAGATACGCCTTATCAGGCAACAATACACAGGGCAATATATGGTACTAGATTCAAGAGCAGCACACCAACCTTATAGATTGCCATTGCTGCATAATGAATAGCATCAAACTGCTCTACTGAGATGCGGAACCACTGGCCATGCAGGCGATACATCCAGCTATGGGCAAACTTAAAGGCAAGAAACCAGATAAGTAGCACGCCGTAGTTGATCAGGGTGCACCAGAGAAGAAGGTCACGGGTACTATTGAGAGTCATCAGGGGTCTCCGTTAACGTTATGATCTACTTATTATTGAAGCACTCTATCCACCAACCACGATCATCCGTGAGCACTGCGTATTCAAGGGTATGCGGTATCCATGTGTCATCATCATAGATTGGGCAACTGTAGAAAAACGTTCCCGGTTGTTGAGCAACGTAACGTTCCATTGCACGGTACCGCTTGCCTTGCTCTGACCATCCTCGGTTGAGTTCACGGCGTTGCGGAAAAAGATTGATATCAAGCCTGCCACCGCTCGCATGACCAAGAAAGTGTCCTTTATCTGCATGAAAAGCACGCTCGCCCATAACCCTTTTCACTGAAGCATTAACATTTGGAAATCCACGGATACGACTTGCGTCTCGCTTGGTAAGGCTTGGTGTGGAAAACGCATATGCAAGCACCACTCGTTCAGCTATAAGATCAAAGAAGAAGCAGGCGAGATCAAGGTTGATTCGGACAATTTCGCTTGCAGGAGTTACGTCTTCATACGCAGCAAACATCTTGTTTGACCTGTCTGGCCAATCAGCGAGTTGCTCCAACGTTCTGCATCCTGCATTCATCGCTCGTTCGATGAAAGTGAGTGATTTCATAATACGTTGACTATTCTCTCTACCCAACCCTCACATCCAATATATCCACCACCCGGCCGTGGTAATAATTCCTAGCCAGCTCAGTCAGTCCGGCGTAGTTGTCCACCCTGATTGTCAAACTGCTGATAGCGGAACCGGCAAAACCTTGCAAAGTCTGTTCGCCATCCGCCGTGACCATCACTACCGGGCCGGTTTGACCGCCGTCCTTCATATCCAGCAAACTGAGCAGCAGACAGTTGTCACGGTTATCCAATATTGCCTGAATACGAAGCATCTCATCTGCGCTAACCGCGCCCTTGGTCACGTTCACCAAGGGGCTGGTGGCATTGCCGGTGAGAATACCGACTTCCGGCGGATTAGGATGAGCAAAATTGGTCAGCAGCAGGGGTGAGCGCAGCCGGTTGCGGTAGATGCTGTGGCGCAGGGTGCCGTTCTCGGTGTAGCGGATGGCGAGCGAGAGGAGATATTCGTTGTTGAATGGCGCATCTTGGGCAGGGATGTTCGGCACCAGCACAATGCTGCTGTTCGAGATCGGCCCGAACTGGGTTTGCACTGCCCGCCCGCTGCGGCTGCCCTCCAGCACACATTCACCAGTGCCTTCCTCTGGATCGAAGAACATATTGCTGCCAGTCAGCCGGAACACGCCGCTGCCATAGAGCACATCTTTCAGGTGCAGCCGGGTGTCCACGGTCGTGTTGATCACCGGTGCCTTCTCAGTCATGGGCAGCCGTTCGAGCTGGGCCTTGTGCCTGATCTCCTTGAGAAAGGGAGCAGAAACACGTGCCTTGACATGGAGTATCTTATCCATTGGCGGCAACGGGCTGTCTGGCGCATCCAGTCTGCCAGTAAAGGAAAGGCCAAAGCTGATCGCATCCTCAAGCGTTACCTGATTGCCATTAATCAAGTTCGTTTGAATCCGGCGCATTAGGCTGGCAATAACTGACTTGGCCATATCTTCGGTGCAGCCTGGGAGATCCTCAGCAATCTCAGCAGCCAGCTCGTTCATGCCAATAGATGCCCTAGGCAGAAAGCGCATCTTGTAGGACTGAGGAGTAGTGAGGGCGTTGACTTCCGGCCGCCATTGAATTGTTGCCATGACGATTCTCCTATGCTGAGGGGATAATAAGCAAAACAGGAAGGATACTGCGTATAGGGAGCCTACGCCGCTGCAATCCTTTTGTCAAGAGGATTATTGCGGCTACAGGATGCGCAGCACGTGGCAGGTATGATAGGCGATGCGCACCCAGTATGATACGTAATGTATTGCAAGTATGATACTCGATGAATACTCAGTACGATTACCGATACACAACAAGTATGATACTCAATGTATTGCAGGCAGGATCAGCGATGTACGGTGTAGCCGCAGGCCGCAGCTTCGGCTTATGGTTTCTCGACTTCTGGTGGATAGATAATGACGGTGCGGCCATCCACGTCCAGCGACCAGATGCTGCCGTCCTCCATGCGGATATCCTTGCCAGACAGGAGGATATCGACAATCTCATGGTCGATCATCCGCATGATTTCTCTGACTTCCTGCGGGGTCTGATCGGGAAACTGTGGCGCAATCTTATCAGCGATGTCGTCCATCGTTAACTTCTTTGGTTGCTTCTTTACACTGATCTTGGCGGATTCAGGAGCAGCAGAATCATCTTTGGGGAGAAAAGGGAAGTTTGCCATGGTTTGGTCTCCGATAGAAGGGATAGCTATGCAGGTTTCTCTCAGGAAATTTGTTCTCTGGCAGAGCGATGCGGCAAGGAGGCTTCAACGCAGCCGCTGAAGTTCGTCCACCGTTCTGTCCACTAGCTCGACCGCACTGCCGACGTACTGCTCTGGGTGATCCAGCGGTGCAAGTTCGTCTGTAGTAAATAATGGGCCTAGTTCGCTGTCCGCCAGCACTGCTTCTTTCAGGCTTGATAGCTGTTCCGATGCAGCGGTAGCCAGCGTATGCAGCTTCTCCATTGCCTTGTTCTTGCCCATAATCTTACCGAGCCGGAAGAGCAGCCATTCGGTAGCGATCAGGTCTTTCTGTCGGTGCAGGTTGGCCAGCATCTGTTCAGGCCGGACAATCAGGCCAGACAGCACCTGAAGCAGCGAATGCAGGGCTGTGCCGGTGTAGATACAGAGCTGCGGCAGGGCCAGCCATTCTGCCCAAAGACAGCGAGGGTCGCGCTCATGCTCGTGGGCCATGCTCTCGATGACCGTACTGCTCAACGCTCGCACATGCTTGGCCAGAGCGTTAATCCGTTGGCAGAGCACTGGGTTCTGCTTGTGCGGCATGGTACTGCTGGCCAGTGCGCCAGACAAGGACGGCTCGCGCAGTTCATCTATCTCGGTCTTCTGAAGCTGATAGATTTCATTGGCAATCTTTGCTAAGGTCATGGCAAGCAGGGCAAAGTCTGAAGCCAGCTCGGCAGTACGGTCGCGGGCGGTGTGCCACGATAAGGGATCATGAGTCAGACCAAGCAGCTCCATCGTCTCTTGAGCAACCGCAAGTCCTTGCTCGCCAAGGGCTGCATACGTACCAACCGCGCCGCTTAGTTGGCCGCAACAGACCGTACTTTGCAGATGCTTAACTCGCTCAATGTGCCGCTGAATCTCTGCTGCCCAGACTGCCACTTTCAAACCAAAGGTCGTGGGCAAGGCTTGCTGACCGTGCGTGCGGGCCGCCATTGCTGTGCTGCGGTGTTTACGGGCAAGCGCAAGACAGACCTTTTCCAATTGGAGCAGGTCACGAAGAACGATAGACAGGGTTTCCTTCAAGGCAAGAATCAGGCCGGTATCGAGAATATCTTGGGTGGTTGCTCCGTAATGGACGTACTCGCCATGCCCGTTCGCGCAAGCCCGGCGCAGACCACCAAGCAGCGGCACCACGGAGTTACGGCTCTTGCTATACCCTTGGCGAACGCTGTCGAGATCAAGCTGCTCCAGCCGCGCTTTGCTCTTGATCTCCGCCGCCGCCGCTGCCGGTATCAGGCCGCGTTTGCCCTGCGCTGTTGCCAAGGCCGCTTCAACATCCAGCCAACGTTGCAGCACAGTTTGTTCATCAAAGAGGTTCTCTAATTCTGGGGTACTGAAGACGTGCGGGTTGATCTGGTGATCAAAGGGATGAACAGGCATGATTGGCGGTGGTTCAGGTTAAGGGAAATAGAATGTTTCCTTCATACCCTGACAGGCTGAGAAAGGCAAGAGGATACTCGTTGACGTGCTGGCTTTGTTGGTGTTATTTTGCAGGGAAGATTGCAGCCGGTGAAGTGCGCACTCTGTCGAATTTGCAATCTTTCTGTCTATCATGCCATGCTGGTAGATAGACGGACTTGGTTAATTCTTTATTGGTAACAATAACTGAAGGAAGGATATGACAGAAAAAGACCCAGATACTTTATCCTTGGATGAGATAGAACGAATCGAAAAGCTGACTTTACGTTGGATATTTCAGGCCGTTCTTGATTTTGGAATGGAGGCTCATGAAGTATTCCTTAAATCTCCAGACAGCGTTAAAGATATCGCAGAAGATATCACAAGAGAACTGTTAGATAGGCTGTCTGGGTTCAATGTTCAGCAAAGAATTTATGGAACAGTTGATTACAAGAAAGCTCGGTATGTAATCCTTCCCGATGAAACGGTCAGGCAGGCATTATTTATTGATTCAAAAGCAGAGAAAGAAAATCGAACCGCAACAATTCAGATGTCACAGACCTCGTTGTGGGTGAAGCAACAACGGGCTGGATCTGAGATACATGAAAAAGGCTTCCTTCCAGAAATATCCGCATATAGTGGGAAAAACTATTTAACAACAACCTGCTTGATACATTTTCTGTACAGTGATAATAATCAAGGGATCCACCATTTACGTGAGGTTACGATAGCTGCAATCCCTAATGGGAAACTGCAAGAGAGGTATAATCCAAGTGCAGATGATGGCATCTGGTTAGCTGGCAGGAATGCTCCGACTTTGGGCGAAGACTTCAGAGTAAGGGTTAGTTTCAGTAAGCTGAAAGACAAGGCAACTTGGCGTATTCAAACATTAACCTATAACCAAACCAAGCAGGAGCTTGTGGGTACATGGCAGTCATAAATAACATATTTAATTCATTGAAACCTAATGAAATCTATCATGGTGATTCCAGACACCTGTTAAAAAGAATCGAAAAAGAATCAATCTCCTTAAGTATTTGGTCTCCTCCTTATTATGTTGGCAAAAACTATGAAAAAGATTTGTCATTTGAAGATTGGAAAAGTTTACTAAGAAAGGTTATTGCTTTTCATTTCCCTATCATTAAACCGGGTGGCTTTTTGGCTATCAATATCGCAGATATTTTGTGCTTCAAAGATGAAAATATGCCAAGAATTATGGCTGAAAATATTTCACGAAGGAAGATAGCCTTAGCTAGAGAAGATATCTTAGCCATAAAGAAGAAACATCCAAGTTGGAATAGGTATAACTTAGCAGAGCATTTTGGATGCAGTGAACAGACCATTGATAGAAGGCTCAACGGAAACAACATTAGGGGTGGAAAATACCAATCACAAACCAGAATTTTTTTGGTAGGTGGCTTGATAGAAGAAGCAGCACTATCCGCTGGTTTCTATTTGTATGATCGCAGGATATGGGTAAAAGATGCTGCATGGGAAAATTCACGCTGGCACAACATATCATATCGTTCGGTAGATGAATCTGAATATCTATATATATTTTGGAAACCTGGAATTACTAAGGTTGATCGCTCAAGATTAACAAAAGAAGAATGGGTAAATTGGGGTTCTAGGGGGGTATGGAAAATATCATCTGTACGCAGTAATGCAGATCATGATTCAAAATTTCCCGTTGAACTTCCAAGAAGAGCTATAAAACTTTTTACTGAACCACGGGAGATTGTTCTTGATTGTTTTATGGGAAGCGGAACAACCGCATTGGCAGCCATTAGTGAAGGAAGACAATATATAGGCATTGAAAAAGAGCAAAAATCTGTAGAGATTGCCAAAAAAGCAATAGAATCAACGACTCCATACTCCAAGGAACCTGAACGATTGGATTTAATGATCAAAGAGTTAGAAGCATCATACAGAACAGAATAATCGCCCAACAAGGCACTATACAAGCCGACAATTCCAGTCTGCCGCCAGAATAGAGGGCAGCTTTCCGTCGTTTCGCTTCAGGATATTTGCTCTTCTAATGGGACGTAGGGCTTGGAATCAGGATGGAGCGGGGTTTCCGCACAGATGCGCAGGGCAGCCTCACGCTGAGAAATGTTGTCTTGGCGACTCCGTTGGAGTAGGTTTTTGACAATGCGGCGGGTTTTGTGGTCAACGTGGTTGAGCACGTCTTGGACTGAAGGCAGCTCATCCGGGCCAAAGAGTCCTTCCATAGACAGCGAACCACCGCAGCCAGCCAACATATCCGGGATAACCAGTATGCCGCGCTGATGAAGAATGGCCTCTGCCTCGTCAGTCACAGCCAGATTCGCACCAGAAACAATGGCCTTAACCTGCATGGTCTCTGCTGCCTGCCGATCAATAGCCCGCTCAATTGCTGCGGGAATAAAAACATCGCAGGAGAGCTTATAGATCTCCCGCCGGTCGCCACAGCGCACAGTGCTTGACTGTTCTGCGGGCAGCAGCCCTTTACAGGCAGCTCCGGCCAGCAACGCGGAAATGTCGAGCGGCGTACCGTTGATGCTGCACAGGCTCTTATCCCGATCTGCCAAGGCGATGATCTGCACTCCAGCTTGATTGAGGAAATAGGATGCACCAGAGGCAAGACCACCAAAACCCTGAATAACCACCCGTGCTTTGGTCAGCGGAATATCGAGAAACTCTAAGGCAGCCATGCAGGCAGCAGCCAAGCCTGCACCGGAACGCAACCTGCTCAGGGTCGCGTGCCCAACCGGCTGCTTGAGCAGCTTCACTCGCTCCTCGAAAGCAGCAGGCGTAAGGTTCTGGTGCCGGGCAACTGCGGTTTTGATCGAGAAAATACCTAAACGGGCACAGACCGCGTCCAGCTCTGGCATAGTGGTGTTGAGGTCTGGCCCCATCGAGTACCGCTGTTCCAGATACGGCTGAATTGCCCGAATGAAACGGAATAAAGCCTCTTGCTTGCCCGGACTGCTTGGGTCGTAGTCAATGCCGCATTTGGCCCCGTCTGCCCGAATGCCTGCAATCCGCATCTTCAAGGTCATGGTAGCAGCGAGCTGCCGCACTACCTCGCAGGTCAATCCTTTTTGTACTCGGAGACCACCAGCGGCTAATTTATGGCTGAGAGCATCAATAACAAGCCAACCCTTAAAACCTTCCAGCGGATCTGTATATTCAACAATTAGTTCAGGGGCTGTGCCTGCTGTGGACATGGAATGCTCTGTGGTTCTAATGATTCTTGCGGTTCAAAAAAGATGGGAGTTTCTGCGTTGGTCTCACCCTCATAAAACGCACGGATAATTGGTTGCTCAGGATTAACCATTGAGACAATAAAGGAATAGAGCTTACTGCCTCTGACCAACATAGCATCCAAGCCTGTCGGTGTATCGCGAACCGCATCACCTGGCCACGGCACTACATGAATGTGATAAGCACCAAACATGGTCAGCCCTTCCTGCTTACAGATATCCATACACTGCTTGAACTCCTGCGGGTCAGTAACCCAACCACGCTGATCCATTGGCGTGGTCGAAGGAACAGCATATTGCTCCATGAGCTTATCCATAAAGCTCTTGAGCGGCTCTATATTACGAGCATTCTTCTTGATTTGTAGTACCTGCCGTACCTGTAGCTCATCGCCATTTCTGACTCCAGCCAAAATACCGAAGGCCCGTTTAACCGGACTTTCATCGGGAAGGAACTCTCCTGCTAACTTTCTCTGACAGTGGGCTATAATGGCCTGCCAGATTGTAGAGGAAAGCCTGATTTGGCGTATTTCGTGCTGCCAGCTCATGTATAAATAGATATGATTGATTGAAGTCGATTATGGCAACTTTCATAGTTGCTGCCAGCCCTGCACCACCTCTAAAGATAAAACAATAGCCCAGACCAGAATGCTAATGCCTGCTGCTGCTGCGGCAATATCTTTGATAATGCCGATCTTCTCATTTTCCCTTGGTTCAAGAAAGTCGCAGAGAGCTTCTATTGTGGTGTTGAAGATCTCAGAAATCATCATGAGACCAGTGGCAAGAAATACCATGCTGAAATCAAGCCACTGACGATAATAAAAACAGCAGAGCAACACTATAGCTGAGAGCACTGCCTTGTAGGCCACCGCAAAATCATGAAACACGGCATAACGCACTCCTGAAAGTGCCACCCGCATCTTGCGAACAGGATGAAATCCTTGTTCGCCGGTTCCAAGAAATTTATTTTGCATGGCTCAGTTCCCTGCATTGAGCAACTCTTCAACCGAGATGCTTATATCTTTTGCAATCTGCCGCAGGAGAATTGGAGAAATATCTCTTCCTTGATGAAACGGTACGGTGCTGGCTCGTCCGTCAGCATGGCGGAATTGTTTGTGCGAACCGCGCTGTCGCACTTCCTGAAAACCGAGCAGCTCAAGCAGGCGGATTACAATCTGCGGTTTGAGCGGAGGAATCTTTGCCATCAAGCTATTGCAATTTGCTGGGTACCAACAAACTCAGACGTAAACGAAGGCTCGCCGTCTTCAAGCAGCATCTCAATGACTTCCTTCAAATTCCTGTTTAGCTCATCCAAGGTTTCCCCTTGCGAGTGCGCACCAGGAAAATGGGGCACATAGCCTACATAAAGACCTGTATCTTTGCAGTATTCCACAACAGCGGTGAACTGCATTCGGCTCATAGCCCTAACTCCTTTTCTACCTTGGCAAGGGCCTTGGGCAAACAACGGAGGATCTCTTCTACTTGTGTAGCTGGAGTAGGATTAGCCAGCTCTCCAGCAGCTCGGTTGACTCGGCCAGCAATACGACAAGCTAAGAGTGGGCTACGACCAGCATGAATTAAGCCACTGATCATCCCGGTGATGAGGTCGCCAGTACCACCAATTGGCTCCATAGTCTCAATGCTGGGTTCCCTTATGGTATCGACAATCTCAGCATCTTGGCAAACGTAATCAATCGCCCCTTTCACAAACATGGTCTTGGTGGCATTACCACCTGCGTATGCCCGCCGGATCAGCTCTGGCACGTCCTCTTCCATGTTGAAGATGAAGCCACGAGTATAGGCAGGATGATCGGCCTTCTCATCAGCAAGAAAAGTGACTTCGCCTATATCTGGCGTGAAAACATCATAGTATTTGGCATCGCCACCTGCCTTGGCCACATACATGCTGCCTGCGTCGGCAATCATGACCGGCTTGCTCTCTTTCATCGTTGCAACTGTGGCCAGCATCTTTTTATTCAGCTTGAGATCAGGCATGACATAGTGCATAGTCATCACCTTGACACCCATAGTTGGCAAATGCTCGGCCAGATGATTATAAATTGCTTCACTGCCCTCACGCTTGCCAATGTCACCAGCTACCATCCCTACAGGTGCTTCGACTCCATATTCTTGGCAGATGATACAGGCAGCCTTCATCATTGCCTCGTTGCCTCGGTTAGTAGGCAGTTCGTGACCGTTAATCTTGATCCCCCCATCAATCAATGAAACTGGGCCGATCAGCAGGGGAAGGCGGTCAGCAGGAACCGCACCAACTAACAACAGCATGATTACGCTCCAATTTCCCGGATCATCTCTTCCCGGGCAGTGTTAAGAGAATAGGCACAGAGGGAGAAACCAACTTCATCCGGGGCAGGGGCCTCGTCAAGCCGCTTGCCGATCATGGTTGTGGCAAGATAGGGTACGTCTGGGCAGCCACCACCAGAGATGTTGACAATAATTTTGGTCTCGGTATCCACAGTGATTTTCATATTCGCCGCCCGAACCATCAGGTATTTGCCATACCACTTCTTGCGGACAAAATGAAGCGGCTCCATGCCTTCCGAGGTAATCGGCACTATGTCAAGCGGATGCAGCTTAACTGCATTGAGCAGCTCCGTAATCTCAGCCTCTGCTTCCAGTGGAAATTCTACGCTCAAGTCGCAACCAGTACGATAGGCAGGCGGAGGACTAACCACCCGAATTTTATAGCCCTCGTCACGGAGCAGATCTTCCACCGCGATGACAGTGGTCGGATGGGCGAAAATCAGCAGGCCGCGCGTGACGTTCTGGTGTTCCGGCTCTTGCGGTTTTTCCTTTTTTTTAAACCAGTTCATGGGATACTTAGGAAAAATAGAAAGTGTATTATTTCAGCAAACGAACAAAGCCTGCCTGCTCAAAATGATGATCTGTTGTCAACGCCTCAACAATGCCGCGCTGTTTCATCAGAACAAAACTGGCGCAATCAACCAAGCTCCAGTCTTTGTCAATTCGCTGCTGATACAGCAGCCATGCCTGCTCATCAAGGGCTTGATCAACATGAATCACTTCAACATAGGGTGAAGTTTTGATGCCTTCAAGAAACGCGATGATTGATGGACGCGGCAGATGCAGCGGGCTGCTCATCAGAGCGGCAAGCTCGGTGATGATGTAATTTGTCGTGATCAGCCGAGCCTGCTGCTGCCGAACATTGCGGTATATCGCCGCAGCAATCGCATGGTGTTTCTGTGTTGCATCAATTAAGCAACCCCAGCCGGAAGTATCTGCGAAAAGACTATTCATGCACGTCCTGCTGCGACTGCCCTATGTATTTGTCGTGATTGTCCGTCCAGTCAGGGCAGCCACTCTTGAATGCGCCAATAAATTTTTCCAAAGGATCGCTGTCAACGCTGCGTGTGAACAGCGAGAGCCATTGCGCGGCCAGTACTTCTGGCAACTGACCCGCCTGCTCCGCTGCCCGACGTAGCTGGAGATAAACATCTTCGGAGATATTCAAGGTCAAACTTTGGCTCATAACGTCCTCTCTTTTACCGCACCGTCAACAGGCCGCGAGTAACGTTCTGGTGTTCCGGCTCTTACGGTTTTTCCTTTTTTTAAAGGATTTATTTTGTTTGATCTAAGTTTAGATAATCAAAAAATGTTCTTTGTATCCAGCGTATTGAAATTATCGCACAGTACCTAACGTTAAGTTAACCGGCGAGCTTCAGCGAGTCCGAGAGAGCAAAGCGAACGGTATTAAGTATACGTTTTAATTTCATCTTTCGAACTTTTTAAATAGGTCAAGGTTCGCCATTTTTTTATGAAATGCTATAAACATTTTTTCAATTTCATTATCTGAAAAACGTGTGGTATATTGAAGATCTGCATCTTCATAAAACATCTCTTTGTTTATTGGGCGGTTTAATTCCCTTTTAAAATCGTTGACGATTTTACTGAACTTAGGAGTAGTATGCCTATATTCTGAATTTTCTTTAGTGACAACTTCATTCGTTTTACAGCACTTAACTGTACCTTGACCAAAAAGATTGTTTTTCTTTGCTGTTAATATCTCTGACACGGACTGTCTGCAAGCCCGGTAAAAATATTGTTCTAAAGTTGGCTTTACACTTGAGATACATTCGAGATAAGAAAAATCTGTTAACTGACCGTCTTCTCGTTCAACGTGAAAACAACTCGTAGGGTGATCAGGCGATTGGTCTCTAAAAAAACGTTTGACACCAACTCCAATTTTATCACTGGCATCTGGGTGACGTAAAAGCAACTCATACAATAAAATATGGTCTTCCTGATTGATTTCCTCCTTGTCTTTATAACGATTTAGCATTTTCTGGAAGAATTCTTTTGCACTATTTTTTGTTGGAAAATGTATACTTGGTAATTCAACTGGTTGTGCCTTACCCATATTTTTCCTTTAAATATAACTGTTTAATACATGTAAATTTTTCAAACTACCCGCCTATGTATCTGCCAGTTTACAACAAAAGCCGCGTCGGTCAGACAACCATCAATAATTACGGCCGCTAATTGTTTGGATAAGAGCCGGGCTGATTATTAAAACTGAGATGAAACTGACCGCTGATCAGTGAAAAAAATAAGGCTGAAGCAAAAGCAGCAACATTAAAACACCGTTAAGAGTGGGCGCGAAACGATCACTCTTAACGGCACGATAAACGACAGCTAAAGCGACGCGTTACAATTTGCGTAGCAAATAACTGTCCTCTCTAGGCTTAATTACCTAGTTATGTGCTCATGCAGCCAAATTATAATGGCCTGACATTATTTGCACATGGTCCTTTTTTGCCCTGACCTACTTCAAACTCAACTTTCTGACCATCGTTGAGCGTGGCATAACCACCACCGGTCTTAATTTCTGAGTGATGAACAAATAAGTCTTTACCTCCGTCGTCAGGAGTAATAAATCCAAAGCCTTTGTCCGCGTTAAACCACTTTACTGTACCTTTGCTCATATCTTACTCAATGTAATGTAGTGAAGAATTGAAACCGCCTTTCGCTATCACCATCACAAAGGCGGGTGTTGAACATATAAATTTGCGCAGTCCATCGTACATTTATCTTCTACTGTTGCGCAACAGTTTTTTTGCGATACGCCAGCACCACAGTCAGACAAAAAATCAGCCCCGCCAACGTAGCAATCTTACCGTTAAATTCTGGGCCAGCAGAGGTGCTACGGAGCTGCCAACTCACCACAAAAGCCGCACCAGTTAGCATGCCAAAGCAGGTTAGTCCTGCATCTACATCACCTTGCCCAGCCTTGACAAGTTGACGGAATGGGCAGCCATCAATAATTACGGCTGCGAAACCAACCAACACCATAGCCAGAAAGCTCCAGAGATTGTTTGGATGCGAGCCAGGCTGATCATTAAAACCGAGATGAAACTGACCGCTGATCAGAGAAACAAACAAAGCTGAACCAAAAGCAGCAACAACACCCCAGAGTAACGTTTTCTCTTTAAAAAGAAAAAAATTGCGCAGCCCGCCAGTAATGCAGAGACCAGACCGCTGCGACAAGGCCCCAATCAGCAGGCCGACACTCAGTGAAATCCACAGATTTGCATGTTGAGCGGCTGGGCCAGTAGCACCTTGTTGAATAAAACTCGGTTTGAGCAGAAGAAACAAGAGCAAGAGTACGCCAATACCCGGAAGTACATAGCCATTAAAGGCAGGTAACTCCTTATTACGATCTAAAACTGAACCAGCCCGGATGTAGCGACCACCTAACCAAATACCAAACATTAGGCCGAACAGAGCAGCAATGGCGGTGAGATCACCTGCTGCCAGCCGTAGAATCATTTTGATCGGGCAGCCAATGAAAACCCCGCAGCCAACGATCATAAAAAAACCAAGCAGGAAACGAATCAGCGGCGAAGAACCACCTGTAACTTGAAAGCGGCGCATCTTCTTAGCCATCAGAAAAGAACCAAGCAAAAAGCCAAGCAGCTCTGGGCGAATATAACTCATGCGCAAACTGTCATGCATCTGAAGCGATCCGGCCAAGTTCTCAAAAAAACAAGAGATGCAGATACCAGAATTGGTTGGATTGCCGAGCAAAGTGAGTACAACTGCACCTGCACCGAGGGCAATGCCAGTGGTAACGGCAAGGTCAGGAAATTTCAAACGCGCCATTTATTCACATCCGCCGGCCAAGCGCCGCTTCAGATACAAAAGATCATCAAGAGCTTTCTTGACGGACATGTCGCCCGGCTTGAGCTGCATTTCCCGCTGGAGCTTCTCTTGAGCCTCCTCAACTTTTTGCTTAATACTTTTGCCAACAAAAAGAGGGGATTTCTTATCGATATAGCCAGGTTCACTGTCCACCGCCTGCCGATAGCTGCTCAAAGACTCAGCAAGCATCCCCTCCTCGTATTCAAGACGAGCCTGCCAGAGGAGAGCCGTGGAGCTGTCCGGGTGCATGGTCTGCACTTCAGTTAGTTTTTCCCTAGCTTGTTTATATTGCCGCTGCTCAAAGAGCACAGCAACCTCATGATAGATTTTACTGTCCAGTTCCATTCGCTGTTGAATCTTGTGCAGCTCTTCCTCACCGCTGTTGATCACAGTTGCAGAGCTACGAGCACTTATCTCGTGCTGGACTAGCATGACCAGCACAACTGCGGTCAACGCAGCCAATGCAGCTTTTGTAAATATATCCAACAAATTGTCAGTTAAACCTTGAGAAAAAGACATGGTTAACAAATTTATCAGATATTTCCTGCTCCTGCAACAGGAGATGTATAAAAATCACTTAAATCTGCTTTGCCGAGTTCGCTCTCGTTGGCTTTATCCATAACCTTCTCGCGAATTTTCTGTTCATCCGCTGAACCCCACCAGTTCTTGGGAAAGGCTAAATCCTGTTCTTGTCCTTCCAACATCGACAAGTTGTAGTCTGTGTTGTCGGCAATGTTGTTGTCGCGCAGCAGAACATTTTTTGCCCCGTAAAGAATCACGCCCTTGCCGTTCTTGCTGATGTTGTTGAAACGTACATCAGAGCAACCACCCTTTTTAACATACAGACCAAAGAACTCATTACCGATAATTTCATTATGGAAAGCAGCAGGCGAAGCACCACCGCCAATGAGTAAACCACCACCGTTTTCGGTGATCAAATTGTACATGATCGGCATAATGGTCTGCACAGGATTATCTTTCAGATTCTTGCAGCCAAAGGCGGTGCCATTGTGCTTAAAGACATTATTTGCCACAATGACATGCGATGAATGACAATGCACAGCAGTATCACCATACATAATCACGCAATACTCAATAATGTTACCTGTGCTGCCGCTGAAGTTAAGAGAACTCCAATCGCCTGGCTTGGGTTCAGCTTCTGCGCTGGTAAAGGTGATTTTACTCTCTTTACTCCCTTGAGCCAGCAACTTCCCTTTGATAAAGAGTTCTGACCGGGCAAAATGATTTTCTTTATCATTATACAACTTTTCTGGCCCAAAGCGTTCAATTTTGGCAAAACGAACAGTGGTGCCAGGCCTGATGGTCAGGGTTACATTTTCAGCAACCTCTACATCACCCTTGATCAAAACATCACCTGACCAGACTGTATCTTTGTCGATCACGCCTTTATTGACCACGGTCTCTGTGGCAAAGGCAGGATGAAAAGTTAGAATAGCTGTCGCGAAAGCGGCAAGAAATAAAAGAACGCTGCGTTTCATGCTGAGTCCTCTAGTCATATCAATATTTGGTGTAGGGAGCCATATTGCAAAGCTTCAACTTCTCCCGGATGATGTCGTACTCGCTGTCCACTGCTGGGGCAAAGCCATCCAAGCCCATCCGCTTCAGTACCTTTAGTACTTCGCCGTCTACCAACGCGGTCTCATCTTTTTTCAGATGAAGAACTAAATCCTTAACCTGCTGCTTCAACGCGGGATCAACATGTGCCAATGCACCAACAGTACAATACGGCATAGGTTTGCTCTCGGCAATAATATTATAATCATCTTTATTGATGACATCGCCAGCAACTAGACGATCAAAATCAATGCGCGGTGCTGCCCCCACATCATATTTACCAAATTCTACGCCATACATGATCTTGTCATGCTTGAGTGCTCCTGGCGGAATATCGTAGCGAAGCAGATCCGTTTCAGGGTCAATACCATTTTCTAGCATCATAGAATACTGGGCCATATAACCAAAAGGAGCCAAGGCCGGACCAAAGACGAGCGTTTTGCCTTTGATGTCGTTCATTGTTTTTATCCCACTGTCTTTACGCGCAATGAGCGTTCCTGTGGCCATGTGACCATATCGACCTTGGACATCTACGCCAAGAAAGTCTGCCTTATAGCGCTCTTTCATCACCACAGCGACTACCGAATTGACGTGAAAGAAATCAAAGTCCTTCTTTTTAGCCAGGTCTTCGACCTCAAAGGTGTTTTTCAGAATCATTTCCACCTTGCGGCCTAGCTTTTCGCTCAAGTAAGAAACGAAAGGCGCAAAACGGGCTGTGGACAGCTCCCGGCTATCGCAGATCATAAAACAGAAGCGCAGTGGTGGCTTGCCGTTGTCTGCTGAGGTCTTTTTATCCTGCCCATTGCCACAGGATTGCAGCGAGATCAGGGCAAGTGCAAAAACAACTTGAAGTATTCTTTTCATAGCATTCTATCCAAAGCCTGACAGTGATCAACTGCCAGAGCGTTTTTATAAATTAAAGCGTGTACTCCGAGCGCAGGAGAATTAGTCTGCTGATCAGCAGAGTTTTTGCTGCTGTCACGACTCGAAGTCTCTCTTGGTCAAGGAGAGCTTACTTTGCAGGACTACCTTTGATCAGTTTGATTTCCTGCTGGATTGTTGCCAGTTTGTCTGGACTAGAAACGAGAGATTCTGCTTTTTTCAGAGACGCAGCAGCAGGATCAGACTGGCCCAGCTGTTCATAGGCCAGAGAGAAATGAACATGCAGCATGGCATCCTTGTCGTTAATTGCAAGGGCACGCTCCAAATATTTCAGGGCATCTTCAGCTTTTTTCTGCTTAAGAAGAACTATGGCCATCCCATCTAAAGAGTCAAAATTATTTTTATCCTTAGCAAGTACGCCTTCTAGCTCCTTGGCAGCCAAATCAAGCTGATTGGTCCGAAAATAGGCCATGGCCAGCTTGTTTTTGGTTTCGGCATCATTAGCATCCATATAGAGCAGCATTTTATACTGCATAATCTGCACAGAGTCTGGAAGCGTAGAAATATCTCCATGTGCAGAAGCGACACCTGCGGAAAAGGCCAAGAGGAACAGGGCTAAAATCAACTTCAGCATTCTCTTCCTCTTAGATTAGTTTGCGGGATTTAAGAAATTCTTTTGCCGCAGCAGGGCCACCACTCTGAAATTCTTGCACTGTTTGATCAGTAATCATGCCACTCAGTTTGTTAATCACTCGATCCAGAACCGGAAATTTGGTTAAAGAGGTGCGCGGAGAAACTGGCACGGCCATAGAACCATCGCCCTGTTGGAGAGGCCCTTTAAAACCAAACGGCTTTAGCCAAACCATGTTTTTGTTTTCCAGATAATATTCTTTGGCCTTGCTATAGCCTTCTTGCTCATCTTGAGGCTGTTCGCCACCCATACCAGCCAGTGCAGGCTTGAGGTATTGAATACAGATGTCAGCAGGGCAGGAGCCGTCCTTAGTTGGCGGATTCTCTACCAGATTGACGGTAGTGCCTGTACGCTCATTAATATACGTAGCCATGAGCTGTCCAGCCGCTTTTTGCTCAGGAGATCCATCAGTGGAAAAATTTAGGATTCTTCCCACGCAGCCGTGACTGGGAGAAGCGGTTAAGGCCATGAACAGGACAGAGCCTGATAGCAGTACCGAAAGTTTGTTTGTCATTGCTCTCCTCTCTTTTTGTGAATATAAACGCCTGAGTATGCACTCAAGATATACTTTTTATTTACTCTGTTTATCACAGTAGTTTTTTTACTCTACAGTATCCAGCAAGGGATTTTATTTCAGAAATAGCACATTATTCACAGCCAGTCCAGAAATTTCCACCAAAAATAATTAAGCGGCAAGAGAAAAAAAAGGCTGATCAACGCTAAGGGAATACTGATTTTGGCAGCAACCAAAGGCTTTTCCCCGCCCATTTGCAAACCAACAACTATTGGCGGGGCCTGATAAGGAAAAACAATGGTTGAGAAGCCAACCACCTGCATCATGAGCAGGGTTTGTATTGGGAGATCAGTAGCGTGTGCAAGACTAGCTGTCAGTGGAGTGAATACTGCTGGCACTGCTGGAAGCGTTGCGACTATACCTACCAAGGCAGAGGCTGTACTTACAGACATATAGTTGATAAAATCTTGCTGTTTAGCGATGGGCAGTAAACTGATAACAGCGGTAGCAATGCTATGCCCTAGGCCGCTTTTATTGATCATATTACCTACGCCAAGGATGCCTGCAACAAAGATGATGGATGACCAATTAAGTTTCTGATTAAATTGGGCCGTACTCACAATATTTACACCCGGAAAAAGCAGGACTATTGCACCTCCCAAGGCAACCCACGCCGGAGAAATATGGTGGAGGAAATCGGTCATCCATAAACAAAGCATAACAAGCAAGACAGTAGCCAAGATCCGTTCGTTGAGAGAGAATGGTTCTATTGTGCGTTGCTCGTCATGAAGGACGAGTGCAGGCTCGTCATTATAGAAAAATAAAATCAAGCCTGTAAGCAAGATCGTTTTTATCAGACTGAGAAAGGGAAAATGTAGTAACAGGTAAGAGCCATAGAGAAAGGTAATATGATACTGCGTTTCTGCCATACCAGCCAAAACCATGTTGGGGACATTGGCAGGCAGAATACCAAAAGCAGGAATGTATGTACCAAGAATCACAGCTAACAAAATGCCTGTCCGCCCTTTTCTGCCCTCTTGAAAGCCAAAATGCTCGGCAATTGATATTGCGATAGGCGTTAGTAGCACGACTCGGCCCATTGCTGACGGCATCAGAAAACTGAACAGTAATGATGCTGTCACTAAGCCGCTGATAATTTTAAAATAGCTACCATGCAACCACGCTGCGGCAGCGCGGGCAGCTCTTGCGCCTAATCCCGTTGAAGTAATGGCACTACCAATAATTAAGCCACCAAAAACCAGCCAAACCGCTGCTGAACTAAAGCCAGAAAAAATAACGTCAGACGTGGAGACGGAAAAGAGCATGGCCAGCCAGAAAAAAAGTAAGGCTGTGATATACTCAGGCATTATGGCTGTGGCTAAAAAACTCAGGGAGAGCAAAGCTAATATCGCGGCTCTGATTGTCGGACTAGGCGAGCAAAAAAGCATGATGGCACCTAGGCCACTGAGAGCAATAGGGAGCAACTTAGAGTTATTGCGAAGGGTCGTAATGAGATTCATGGAAGTTTATAGAGATAGAAGATTAGATGCGCAAACTGTTTAAATTGCTTGCTTCTTAAAAAAAGCAGGTGTCTTTCTAGGTAGTTGTCAATCGTTTCATTGTATGCACGCTTGATTCAAGTTCCAAGTGTAACTTTTCAAAAATGATTAAATCCAAGAATTTTTCATAAGTTATAGCAAAAGGAACATCAGTGATACTGATTAACCTGTTGAACGAAACATAACAATTTTTCCGGCCAGCTATCTTGCCTACCCTTTTGTTGACAAAAACGTGCAAATAGATTACTTATGCGTATTTCTAATCTTCATATTGTAAAAACCATAACTATTTAAGGTGGCGGCATGTCTCTTCACGTCTTTACAGCAAGCCCCGGTTTCAGTGCTGAGGTGGCGGCTGAACCTGGCGGCGGACACCTAAATTCCTGCTTTGCCTGCGGTGCCTGTTCTGGTGCCTGTCCGGTGAGCATGGCTGTTCCTGCCTATGATCCTCGCAAAATCATCCACATGATTCGTCTCGGCATGGAGGAACGCTTACTGACCTCTGATTTGCTCTGGTACTGTTCTGGCTGCCGGAGCTGTGTGCCGGTTTGCCCACAGGATGTGGGCTTTGCTGACATCATGACTGTGCTGCACAAGCTGGCTTTACAAAAAGGTTATATTAGCGAAGAACAGCTTGTGGAAAAAGGCAAGGCTGCGCAAGTACAAGGTGATCTCTGCGTTTCCTGTCTGACTTGTGTCCGAGTCTGTCCTTGGGATATCCCTAAAATTGATCAAGGCGGCGTGGCATTTATTGATCCCACCGAATGCCGGGCTTGTGGCATCTGCGTCGGCGAATGTCCAGCTCAAGCCATTGTTCTTAATCAGGCTGAAGATGAGCGGCTGCTGGCCGCCTGTGGCGCAAACTAAATCTGCGGAGCAATTCCATGAGTTTCACACCGGACATACGTTTGTTTACCTGTCATTATGCCTCCCAGCAGAGTTGTACAGAGGGCGGCAGTATTTTACGGGATTTGAATTTTCCTGATAATATTACCTTAACGCGACTGGTTTGCACCGGCAAGCTGGAAGAGAGCGATTTGCTT
Organism: Candidatus Electronema sp.; assembly: GCA_026645415.1. GTDB lineage: Bacteria > Desulfobacterota > Desulfobulbia > Desulfobulbales > Desulfobulbaceae > Electronema. Next base: position 52,427 of record JAPEVH010000086.1, read on the forward strand.
CGCTCCTTTGAAGATGGAGCCGACGGCGTTTATGTCGTTGGTTGCCCTGTAGATACTTGCCATAACGTCCGGGGCAGTCAGCGGGCTGCCAAGCGGGTCGAGTCTGTCCGCCAAGCCTTAGCAGAACTGGGCGTTGAGAAAGACCGGCTGCGGATGTATCATGTTGAGCGTGGTATGCACCCTGAGTTCATTGCCGCAGGCGAGGAAATGGACGCGCTGATCCGTCAGCTTGGCCCAAGTCCTTTCTGCCGCAAGGCGGCTTGATTCCCTTTTTTCGGAGAGTATTATGATAGTTGCTGAACGAAAGCCGCTGGACGAAATAGTCAACATGGTGCAGGACTGCGGCAAAATTCTGGTGCTGGCCTGCCGGGGCTGTGTCACGGTTTGTTCCGCAGGTGGAGAGCGAGAGGCGGAGATTCTTGCCTCGCTGGTCCGTCTTGGTTTGCAAAAGATGGGCAAGAATGCCGAAGTAACAACAGGCTCGCTGCTCCGTCAATGCGACAAAGAATATATTGATAGTCTTGATCAATATCAAGGCCAATATGATGCCATTCTTTCCACTGCCTGCGGCGTTGGCGTAAATTTCCTTGCCAATCTGCGGCCGTCAGAGGCGGTTTTTCCTGCGCTGAACACTACATTTTTTGGTGGTTCTGCTGAACAGGGTGTCTGGCAGGAGATGTGTGCAGGCTGCGGCGACTGCGTTCTCCATCTGACTGGTGGACTTTGTCCGGTTGCCCGCTGTGCTAAAAATTTGATGAATGGCCCTTGCGGTGGTTCAGTTAATGGTCGCTGCGAGATCAACAGTGAAACCGACTGCGTCTGGCAGATGATCTATGACCGTATGGGACGGCTTCAGCGGCAGCAGGAATTAACTTCCTCTGCACCAATCCGCGACTGGTCAACCGCTGGGCATGGTGGCCCACGTAAACAGGTACGACCCGATTTAACGGTCTAAGCACGAAAAGGCAGGGAAGGAAATCTCTGCCTTTTTTCAGTCAAGCACCAAGAGTCTGAATCAGCTCGTGGAGACGATGGACAGAAAGCTGTCCCGGAGCAGTTGCCTGCTCTTCGCTCAGGCAGGCGTAGCTCATATAGCCGCCGAGATAGAGCGTGGCCAAGCGACTGATGCGGCCCGCCTCGCCCATGCAGAAGGAAATCAGCGAGAAGCCTGCGGCCCGCGCCTCCTCTTGCAGAGCCAGCACCCGCAGCACATCATTGGCGTTGTGCGCGGTGGTGACAATCTTGCCGACATGCGCGCCGCTGGCAATCATCTGATGGAGCAGGTTGGTCAGCTCGGCTGCGGACGGAGTCTCCTTAAAGTCATGCCACGAGAGAATCAGCTTGGTCGAGCTTCCCTCTATAGCCTCCAATAAGCAATGACGGCTGTTCAGAGCGGCCCGCAGTTCCAGATCAATATACTCAGCCCGCAGCCGCACCGCCTCCAGCAGCGGCTCAATCCGCTCCTCCTCGCTTCCGGCAAACCTGCCGCCTTCCCAGAGCGGCCTGTTGGTGAAAAGCAGCGGCCTGCGCAGCAGCGAGCAGCATTTTTCCGGCTCCGGCGCGGTCATGTAGTCGAGGCGGATTTCCAGCACATCAGTCAGCTCCAGCACCTGCCGGGCCTGCTCCTGCATTGCCGCCGCATCTGCTCCAGTCAGGGAAACGCAAATCTTTCCTAATTCCATTGTGTTCATTGTTATCATTGTCATTTGTAGGGGCGAAAAATTTTTCGCCCCTACCGTTCCGTGCGGGAAAAAGAAGCAAAAAAAACAAAATCACTGTCCGCCGCGCACCAACCGAACCGCGAAGTCGTAGGCGCGATAGACGAAGTTGGAATAGCCGCCGTAGAAAAAGACGTACCACGCGTAGGCCGAGCTGTCAGCATACGGCGACCCGGACCAGTACCACCAAGTAGTATTCGGAAAAACCTGCTGGTTGATCGTCGGTTTTTCCGACCCATCCTTGCAGTCACCGTCTTTGTCTCGCCCCTTGCTGCAATAGACCAAAGTTTTCAGCTCATCAATGGTTGGCAGCCGCCAGTCAGCATGACCAGCATACTCAGTATTCTTGAAACGTTTTACTGCATCCTCCCATTTATACTCTTCCGCCTCGCCGTTCTCGCAATTCACCCCTGACAAACCTTCTGAACAGCGTTTCCACATCAAGCCAGTTTTAGTGTCAGTGATCGTGCCATCGCCATGATCAATATATTGCCCGATTGTTTTGCTTTTCTTCTCTCCCCGCTGCAACCAGCTCAAATCAACCTCGCCTGTCTGCTGCTGCAACGTCACGCCCTGAATCTCCTTTGGCACAAAAAGGAAATCACCTTTTTTTGTGTTCAAGACGTTATCCGCCTTTTTTATATCGCCATAATGAGGTGTCTGATCCGCATACAGGACAACAGGCCGCTTTATCTTGTCAAAGAGACTGTCGCCGTCCAGAATCCCTCTGTTCTCCCGAAGCACCTCCAGAAACGCCTTGGCAAAGATCGAATGCCCGCTGCCGCCGCCGTCCGCAACCGGCTCCTCGCCGCCCGAAGTCAGGGCGGTGCGCGACCGCCTATCCTGCATCCGCCGCAGCCATTCATCCCGCTCCATGCCCGTCGGCAGCCGCGCCCCAGAGTCCCGCATCAGCAGGCTGCCGGAATAGCAGGAATCCGCCACCACCAAGACATGCCTGGCCCGAATTGCCCGGAGTAGATTGGTAATTTCAGAAGTCGGAATCCAATAGACGGTGTTATCTTTCGCGGCATCCACAGGCTGCCAGTAGCCTACCTCGCTCGCATCGTCAAAATAACCGTGTCCGGCATAGTAAATCAGCAGGTTGTCCTCTTCTGAAGTCATGGTTCTGCGCAGCTTGGTCAAGGCCAGCAGAATATCCGCTCTGCTCTTGTCCAAAAGCAGCTCAACCGTGAAGCCGTACTGCTGCTCCAGTACGTTTGTAACCTCTTTTGCATCAGCTAACGGCGTTCCCAGCTTGATCAGATGCCGGTAATTTTGGTTGCCGATCACCAAAGCGTGAAAGCGGCCAAAGTTCCCTTGCGCCTGCGCCGTTGCAGGCAGAATTGTCAGCGCAATCAGCAGCAGCACACGTTTCATTGCGTAGGATTTTTGATCATTTTTAAACGTACCAGCGGGTCAGTTCTTTCCCGTGTCCAACGCACCAATCAGATTGCTGATCCGCTCTTCGCCCTGCTCTTGCAGATACGCTTCCAAACCAGTGACGATCTTTTCCGCTGCCGAGGGATCGTAAAAATTGGCTGTGCCGACCTGCACTGCGCTGGCTCCGGCCAGCATGAATTCAACCGCATCCTCTGCCGTGCTGACACCGCCAATGCCGATTACCGGAATGGAAACCGCCTGCGCGGTCTGCCAGACCATGCGCAGAGCAACCGGCTTGATAGCCGGGCCGGACAGTCCGCCGATAATGTTTGCCAAGCGCGGCTTCCGCGTCTTCGCGTTAATGGCCATGCCGATCAGGGTGTTGATCAGCGAGACCGCATCCGCGCCCGCATCTTCGACCGCTTTTGCCATCACGGTGATGTCCGTAACATTGGGCGAGAGCTTGACAATGACCGGCAGCCGGGCAGCCTTGCGCACCGCCGCTGTCACAGCTGCCGCCATCTCCGGCGACGCGCCGAAAGCTGCTCCGCCTTTTTTCACATTCGGGCAGGAGATGTTGATCTCAAGGCCGCTGATGCCCGGCACTTCGTCCAAGCGTGCGGCCAGCTCGCGGTAGTCCTCGACCGAATCGCCAAGAATATTGACGAGCAGCGGCACAGTCAGCGTGCGCAGGTACGGCATTTTCTCGCTGATGAAGCGGTCAACGCCGACATTTTCCAAGCCAATGGCGTTGAGCATCCCGCAGGCTGTCTCGACAATTCGCGGCGGCGGATTGCCCGGCCTTGGCTCCAGCGAAATGCCTTTGACAATGATGCCGCCGAGCCGGTTCAGATTGACGAACGGCTCAAATTCCTTGGCATAGCCAAAGGTGCCGGAGGCGGTCAGCACTGGATTTTGCAAGTCCAGCGGGCCGAGCTTGACCCGCAAATCAGGTTTCAAAGCTGCCATGCCAGTTCCTCCGCCTTGAAGACCGGGCCGTCCGTGCAGACATGCACCTGCCGCCCATCCACACCCGGCATGACGCAGCCGAGACAGGCTCCCATGCCGCAGGCCATGTGGGTTTCCATTGAGACCTGACAGGGTGTTCCGGCGCGGCGGCTTATGCTGACCACGCTGCGCATCATCGGGCTGGGGCCGCAGGTGCAGACTTGCCTCACCTCCGGCAGCACTGCCTCCAACAAATCGGGAATAAAACCGTGATGACCAAGGCTGCCGTCGTCCGTGGCAAGCTGGACAGCGCAGCCGATCTCAGCGAACAGTTTGGCTAACGGGGCCAGCTCCTCCTGATTTCTCGCGCCGAGCAGGGCGTATTTTGGCCCGCGCAGCTCCTGGGCAAGAAAGAGCAGCGGAGCAATGCCCATGCCGCCGCCAATCAGACAGACTGGCTGATCAGCAGCAGTCAAATCAAAGCCCCGGCCCAGCG
>JAPEVH010000033.1 GCA_026645415.1 Candidatus Electronema sp.
CTTTCGGCAGCGTAAGTGAAGATGCAAGTTTCCTCCTTGCTTCCTGTCGCGGGCGATGTGTTGATAAATGCGCTCATGGCTGATCCGCATATTTTTCTCAGCAGCCAGCCAGCCGCTGATTTGTTCGAGACTCCAGTCTTTCTCTATGAGATCATTGGCAATACACAAAACCTCTTCAGGGATTTTCGGCTTCACCTTTTCACGGCGGCGATTGTCAGTCATCTGCTGCGCCTGTCGGGGACGATATCCACGAAGACCGCGATTGCGTCGTAATTCTCTATAGATGGTTGACGGGTGCCGACTAAGCTGCAAGGCTATAGATAGCGGATGGCTTAAATCCTGCTTGCTTCAAAGCGTAAATTTGGTTACGTTCTGATTCGGTGAGTTGTGTGTAGCTGTGCATGCGCGCTCCTCTTGCTTGGTGGTGAGAAATGAGCCATCATACTACCACAACTCACTCTTTTCTCAAACCAGCAAAAGTTGCACTTACAACTTGAATCCACGAAGTTTTCAGCCGGTCAGATGCGAGCCGAACAGATACGCCCCACCGCTTCAAACCCGCAGACCTGTCCGCAGAATCTCCCGCACCAGCGGGTCATCCGGCGTGAAGCTGTCCGGGCTGAAGGGCAGCGGCTCTATGCGGTCATCAACCGCAAAGGCAATTTTGGTCAGGCGCACCCGCTCTTCAAAGCGGTCAGAGCCAATCTGCGGAGAAATCACCGCAACGTCAATATCGCTCCATTCATCAGCTTTGCCGGTCAGATGCGAGCCGACCACCGGCCTAGACGCATTCTGGAGCTGCTCCGCAACCTGAAGGAGGAAGGCATGGCCATCCTCTTCATCTCCCATGACCTGAAGGCAGTCGCCTTTCTCGCCGAGCAGGTAGGCGTGATGTGCGGTGGTCGGCTGGTTGAGTCTGGCGAAACGAGGCAGCTTCTTACTGCGCCGCAGCATCTCTACACCCGTGAGCTGGCAGCAGCCCTGCATCCATCAGGAGGGAACAGGCGATGAAACCTTGGCGATACAAGAAGGCACTTGTACAGATCATAGTTTACCGCAGCACTTCTTATATTTTTTTCCAGAACCACAAGGACAAGGAGCATTGCGGCTAACCTTTTCAGACTCGCTCTGTTCAGAAGCAGCTTGCTCATCTCCACCAAAGGCTTGCAGCATCTCCAACTCTGCTTCCCGGCGGCGGCGATGCTCTTCCTCAAGGCGAGCCACTTCATCCTCTTGCACAATACGGACATGCATCAGATTGCTGACTGTTTGCTCTTGGACCGCATCAATCATGCCTTTGAACATCTCAAAGCCTTCTTTTTTATACTCATCCAAAGGATTTTTCTGTCCATAACCACGCAGGCCAATACCTTCTTTAAGGTGATCCATGTTGAGCAGATGCTCTTTCCACAAGGTATCAACAACTTGCAAAAGAATCATCCGTTCTAATTGCCGCATTTGCTCAGTGCCATTGCGTTCCTCTTGAGCACGATAGGCCTGATCAACGCCAGCCCGGAGTTTTTCCTTCAGTGTGTCTCGATTAAGATCGCTGCGATCTTTTTGGGCAAGCCAGCCATGAGCAATGCCAAACAGCTCTGTCATCCGTTCTTCTAAGACAAGCCAATCCCATTCTTCGGAGGGAATGCGCTCCTGTACTATATTGTTCAGAAGTCCATCAATTAGCTCATCGATCATGTCGCTGACAATCTCAAAGATGTTGTCACTGGCCAGCACTTCCCGCCGCTGGCTGTAAATGACCTCGCGCTGCTTATTCATTACATCATCATACTCAAGCAAATGCTTGCGGATGTCAAAGTTATGGCCTTCAACCTTGCGCTGGGCATTTTCAATCGCCTTAGAGATCATAGAATGTTCAATTGGCTCATCTTCTTCCATGCCCAGCTTATCCATGATCGTACTCAGGCGGTCAGAGCCAAAGATGCGGAGTAAGTCATCTTCTAAGGAAAGATAGAAACGGGAAGAACCAGGATCACCTTGACGACCTGAACGGCCTCGGAGCTGATTATCTATCCGGCGGGATTCATGGCGGCTGGTGCCGAGAATATGAAGACCACCTTTTTCTCGCACGCCTTCGCCAAGTTTGATGTCTGTACCACGTCCAGCCATGTTGGTGGCAATAGTGATTTTGCCAAACTGACCAGCTTGAGCTACGATTTCCGCTTCTCGTTCATGCTGCTTGGCATTGAGAATCTCATGCGGAATCTTTTCTTGGTGCAGCATGGTGGCTATCTTTTCCGAGACATCTATCGAGATAGTACCAACTAGCACAGGCTGTCCTTTTTCGTGCAGCTCTTTGATTTCTCGAACAATAGCCCGATCTTTCGCAGCTTGATTTTTATAAATGACATCTGCAAAATCAATTCTAACTACAGGCCGATTACTGGGAATAACTACTACGTCCAGTTCATAGATTTTCTTAAACTCTGCTGCTTCTGTATCAGCTGTACCAGTCATGCCAGCCAGCTTGTCGTACATGCGGAAGTAGTTCTGGAAGGTGATCGAGGCTAAGGTTTGATTTTCCTTTTCGATCTTCACTCCTTCCTTAGCCTCTAAAGCCTGATGCAAGCCATCTGAGTAGCGGCGGCCTTCCATAGTCCGACCGGTAAACTCATCAACAATAATGACCTCACCATTTTTGACGATATAGTCTACATCGCGTTTAAAGAGAACATGAGCCTTAAGTGCCTGATTAACATGATGCAGATGATTGATATTACGCGGATCGTACAGATTGTCCACCCCAAGCAGCTTCTCTGCAAGGAGTACACCTTCATCCGTAAGCAGTACCTGCCGGGCTTTTTCGTCTTTGGTATAGTGTTCCTCTTCCTGAAAGCGCGGCATGATTTCGTCCACCTTATGATACAAATCCGTGGACATCTCTGCCGGGCCGGAAATAATCAGCGGCGTACGAGCTTCGTCAATCAGGATAGAGTCTACTTCGTCAACAATGGCAAAATTGAAGCTGCGCTGACAGAAATCTTCCAAAGAAAACTTCATGTTATCTCGCAGATAATCAAAGCCAAACTCGTTATTGGTACCGTAGGTGACATCTGCGGCATAAGCTGCCCGCCGCGCGCGGTCGTCCATACCATGCAAAATCGCGCCGGTTGTTAAGCCGAGAAAATGATACAGCTTGCCCATCCACTCTACGTCACGATGCGCAAGATAGTCGTTGACTGTGACCACATGCACACCTTTACCGCTGATGGCGTTTAGATAGACTGCGGCGGTTGAAGTCAGCGTCTTACCCTCACCTGTCTTCATTTCAGCAATTTTACCCTGATGCAAGACGATACCGCCGATAAGCTGGACATCGTAGTGCCGTTCCCCCAGCACGCGCTTTGCACCCTCTCGACAGACAGCAAAGGCTTCGGGCAATAGATCATCGAGGGTTTCACCGCCTGCGTAGCGCTCTCTAAACTCATCGGTTTTGCCGCGCAACTGACTATCTGTGAGCGGCGTTATCGAAGGTTCTAGTTGATTGATCTGCTCAACAATTTTGCGCAATCCCTTGACCTCACGGTCGTTCTTGCTGCCAAAAATTTTGGTTAAAACATTACCTATCATATTGGTTTCCCCGCAGGCGGTGTGGTGCCCGGCAACTTTTTGCCGGGGAGAGATTGATGATCAATTTGCCGCAGACTGGCTGGTCCAAATCAGTGCTTCTTCATCGCAGTCTGGGAATTTAGGGCATTGTAGGCAGTCGCTCCAGATTTTGTGCGGCAACTCGTTTTTCTCAATAGAAACAAAGCCAAGTTTGCGGAAAAACATACCTTGGTAAGTTAGGGTAAAAACTCGGTTGATTTCCAAACTGCGCGCCTCATCAAGACAGGAGCTGACCAGTTCTTTGCCGATTCCATGCCGCCAACTACTTTCTGCAACAGCTAAAGAGCGAATTTCTGCTAGATTATCCCAGCAGATATGCAGCGAGCAAACTCCTTGGATACCGTCTTTATCGTAGACAACAAAATCACGAAGTTGGTCATAGAGAGAACTAATAGAGCGACCAAGCAGCAGCCCTTTATTGGCATACTGCTGCAATAAGTTATGGATGGCCTTGATATCGCTCATTCTGGCTGGGCGAATGGGAATTGCTGTTTTCCCACCTAAGAGTCTGTTCATAAAAATGCAGCTACTTCTCCGCTCAACGGAAAAAAAGGTGTTTCTGATATTTAGGTTAGGTTTCAGACAGTATTTCATGTCTGTATAAAACTTTCAAGGTAACGCTTTGTCAGCTTTTGGTCAAGGGCTGGGGCGGCAAGATGGGGAAGATTTACTGTGTTTCGCTGGCAGTAGGCTGACCTAGCGGGGCGATTCGCTTCTTTTTTTCGAGAGGCTGTAAGGTCTCCACTGCTGGATTTTCAACAAATATATCGTCTGCGCTGCCAGCTCTTTTGTCGTCTGCTGATACTATAGTTTGCTGCTGAGGAGGATAGAGAATGGTTTGTCCAGCCCATATACCAAGAAGGAACATCCAAAGAAAGAGGCAGAACAGGACTACTCCGATACCAATGATGCCAGCCGAACTAAGCTGAAAAACAATGCCACCGCTTGGCTCTGACAAGGTTTCTTGTTCTTGGGTGCTACGTTTACGCCTAGACATGCTGCATTGAGGAAGAAAGTAAATAATTGCCTAGCCGAACACCTTAGCAAATTCAACGCCAGGCTTGTCCGCGCTCTTTTGTGCAATGTGATATTCATGTTCTGACAAAATATCGCTGATTCGCTCCCAAGCTCGAAACAACGGCCAGATCCTTCTTGGAATATTATCATCAGGGATGCAGCAGCTACTTAATTTCAATGCACTTCTCAGGGCAAAAAGCGGCTGCCTGATATACCGCATCCGTGACTGTCGGTGCTACTGTGACCAGCTCTGCCTTTTCAGTCATGCTATCTAGTTGAAAAACATCTGGGCACATTTCGACACAAGTACCACAGCTACTGCAACGATAACTGTCAATGATAATTTCTGCCATATAGGGTCTCCTTGCAAGCAAAGGGCAGCTTGACTGCCCATGCTTTACAATTTTTTTACGAACACTTACGCCAGCAGGCCAGTGAATCCTTGGTAAAGGTAGTATCAGGCGCGATCGGATAAATGCCATCAAAGCAGGCCAGACAGAAATCTTCTTTTTTCAAACCAGTGGCCTCAACCAATCCTTCCAAACTCAGATAAGTCAGAGAGTCCAAACCCATGTGGTCCCGGATGGCTTCGATAGATATTTTAGCGGCAATCAACTCTTTGCAACAGGGAAAATCGATACCGTAATAGCAGGCATGTCTGGTTGGCGGACAGGAAACTAACATGTGTACCTCTTTAGCCCCGGCATTGCGTAAGGCGCGCACACGACTTCTGCCAGTAGTACCACGAATGATCGAATCCTCAACAATAATCACCCGCCTGCCTTCGATTAGGGGACGTACCGGATTCAGCTTCACTCGCACCGAAAAATCGCGCATTGCTTGGGAGGGCTGGATAAAGGTACGACCTACATAGTGATTACGAATCATGCCCATTTCCAACGGAATGCCGGATGCTTGCGAATAGCCGATGGCAGCGTAATTACCAGAGTCTGGGAAAGGCATAACAAAATCAGCATCAATCTTAGTTTCTCGCGCCAAAATTTCACCCATCCGTTTACGGGTAGTGTAAACATTGCAGCCAAAGATGTCGCTGTCTGGGCGGGCAAAATAGACCTGCTCGAAAATACAGAAGCTCCGACGGCGGGGCGGCCAAGGAAAGACCGAGCCTAAGCCGTTTTCGTTGATGATTAATACCTCTCCCGGCTCCACATCGCGAACATATTCAGCATTGATCAGCGCAAGGGCACAGGTCTCTGAGGCTACGGCATAGCCTCCGTTTTCAAGCCGACCAAGACAAAGAGGACGAAAACCATTTGGATCACGGACTGCCACTAAAGTATCTGGGGTCATAAGCAGCAGGGAGTAGGCACCTTGAATTGTAGCAAAAGCCTCTTTAATTGCTGGAGCTAGACCCAAATGCATATTACGAGCCAACAGATGGATAAAAATTTCACTATCCATAGTGGTTTGGAATATCGACCCTTGCTGCTCTAGTTGAGAGCGCAGCTCCATGGAGTTAACCAAGTTGCCATTATGAGCTACAGCCAGTTGCAAACCCTGATGCATGACCATGAAAGGCTGCGTATTGACTATCGAGGATTCACCAGTGGTTGAGTAGCGTACATGACCTGCGGCAAGGTGACCTGAGAGCCGCTGGAGATTCGCCTCGCTGAAGACTTCTGGCACTAATCCCATTGCCTTATGAAGGATCATGTGTTGGCCATCTCCCGAAGTAATACCCGCACTTTCTTGCCCCCGATGCTGAAGGGCGTATAACCCAAAATAGGTCAGTTTGGCTGCATCTTCATGGCCATAAATGCCACAGATGCCACACTCATGGGTAGGTTTGGTTTGCTCTTCTCTTTGTTCCATAGCCTCATCGCTGGTTGTGTTGTCAGCCACATGAAATGTAAAAGGCACAAGGAATCTATCCTTATGCCTTGTTTTTATTTAATTTGCCCCTTAACTTTGCATGCCATACATAGTTTGTTTGACTACCTGATTTACAGGCAAAACTATTTTTTCCAAACAGTTTAGGAGTTACTCTGTTTTTCCCAACTGCGTAACTCCTACTCTTGATCGTATTTTCTCTCTTGCTTTTTTATCCTGTTCAGGATGAACCGTCAAAGATATAAGTATACTGCGCCACGGAAAAATGCGCTTCCGTTTTTTAGCAGGAGCTGTTTTATATATAGAGATAGCTCATCCATGAATGATTTATTAATTTGAAGAGCCACGTTTTTATCAAAACCTCTCTGTTAAAGCATATTTATTTTTCACCTGCGTCTTTCCTTTACCGTTTTGAGATATGAAAAAAATTAGTTTGATATTTCTTCTGCTAGTTGGAGCTGCTGGGACATCTTTTTATTATGCAATCCAACAATTTTCTGCGCCTCCAAATAAAAGCTCCTACTATGCCGAATATTTACCTACAGACACCTTAGCTGTTATCAGTATCTTTGATTTAAAGGGACTTTCTCGATCTTTTCCTCAATCTGCGTTAGGACAATTTTTTGCTAAACCGGCTATAGGCAGGATTCTGGCAGAGCAAGGTGCAGATCAAGAAGATATCTGGCAATATGAGAGTTTTTATGATGGTGCTGCGGATCTTCTGACCAATCCATTCCTTCAGCAACTTTTTGGCGATGACGTAACTTTTGCATTGCTCAAGCCAAATCCTATAAACTTGCGCTACAATCCTGAAAAAGAGGTGCAAAAACAACTCATCGCCTTTGGCTCCTCTGCCACAGGAAAGGTTATAGACAGCATTGCTCGGTTGACCATGAAAGATTTCAGCAAAGAGGTTATAAATGGTCTGCAAGTAACTCGTATTCGTCTTAATGATGATGAATTTTTGTATGGACATATCCAAGATGGTGTGATTATTCTTGCTTATCACCCAGAATTGATTGCCCAAGCTCTGGAGCAAAAAGAACATGACAGGAGTCTGGAAAAGCAGCCTTGGTTCTTAGCTGCTAAAAAATTCTGGACAGAAGCAACTACAGATAACTGTTATGTCAATTTTTACTGTAATCTGAAAAAACTTCGTGGGCTATTAGCCTCTCTAAAACAAGAAAAGGTAGAAGGTATAGCGGATTTCATGCAAGGCTTTAAGAGCCTGAGTAGCTTTGCAGCAGTACATCAAGGCAATTTTCAAATTCATAGTACAGTTAAATATGATAGCAATGCCTTACATAAATCAGTACAGCAACAGTTCCAGACCCGGACTCAGCATAATCTTTCTTTGCCACTCTTATCAGAAAAGACACTTTTCTATTGCTGGTTTGCTGGACTAGATCAAAATCTGCTTGCTCATCTTCCTTCTGCTCTCTATAGGTCAACAGATCAAACTGTTCAGCAGCATCTTGGCTTGAATCTTCAACAAATTACAGAGGCTGTTGGGCCACAGATTGGCTTAATGATCAATGGGGTAGCTAATGCTGGTTTTTTCCCCTTACCTAAGCTTAGTTTATTCAACCAAATACGAGAACGAGGTGCTGCCCAACACCTCGTAAAGAGGATACGACAAAGCTTAACAGATAAAAATTTTGCTGACGAACGAGTCCTTGATCTAAGAAACTATTCTATTTATTATTGGAGCCTGCTACCCGCTGAGGTTGCTCATCCGGCGGTTGCTCTAAGTAAACAGATGCTGTATATTGCCAATGGTGAATTAAGCCTTAAAACGCTACTCAATCAAGAGCAACAGAGAGAACTGTCATCCACAACACGGATGCTACTTGGTTCTGATCTGGCCACACAGATCGAAGAGGCTGGATATGCTGTTTTTTTTGCTCGACCAGCTTTGCTGGCTGCTGAGGCCAAAAAAGCTGAAGTCTGGTTAAATGCTGCCTTGGGAAATTCCACAGAAAAATTTCGTACTGAACTCCTTAACGTAATGTCGTCTTTTAATTTGGCCGCATGGTATATAAATTTTTCTAAAAATCAAATAAATTCTACTCTTTTCTTGCAACCTAAAACGGCGACACAAGAATAAGTAGGCGAATTTGACCTTCAATAAATTCTCTCTGTCAACAATAAAGAACTTGACAACAGGGCCAGTTAACCGATATTAAAAACAGAAGAGTCCTCTTTTTCCTTATTGCCTCTAAAGTGATAACCAAGATGAATCGTTATTATTCTTTCATTGTCCAGCTTCTCCTCATCTGTTTTTTTGCAGTCCAGCTTCAGGCTGCACCAGTCCCTGTTCTAAAGAGTGCAGCTAAACGGGTTACTACAGCTTCGCAAAAAAAACAGTTACAACGAAAGCCAGGAGCAAAAAGGACTATTGCTAAAAAGCGACGAAGTATACGGAAGAAAAATAATGGCGTGGCAGTCATTGGCAGCAAGAAGAGCCTTGCTAAGGTTAAAGAGAAAGTTACGAGCCAGAGTACTTGTATCTCTGCTGTTAGCGATGAAATCGCTAAACAGATTACATCAAAAAGTGTCATGATTATTGATGCGCGTACTGGTAGACCTATTTTCGCCAAAGCTCCAGACAAACCTAGACAGCCTGCTTCTACCATCAAGGTTTTAACCGGAATAATTGCCATTAAACGACTGAAAGATAATGAAAAAGTAGAAGTAAGTCCTCATGCTGCAACCATGCCGCGCTCAAAGGTTTATTTGAATCCTCGGAAGGAATATAAGGCCGATGATTTGATTAATGCGGTACTGCTGGCTTCAGCCAACGATGCCAGTGTTGCCCTCGCAGAGAAAATTGCCGGAACTGAGGAGGACTTTGCGAGTCTGATGACCCTACATGCTCGGCTTCTAGGGGCAGAAAATACCGTCTGCCGAACTGCTTCTGGTTTAACAGCGCAAGGCCAGCAGACTACAGCTCGTGATCTAGCTGAAATTTTTCGCCACGCTATGCAGGACAAAGAATTTGCAGAGCGAATGAAACAAACGAAGGTCAGCACCTCTTATGGTAAACTCTTGCGTAACCACAACAGAGCACTCTGGCAAGTAGATGGTGCAATGGGAGGAAAAACGGGTTATACGAGCATCGCCCGGCAAACCTATGTAGGGCAATTTAAACGAGGCGACGATGCTATCGTGCTTGCAATCATGGGTAGCGAGACCATGTGGCGAGACATTCGACGACTGGTTGACTATGGTTTTGAGAAGAAAGAACAGATTAGACTCGCACAACTTGCTCAAAAAAAGAAAACATCAGAAATGCGATAAGCAGCAGAAAATATAGACAGAAATTGAGAGGGGAGATAGCGTAGAAGCATCTCCCCTATTTTTTAAGCCCGACGACAGAGACGGCCAAAGCCACCAGGAATGGTACCTGATGCCCAATAAACGCGGCCCTGTTTGAAATCAACAAACCATTGTCCACCTGGCTTACGTACGGCATCAACAAAAATAAAGGGTTGATCCGCAGAAAAGGCAGGATGGAGATGTTGCCCCTTATGGCATGTTTCTCTCTCCATGAGCGTCAGTGCTTCTGCTAAGGTTGGCAAACGCCAGTCATTATGCCCTGCAAAACCTTGCTGATTCAGTTCTTCTACAGCCTTACGTAGCATCCGACTGCTCATAATATCCAAACCTCCCCGCTGCCACATCAAGCCGGTGACCTTATCTGTCACCGTGAGGCCATCACCGTTATCGACAAAATAGTTGCAAAATTGCCCAGTAGGATTGCGATCCTGATCTGGCAAATTAAGCGTTTTAATAAGCTGTTCGACCTCCTCTTCTGTCAATTCAGTGGCAACTTTTGGCACAGTGACTGGCTTTAGGTCACTAGGTAAAGGGGAATCTAGCTTTGGTAATCCAGCAGGGCCGAGACTATCACTTTTATCCTCTGTTTCTAAAGGAATGACTTTTGAATTATCTTTGCCTTCCATCACGTTAGCAATCAACCACTGCTTCAACTCTTCATCAATTGCTAAGGTACGCTCAAACAAAGCCACTTTACCCTTTCCCTCTACGCAACGGCGGAGCATCTCAGGAGGAGCAAGAATTTGTGCTGCTACACGGGCGTATTTGATGCCTCGTTCCATAAGGCAAAGCTTCGGCTCCTTACCCCACGCATCAATAAAGAAATAATAAATCCGCTCTCTACTGCTGCGTACTCGCTCCCTGCCACCCCAACTTTCAAAAGTGCCAAAGGTATATTCAGGAGTCATTTCCCAATCTATAGCTTTAAGTTCGCCACTCAGATTTAGCGCGTCGAAAAGTCCCATATTCCATCTCCTTGCTTGAATAAGTCAGCAGCGAAAACACGTAAGCAGCTTAACCGCTGCGTGGAAAATTCTACAGGTATTATAGCAGGCTAGAAAGAGGTTTACTAGGAGGCAGACTGGAGGGAGGAAAAATAACAACGGCCGGCTCCCCGCTGTGGAGAACCAGCCGTATTGAAGCAGAACAACAAAGAGACTTAGTTTGATTCCGAAGCTTCGTCTTCACTTGGAGTTTCTTCTGCTGGAGCTGCGTCGTCACTTGGAGCTTCATCAGTTACTTCAACAGCATCACCTTCATCAGTTGGCTGCTCAGTTTCTTCAACAGCAGCACCTTTACCAGCTTCTTCATCACCAGCTGTTACATCACCAGCTTCTTCACCACCTGCTGTTACATCACCTGGTGTTACTGCAGATTTCTCAACCTCAACATTCTCTGTAGCATCATCAGCGGCTACTGCAAAAGAGATATTGCCTGCTGCAAATACTACTAAGGCTGCTGCTAACAATAAAAGTGTCTTCTTCATGACAAATACCCCTAATGAGGATTTATTCATATCCTCAAAAAAATTATGAAGTCGCCGGAGACAGAATCACTCGATTCTGCTATAACGTACCGACTACCTCAGCAAAGAATGCGAAAGAAATAATCCTTCTATGGACGAGATTTTATTCTCGAACCAAGAGAAAAGCAAGCAAATTGTAGCGGACTTTTTTCTTTTCAGTTAACTGCTTTTTCCGCCTTGCTTTTTTGCTCTTTTATGCTGAGTTAGTGTGTTTTTTTGACTCGAAATAACTCTGTCAAAGCTGCTCTATCTTAGCAACTTACCAACCATCATTTTTCCAAGTTGGAAAAAATAAAGAAGGCAGGAGAAAAGCATCTT
The DNA here is from genome assembly GCA_026645415.1 of Candidatus Electronema sp. Lineage (GTDB taxonomy): Bacteria > Desulfobacterota > Desulfobulbia > Desulfobulbales > Desulfobulbaceae > Electronema. The sequence goes on from JAPEVH010000033.1 coordinate 11,678, forward strand.
AGTCCTCTTTTAAAGTAGAAACAGCTTGCCATTCATCACTTTTATTGACGGAGTTTGAAGAAGGTAGTAAAAGGACTGATTGATACGACCATTTTTTTCTTCAGAGTCCATGAAATATGCAATCAGTCATCGGAAAAAGTGTCATCCGGTTGGCGGAGCGTAATCGAGCGGATTGAATCAATGGTTGAGCCGTGTTGTCTTGCCTGAGCAGCAAATTTGTTTGATGAGTATTTTGAAATTTACGCAGTATCTCGTTGAAAAAAGGAATTGTTTACAATTCGCGCAAAACATGAGCTGTAACTAAAGAAAAGGATTCTGGGGAATGAAATTCAAAGGTATCAATCACCTTGCAATGGTGACAAGCGATATGGAAGCAACCATCCGTTTCTGGCGCGACCTCATAGGAATGCGTTTAATCAACGGTTTTGGCGAAGCGGGCTTCCGACATTATTTTTTTGAGATCGATGAAAAAAACTCCTTAGCCTTTTTTGAATGGGATGGAGCGCAGCCTGTGGAGCGCAAGCTACATGGACGGCCAGTTTCTGGGCAGATAGCTTTTGATCATATCGCCTTTGGGATGAATTCTGCTGAAGAAGTCTGGCAGCTTAAAGATAAGTTGGAGGCCGCAGGCTTTCCCTGCTCTGACATGATTGATCATGGATTTATTCATTCTATATATTCCTTTGATCCAAACGGAATTCCTATTGAATTTTGTTATGAGGTGGAAGGGCAGGATATTCGTAAACATCCTGTTTTGCAGGATGCCCAACTGTCGCCAGCAGCACAAGAAGGTGCAGAACCACAACCGGGTAAATGGCCAGAAGTTAGTAACCCGACACCAAAAACGGAACAACTGGTCAAGGAAGGCGACAGCAGTGGATTTTTTACGAGATGGGAAGAACGTTAAAAAAAATGTAGAAATAATCCAATTGCTGCCCTATTGTTGAGCCTGCTGAAAAAAAGTATCTTGCTGCTTTTCAGCAGGCCTTTTTGTTTTTTTACGAAGGGACAAAGCTTTTTTTCTCTGCCATGCAGGGATATCTTAGCAATCTTACATAAAACCAAGGAGCTGCTTATGAGAATTGCGGTCATGAAAGAAACCCATCTAGGGGAAAAACGAGTACCGTTGATTCCGCTGACAGCGGACAAGCTGGTTAAACTCGGCGCAGAGCTGGTGATTGAGTCTGGTCTCGGTCTGAGCTGCCGCTTTGCAGATGCAGACTACGAAAAAGTTGGAGCTATGGTCAGCAGTTCACGGAACGAGATGCTCCAATCTGCGGATATTGTCCTTCGTTTGCGCAAGCCGCCGGTAGAAGAAGTCGAGCTGATGCGCAAGGACTGCATTCATATCAGCTACCTTGATCCTTTTAATGAAGCCGAGCTGGTAGAATTGCTGCGCCGAACAGAAATTTCAGCAATCAGCTTGGAAATGATTCCACGCAGCACCTTGGCGCAGAAAATGGATGTGCTCTCCTCGCAGGCCAACTTGGGCGGCTACGCAGCCGTGATCCTCGGCGCAGAGCACTTAGACAAAATTTTTCCGATGATGACCACCCCAGCAGGGACGATTAAACCAGCCAGAGTCTTTATTATCGGTGTAGGTGTGGCTGGACTTCAGGCGATTGCTACAGCCAAGCGGCTTGGTGCCGTGGTGGAGGCCTTTGACACTCGGCCGGTGGTTGAGGAGCAGGTTAAGTCGCTGGGGGCAAAGTTTGTCAAGATTGATCTGGGCGAGACCGGCCAAACTAAGGACGGCTATGCCAAGGCACTCACGCCAGAGCAGCTTGCCCTACAAAAAGAGGGTATGGCCAAAGCCTGCGCTAAAGCTGATGTGGTGATTACAACAGCCCAGCTTTTTGGCCGGCCTGCGCCGCGCATCATTGATAACAAAATGCTGGCTGAAATGCGGCCCGGCTCAGTGGTCATTGACATGGCTGTAGAAACCGGTGGTAATGTCGAAGGTTCAGAACTCGATAAGATTACAGAGATAAACGGAGTGCGAGTGGTCGGTTTTGGCAACTTGCCGGGTCGTTTTGCTGAGACTGCCAGCCAGATGTATTCTGCCAATTTGGGCAATTTTGTCGAGCATTTCTGGGACAAAGAACAGAAGACATTCCATCTCAACTGCAACGACGAGATCATGAAAGGCGCGCTGATCACCCATAAAGGTGAGATTGTCAGCGAAATGTACAAAAGCATCATCAACAAGTGAGGAGCACAAATGGAAGCAGTCTATCTAAGTTTTATTTTTGTTTTGACGATTTTTCTCGGTTTTGAGCTGATCTCCAAAGTGCCTTCTACTCTGCACACGCCGTTGATGTCCGGTTCAAATGCTATTTCCGGCATCACCCTGATCGGAGCAATGGCTTCGCTTCAGACAGAGATTCATGGACTTTCTGCTTTGCTCGGCACCCTAGCCGTGGCCTTGGCCGCAATCAACGTGGCAGGCGGCTATTTGGTCACAGACCGGATGCTAGAGATGTTTAAGAAAAAGGAAACGTCATCTGAGGGAGGTGACAAGTGAGCCTGTTCATCAACTTTAGCTATATCATCTCGGCGATTCTATTTATTTTCGGCCTGAAAATGCTTGGCTCGCCTGCCACAGCTCGACGCGGCAACCAGCTTTCCGCCTTGGGTATGCTGCTGGCTATCGTCGTTACCTTGCTGAATGCTGGGCTGGATTATAAGTGGATTATTCTTGGTATCTTGGTTGGCAGCGCGATTGGCGTGTATGCAGCAGTGAAGGTGGAAATGACGGCCATGCCAGAGATGGTAGCCTTATTTAATGGCTTTGGCGGGCTTGCCAGCTTATTCTTGGCATGGGCTGAGTATCATCAGTTTTTGATGGACAAAGCTGAATTGCCTGAGATGCCGACCTTCATTGCTATTGTCACCTTTCTCTCCGTTCTGATCGGCGGAGTGACCTTCAGCGGCTCAATGGTTGCCTTTGGTAAGCTGTCTGGCAAAATCACCCAGAAAGCAGTTGTTTTTACTGGCCAGCATCTTGTCAATGGTGCAATCCTCGCAGCGGCTTTGCTTGCCGCCGCCGTGTTCTGCGCTAATCCCGGTTCTGGCTTTGGCTATTTTCTCTTCATTGTCATTGTTCTTATCTCGCTTGGTTTTGGTGTCACGTCCACTATTCCCATTGGTGGCGCAGACATGCCAGTAGTGATTTCCCTCCTGAACAGCTATTCGGGCTTGGCTGCCTGCGCTGCCGGTTTTGTTATTTCCAACAAGCTGTTGATCGTGGCTGGTGCATTAGTTGGAGCTTCCGGCATCATTCTGACCAAAATCATGTGTAAGGCCATGAATCGTTCCTTGGCCAACGTGCTTTTTTCCGGTTTTGGCAGTACTACAGCCAAGAGTAGCGGTCAAGGTGCGCAGGGAGAAGTTCGTCCTGCCTCGACAGAAGATGTTTATTATATTCTGGAAGCAGCGGATTCAGTGGTCTTTGTGCCTGGCTATGGTCTGGCTGTGGCGCAGGCCCAGCATGTGGTGCGTGAGTTAGGCGAGTTGTTGGAGAAGAACGACACCGAAGTTAGCTATGCCATTCACCCAGTTGCAGGTAGAATGCCTGGTCACATGAATGTCCTGTTGGCTGAGGCTAATGTGCCTTATGATCAACTTGTGGAAATGGATGACATCAACCCGCGCATGGACAGCGTGGATGTCTGTGTGGTGATTGGTGCAAATGACGTAGTCAATCCAGCAGCTTTGAACGACAAGTCCAGTCCGATTTACGGAATGCCGATTATTGAAACCCATCGGGCGCGAACAGTTATCGTCCTGAAACGTTCGATGAATCCCGGTTTTGCTGGTATTGAGAATGCGCTCTTTTTTGGCGATAACACCCGCATGTATTTCGGTGATGCCAAAGAGTCAATTCAAGCTCTAGTTGCTCAGTTCAAGAACAACTAACCGTTTTTCTGGCAGGGGCAGCTTCTGCCCCTGCTTATTCGCTACAGCCAATTAAAGCCTCTCGCCTTTCTGCTGTTACGCTGTCTTCTTCTACCGATTCACCACAAGCTACAGCCATACAGCGGGCCATAATCCTATACATTTCTTTGGCATTAAAGGGCTTGCCAATATGCTCACTCATGCCTGCGGCGCGGCTCTTTTCTCGATCCGTGGCCATAACATTGGCAGTCAGAGCAATGATTGGTAGTTGCTTATATTGCGGCATTTTTCTGATTGCAGCACAGGCTGTGTAGCCATCCATAATTGGCATCTGAATATCCATGAGTACACAGTCAAACTGATCATGCTCCAGCTTTTCCAGTGCTTCAGCTCCATTGTTTGCCACAGTAACTTTGATGTCTTTGCGGCAGAGGAGAATTTTTGCCAATTCCTGATTAAGCTGATTGTCTTCCACGAGGAGCACTTTTTTTCCTCCTAGGCAGAAAGATTCTATCTCTCCACGCTCTCCTTGAACATCTTTCTCCTGCTGGCGTACTACTGCAAAAGGTAGGACAAAATAGAAACGTGACCCCTTGCCAGCTTCACTCTCCAACCAAATTTTTCCACCCATCAAGCCAACTAATTTCTTACTAATCGATAGTCCAAGACCTGTGCCACCGAAACGACGGGTCGTAGAGCTATCAGCCTGACTGAATGACTGGAACAATTTGCTCTGCTGCTCTGGTGTCATACCAATACCAGTGTCAGCAACACAAAACTGAAGCACAATGTTGTTTTTATCTTCCTCGTCGTGGAGTCGCTCTACAGAAACACTGACCCCACCTTCACTGGTAAACTTAACGGCATTATTGCCAAGATTAATAAGGATTTGCCCAAGACGCAGTGGGTCGCCTTTCAGTCTAACTGGCACATCTGCTGCCAAATCAATATCTAAATACAGACCTTTCTCTTCTGCCCGGAGACCAATAATATCAGCAAGATTATCAAAAACTTTTTGCAGACAGAAGACAATCTGTTCAACCTCTAATTTGCCCGCCTCAATCTTAGAAAAGTCGAGAATATCATTGATAATACCAAGAAGCGATTGGGCCGAATAATGTACTTTTTCAATATAGTTGCGTTGTTCTGGACGAAGTTCTGTTTCCAAGGCCAGCTCAGACATGCCAATAATCGCATTCATGGGAGTGCGAATCTCATGGCTCATGTTAGCGAGAAACTCAGACTTAGCTTGACTGGCGGCCTCAGCTCGCTCTTGCGCTTCGGCCAGCTTCTGGGTAATGATCTCGTATTCGGTTGTGTCTTCTAAAATGCCATCAATAGCGAGCAGCCGCCCAGCCTGATTACGTACCGGATGGGAGGAAACCCGCACGGTACGTAAACTGCCATCTGGATGGATAAACTGCATGTCATGCTGAATAAATTCTGTCTTGCCCTCACGGATACGAGAAATATACACGTGAGTTTGTTCTAATGATTCAGCAAGCCAGTTGATCTTTTCTATCCAAGAATTACCACCAGTGACATCCTCCTTTGCACAGCCAAACACGGAGCGAACGCCATCGCTGGCATAGGTCCATTCTTCAGCATCAGGTTTTTGACTAAAGACGACAAATTTCTCACCAATATCATCTAAAAGTCGCTGGTATTTCTCTTGATTTTCCCGCAAGAGTCGCTCTTCTTCTTTTCGCTTTGTGACATCTCGTACCACTTGGATAACTGATTCAAGCCCCTCAGCACTGGTAAATTTGGTGGCTACTGCTTCAAAAATTTTTCCATCACTGGTATCAGGTAGATAGCAAATTGATTTTTCCTCCTGCAACGCCTCTAGCACCGAAGCGCGGCACCAAGGATGATGCCTATCCTCAAAGAGGGCGCAGCAGTCCTCACCAGTAATGTCGCCAAACCACTCCTGCATCACCTGATTCAGGTAGCGTACCTTGTTGCAGTCATCAATAATAATCAAGCCAAGACCAATTTTGGCCAGTGCGTCAACTACCGCTAGAGATTGTGCCTGCGTGCTTGCCAACTTTTGGTTGACCTGTTTGAGTTCTGTAAGTTTGGTTTTTAATTCAGCAGTCCGCTCTCGAACCTGTCTTTCTAGGTCACGTTTAGCATTCCGCACCGCTCCTTCCGCCATTGCCAGTTTCCATGCACTAAAACAGAATACGATAGCCAGCAACGCGGCCATTCCAGCAGTTTTTTTGATAATGCTAAGTTTTATTTTTGTAATCGTTGCCCGGTTGATATGGGAAATCACTTTCCAAAGACCATTTTCATCTGATCTTGTCTCTGAAGCCTTTGCAATCGTTCGCAAGGAGTTAACCGTATTCCACGTCCAGAGACCATTTTTGCCGAGCAAATGCCCTTCTTTTTTTTGTAAAATGTCCTGCCAGATTCGAGGATCGCAAACCTCACTATCAGAAAGAGGCTTTGGGCCAGTTAAAAGAGGATCTTCAGTGGTGGATAAACTGGCCAGTCGCCAGCCTTCATTATTGAAAACAGCTAGATGATCTTTGATTTTTTCAGTGACTTCCGCAAACTCATGCAATAATTGGTCAGCCGACCAACTGAGAATAAGGATACCCCGGCGACCGCCTTGACGGTCCAGCAAAGGAGTGCTGGCTCGCAAGACTGCTGGCTGATTTTTCCTATCAGGCTCAACATCTATATCTGGTGGAGAAATAAAAATACTGTTTTGCTCTAGCCAAGCAGTTTCCATAAAATACATCTGTTCAGCCCGACTCTGGAGACGATCTTCGGAGACAATTTTTGGTCCTGCTGTAGACCAATCCAGCCGCACCCGTTCCATACCCGTGCTATCTATCCAGCCAATCTGTTCATAGTGGCCGCCTTTGCTGATCGCAAACAGGGCAAAATCTTCAGACAGTTTGGCTAAATTTTCTGGACTAGGATCAGTAATACGCTCTAGTACAGTTTCGTGCGAGGCAAGTTGGAGAAGGTCAAAGCTGACTTCTCGCAGACTACTGCTTAAAATGCCTGCACCTTGGCCAACATGGAGTATTTCCTGATTTTTGCAACTATCCATCTCGCTTTCCAACTCAAGACTGGCATAAAACCACGAACCAGCCAGCAACACCAACAATGCTGGAATAATTCGCTTGAGAAAGAGCGCGTCATCGATCCATCGAATGGTCTGTTTGTATATCTCCTTCATTGTTCTGTCACTCTGGAAAAGAAAGATGTTCTCCCCTTGCTGGCAGTAGTACAAAAAACAGCCCACCAGACAGGCAAGGTGCAGCACTATGTCATGCTTTGGCGCAGCCCGTCAATACAAATTTCTGCAACAAATGGAAATGAAAAAGGCAGAATGCCGTTTTAGCATCCTGCCTTAATTCCGAACCGGAGAGGGGTTATTGCCGCTTAAATATTCTTCTTGGCATCAACTAAGTTATCCACTACCGAAGGATCCGCCAAGGTCGAAGTGTCACCGAAGTTATCAAAGTCATCTGCGGCGATCTTACGCAGAATACGACGCATGATCTTACCAGAACGAGTTTTTGGCAGACCAGGTGCCCACATAATCACTTCAGGGGTAGCAATCGGGCCAATCTCTTTCCGCACATGCACGCTCAAGTCCTTCTTCAGTGCGTCAGACTCAGTTGCCGATGCCTTCAGAGTGACATAAGCAAAAATACTTTGCCCCTTGATCTTATGCGGCATTCCGACGACCGCAGCTTCAGCTACTGCTGGATGGGAAACAAGAGCAGATTCAATCTCTGCTGTACCGAGTCGGTGGCCAGAAACGTTGATAACATCATCAAGGCGACCCATAATCCAGAAGCAACCATCTGCATCTTTACGCGCTCCGTCTTCTGGATCGTAGATGCCAAGATAGCGACTGAAATACGCCTTTTTAAAGCGAGCTGGATCACCAAATACACCGCGTAGCATACCTGGCCACGGCTTACGGATGACCAGATGGCCACCTTCGTTAATGCCCGCCTCGTTGCCTTGTTCGTCAAAAACCGCTGCATCGATGCCAGGCAATGGATAAGTAGCTGAACCAGGTTTAAGCGTTGTCGCATAAGGCAGCGGAGAAATCATAATACCACCAGTTTCCGTCTGCCACCACGTGTCCACAATCGGCAGTTTCTCTTTGCCGACATTGACATAATACCACATCCAAGCCTCTGGGTTGATTGGCTCACCAACAGAACCAAGCACGCGCAGGCTAGACAGATCCCAACGATTAACAGGCTCCTCGCCCTCACGCATCAGAGCGCGGATAACAGTTGGAGCGGTGTAGAAGATATTGACGCGGAACTTCTCGACAATCTCCCAAAAGCGGTCTGTGCCTGGCCAAGAAGGAACACCCTCAAACATAACGGAGGTTGCACCCAAACCCAGCGGTCCATAGAGAATATAGGAATGACCTGTAACCCAGCCAATATCTGCTGTACACCAGTAAACATCGTCGTCTTTTACATCAAAGACCCACTGGGTGGTGTGCATAGCATAAGTCAGATAGCCGCCTGTGGTATGCACCACGCCTTTAGGCTTGCCAGTAGAACCAGAGGTGTAGAGAATGAACAGAATATCCTCAGCATCCATTGACTCTGGTGCGCAGTCCGAGGAGATATCAGCAGCAGCAACCTCATCATGCCACCACGTATCGCGGCCTTCCTGCATCCCGACCTCATTGCCTGCCCGATTAACCACGATACAGCCATCTATTGAAGGGCAGGCAGCCAAGGCAGCATCAGCATTTGGCTTGAGCGGAATGGTCTTGCCAGAGCGGAGGACGGCATCAGAGGTGATCAGTATTTTCGCCTCGCAGTCCTGAATACGGCTCTGGAGAGCTATGGCGGAGAAACCAGCAAAAACAACCGAGTGGATAGCCCCAATGCGCGCACAGGCGAGCAAAGAGATAGCCAGCTCTGGGATCATGGGCAGGTAAATGGCAACCCGATCACCTTTTTTTACCCCCTTTTTCTTGAGGACATTCGCAAAGCGGCAGACCTCAGTATGCAGCATTTGATAGGTGTAAACCTTGACATCTTCTTCTGGCTCGCCCTGCCAGATGATGGCGGCCTTATTCCGGCGACCGTCGGTCAGGTGGCGATCAAGGCAGTTCGCAGAAACATTGAGCTTGCCGCCTTCAAACCACTTGATTTCCGGCTTTTGGAAATCGCAGTTCATCACCTTGTCCCACTTCTTATCCCAAGTGACGAGCTGTTCCGCCCGCTCTGCCCAGAAGCCTTCTGGGTCTTCCATCGAGCGTTTGTAAATCGCCTGATATTCCTCTATGGATTTGATGTATGCCTGATCGCGTCCGGCATCCTGCGGCGGAAAGGACGCGCCTTCCTTGAGTAGACTTTCAATTTTATCTTCGTTTCCAGCCATGAGTTCCTCCTTTAACAGCGGTTGAGTGATTGCGGATGGAGATTGCCCGCCCTGAGCGGGAGCAGGCTGTCAGCCGTACATTTTTTATTTATGCAGGTAAGCAAATCTTTGCTGTCTTGTCAAGCCGGAAGCTGATTCGGTCACGCTCCCAAATAGGCCCGCTTCACTTCTGGGTTGTTGAGCAGGTCAGCCGCGTTGCCTTCCAGTACCAATCGGCCATTTTCTAGCACATAACCACGCCCAGCAAATTTTAATGCAAGGCGGGCGTTCTGTTCAACCAGTAGGATGGTAGTGCCGTTCCGGTTAATCTCTTTGAGAGCAGCAAACATATCCAGCATGAGCAGAGGAGCAAGGCCCATCGACGGCTCGTCCAGCAGCATGATCTTCCTGCCGCTGATGTAGGCCCGGCCCACCGCCAGCATCTGCTGCTCGCCGCCACTCATGGTTCCAGCAAGCTGATTCTTCCGCTCCTCAAGACGAGGAAACAGGTCAAAGACCCATTGCTTATCATGGGCTACTGCGTTTGCGTCTTTACGAGCAAAGGCCGCAAGAGCCAGATTTTCGCTCACAGTGAGGTTGCCGAAGATCATCCGGCCTTCTGGGACATGAGAAATGCCCAAGCGCGAAACCACCTTGTCGGCTTGGTATTTGAGCAGATTCACGCCCATGAACTCTAGGCGTGAACCCGGCTCCGCAGGAATCATCCGCGAAATCGCCCGCAGTGATGTGCTTTTGCCTGCTCCGTTTGCCCCGATGATGGTGACTATTTCGCCTTGCGCCACTTGGAAGCTGAGGCCGTGCAGGGCGCGAATCTTACCATAGGAAACCGAGAGATTCTCCACCACAAGCTGCATCAGTGAATATCCTCCCTGCCGAGATAGGCTTCAATCACCTTGGGATTGTTCTGAATAGTCGCAGGCGGCCCTTGGGCGATGACCTCGCCAAAGACCAGCACTTGCACCGCATCGCACAGCTCCATGACAAATTTCATCCGGTGCTCGATCATGAGAATGGCCACGCCAAATTCCTTGTGCACTTGGCGGATGATTGCAATCATCTGTTGCAGTTCGTCCGGGGTCATGCCTGCGGTTGGCTCATCAAGGAAAAGAATCTTCGGTTTGGTTGCCATAGCCCGCGCCATCTCCACCCGCCGTTGCGCACCGTAAGGCAGGCTACAAACAAGCTGATCAGCAAAGTGGCTGATGGCAAAGGTCTCCAAGAGGCGGCGCGACTGCTCCTCAATCTCCTGCTCTTGGCGGCGACAAGCCGGACTACCGAAAAAGGCTCCAAAGAGACTGTAACGAAGCTGGCTATAATGAGCAAGGCGGATATGATCAAGCACGTTCAGGTGTCGCCAAAGCAGCAAGTTCTGGAAGGTGCGGCCAATGCCCAAGGCGGCAATGCGGTGTGCCTCCAGGCCACGGATGCTCTGGCCTTCGAGCAGCAACTCGCCTTCGGTCGGCACATGCACGCCGGTGATCAGGTTGAAGACCGTGGTCTTGCCTGCTCCGTTTGGGCCGATCAAGCCGTGAATCTGGCCCGGCTCAATGCGGAGATTGAAGCCGTTCACCGCCCGCAGGCCGCCGAAGTAGTGGGACATGTTCTTAACTTCAAGGAGCATTAGGCATCTCCTGATGGGTTATGGGCTACATCAGACAGTAAACCGACGGGGAGCTAAGGCCGGAGGATTTTTCAAGAGATTGTGTATCATGCTGGAAATGATTGTCGTTGCATCTGGATCAAAAAGATTTGAGGAAGTTTATTTTTTTAAATACACCTCAATACGTCTCCTGTTGCTCCCTTTGCATTGTTTGCAGTGTTCTTCAACAACAATCTTGTCCGGTTCAATAGCAACTATCTCTTCTGGCAGAACACCGATCATAATATTTATTCCAGGAGCAACAAGATGCCCTTTCCCGTCAGATAGATCAGTGAGCATGGCTTTCCTCGTCCCGTTAATTTCCATGATCGCTTGCAGAGCACAGGGAATGGGACTGCCTGTCTCCTCTTTAGCATACGGTTCGATGGATGTTATGCGAGATATCTCATGGTTGCAAGAATGAAAGTAATTGTATGCGTCTGGATCGTAATAATATACTCCTCTCACCCGCGATAAGACACCATACGTTTCCACAATATCCTCCATCCTTGTACCTTCGGCGATACTCCCTATCATCATGATATTCTTATTTTGTTCGGCATCGTATATGTACGGCATCTCCTCAAAATGTACCGCCCCGGCAAGAATGCCGATGATCGATACGTTTTTTCCATCAAACAACTTGGGATTTTCCAATATGGTCGCAACAGTCACATCCTCTGCCCATGCCGGCCGGACGAAGACCAAGAAGAGCAGATAAGCAATGAGCGCGACAATCAATAGACACATCCTTGCGCCTGTCTCTGCAAACTGAGATGTCATAGCGGTCGAGCAGCCTTTTACCCCCTTGATTTCCTTGCTCACCTGCTTGGCAGCGGCAATCCATGAATCTGGCCCGACTTAATGCAGAGATTGAAGCCGTTGACTGCCCGCAGGCCGGGCAGGATACCGCAGTGTGCAAATGAAACATATGCCGTGCCTTTCAGCACCACGGCTCACGCCGCCTTCTTCCGCCGTTCACGCTCGGTAAAGCTGGCTTCATAGACTGCTTTGCGCAGCCGGTTGAGGCCACCCAGCGGACGATGTTCCTTGAGTGCGTGCCACGGGTTGAAGGACATGCCTTCGCACCGCTTCTCTAGTTCGCTGTTGCTATTGACCGCCTGCTTGCCAATCCGCAGAGTAGCCACTGTCACAGGTGCTGACTGGTGCTCGTTCCAATACACCGAGGCATCCTCAATCGGCATTGAGGCCGAATCACCCTGCTTCTGCACTTTGAAGTCAAACACAACTTCGCCTTGCGCAAGCTGCTTGGCAACAGCCTCTCGCAGATAGTCCGCAGGCAGCTCTTCTGGATCAGCAGGCCCTGTTGTCAGCGCGTGCGGCACAGCCGAATACTTCACAGCCTGTCCTGTCAGTCCTACAGCGTCGCCAAGCCAATAGGGCACACCGCTCCAGTAGGTGATACCGAGCGGGCTGGCCACAGTTTTTTTCCTGATCGCCTTCACGATCTCTAGCTGATCAGGTTCAAAGAACTGGAGGTGGGCAAGGGCGAGAAGGTCACCAATCAGCGGGACGCTCTTGTATTTTATAATATCCCGGTACTCTTCTGGGTTAGGAAAAGGAAAGACAGGATGATCGACAAAGAGAAAATCTTGGCTCGTGTCAGTGCCTTGGTCCATTGCCCGTGGCCCATCAACATTGAGCAGTTTAATCGCCAAGCCCCTAGCGGTTCGCTCGCCATCAGGTGTGATCTTGCCTTGGGCATTGGAAAAGCGGACAATGGCCTCAAAGACGCGGCCTGGCTTGCTGAACACCCCATAGCGGAGGCCAGCAGGAATATCCGCAGCAATCTCAAAGGTTGCAGTGACGCAGGCTGTAGCCTTGGCATGTTGGACACGCAGCGGACAGCCCTCTTTAGACTCCTCCATCAAACCAATGGTCAGCTTGACCATTTCCTTAATAATCTCCTTTTCGCCTTCTAGGGAAAAGTCTGGACGCAGTTCTGGATTCATAGTCAGTTCTCCTTCACCTTGCCGGTGATGAGCTTAGGTTTACAACCACAAAGATTGCCGCTGATTTGCTTACGCTGTTCTACCCCTTACCATCCATCACTTTTCTTGACAGAGTTTGAACGCCTGAGTAAAAGGATTAAAAAATCAATTTCATTTCTTCAAACTCTGTGAAATATGAGCACGATCAGTCATCTGGCGGCGGAAGTCTCGT